>JAOICL010000099.1 GCA_028131545.1 Vibrio sp. | reverse complement strand
GCCGCGTCCACCTTACGTATGGCTCAAGACTCAATCATTACATTAGACCCTGTGAACTATCAACAAATACACGAAGGTATTCATCGTGGTACATCGACTTTCGTTGGTGGTAACTGTACCGTTAGCTTGATGTTAATGGCATTAGGGGGCTTGTATGAGAAAGGTCATATCGAGTGGATGAGTGCAATGACGTATCAAGCTGCTTCTGGTGCGGGTGCTAAAAATATGCGTGAGCTTATCTCTCAGATGGGGACCATTCATAGCTCTGTTGAACGTGACTTAGCGAATCCAGCTAGCTCAATTTTAGATATTGATCGTAAAGTTGCAGAAGTGATGAGAAGTTCAGACTTTCCCGTTGATCAGTTTGGTGTCCCACTTGCAGGTTCATTGATCCCATGGATTGATGTTAAGCGTGATAATGGACAAAGCAAAGAAGAGTGGAAAGCGGGAGTTGAAGCGAATAAAATTCTTGGTTATCAATCGAATCCAGTCCCAATTGATGGTACCTGTGTTCGTATTGGAGCAATGCGTTGCCATGCGCAAGCTTTAACGATTAAGCTAAAACAAAATATCCCTATGGATGAAATTGTTGAGATGATTGATACTCATAACGATTGGGTTCAAGTTATTGACAATGACCGTGATCTTACTTCAACGGATCTTACCCCAGCTAAAGTAACAGGTACATTGTCTATACCTGTTGGTCGTTTACGTAAGATGGCAATGGGTGATGACTTCTTAAATGCTTTTACTGTGGGTGACCAGTTACTTTGGGGCGCTGCTGAGCCATTACGTCGTACATTACGTATTTTATTGGCTGAAAAAGCTTAGACTTTACGATAAACAGTCATTATAAAGTTAAGAGCACATTATTGATGGGTGCTCTTAACTTCAATGATATCGAACATTACTTTTATCGATGTTGTTCTTTTTCTGGCTCTAGCTCTAATTCAGGTAAATCGCTACCGCAATATCGACAATATTCTGCATCTTCTTCATGTCCACCCTTAGAACAATTATCGCAACGAACATGAGTCCGTCTATGTTCCATCTCTTCCCTTAATTCCGCAGAAATAATGCCGGTAGGTACAGCAAGAATACAGTAACCAAGTAACATCGTTAATGCTGCTACTAAACGTCCAAGTGGTGTATGGGGAACGATATCGCCGTATCCAACAGTTGTAATGGTCACGATTGCCCAATATATACTTTCAGGCAACGAAGTGAATCCATTTTCAGGCCCTTCAATAATAAAGATAAGTGTACCAAAGATAGTCACTAATACGGCCATATTACTAAAGAAGATGAAGATCTTTCTTCTTGCCTTGAGTAAAGATCGTAGAAGAATATTAGAGTCTTGTAAGTATCTTACTAGCTTTAATATACGGAAAATACGCATTAAACGCAGAAGTTTTAATACAGCAAAATAAGCGGCATCAGGGAAGAAAAAGACGAGAATGGCCGGTAAAAAGGCCATTAAATCAATAATGCCATAGAAACTTCTCATATAAGCAAATGGTTTAGGAGAAGCGTACACTCGTACGATATATTCTATGGTAAAAAGTAATGTAAATAGGATCTCTAACCCTAAAAAGATATCTCGCCAGAATGAATCTACATGAGTTGTAGAATCAATAATCATAACGATAAACGCCATGACGATGAGACTTATGATGGCTATATCAAAACGACGCCCTTCAGGGGTATCCGAAGCAAAGACGATATCATACAGTCGTTGTCTATTTTTACAAAGAGGGCGAGAATTGAGTTTGTGGAAATTTAGAGGCATAGAAAAACTCTTTTATCAGCGATGTTTACAAAGCCATGGTTGACATTATCCAATTATAACTCGCTGAATAATGACTCTTGTTAACATCTTGCTAGAAAATGGTTAATCTATAAAAAAGGCGCACATTCATTTAGGAATGTGCGCCTAGATAATACCAGTTGAATCGATTTAAGCTAAAGAATCAGTCATTACTTTATAACTAGGATCTTCTTTATCGTTAGACTCAATCAGGCTTCCTGCTTTATGCAGTAATGTTTTACAGTCTGGGCTCAAATGCCTTAAATGCAGAGTTTTATTCATAACAGCATAACGTTCTGCAATCGTTTCAATGGCTTCGATAGCGGAATGATCAGATACACGTGAATTAGCGAAGTCGATAATAATGTCATCAGGATCATTATCTGCATCAAATAGCTCAAGGAAGCTAGCAGCCGAACCAAAGAAAAGTGGACCATGAATGTGGTATTCCTTTGAACCTTTCTGGTTGATAACTGTGCTTGCAGTCGTATGTTTTGCGTGGTTCCAAGCAAACATTAACGCTGAAACAATTACACCAATAAAGACAGCAATCGCTAGATCAAAGAGTACAGTAACTACGGTAACCAATAGAATAACGAAGAAATCTTTTTTAGGTACACGTTTAGCCAGTTTAAAGGTAGCCCATTCAAATGTGCCAATCACAACCATAAACATAACACCGACTAGTGCAGCCAGAGGAATCATTTCAATCCATGAAGAAGTAAATAGGATGAAAATGAGTAGCATAACCGCTGCAACAATACCTGATAACCTGCCACGACCACCAGAGTTAACATTGATCATTGATTGTCCAATCATCGCACAACCACCCATGGCTCCGAAGAAAGAACATGATACGTTTGCTAGGCCTTGTCCAACACATTCACGGTTAGATTGACCACGTGTATTCGTCATTTCATCTAAAACGGTTAATGTAAGTAATGACTCGATCAGACCAACAGAAGCTAAAATAATCGCGTAAGGTAAAATGATTTGCAATGTTTCCCATGAAAAAGGAACCGCTGGGATAGCAAAGCTTGGTAAGGTACCTTCCAATGTCGCTTGATCATTACCCGACATACTACGAAGAAAATCAACGACAGTGCGTGTCTCTAAGTCAAAGAGCTGAACGAGTAGGGTCACACCGACGATGGCTACAAGAGATGAAGGAACAGAGGTCGTCAGCTTTGGTAGGAAGTGGATGATACCCATTGTTAATGCAACTAGTGCGAGCATTAAGAACAGCTGGCCTTGTGGTAGCCATTCCATTGTGCCATTAACACCAGGAAGTTGGAATTGGCCAACTTGAGCCAGAAAAATAACAATCGCAAGACCATTAACAAAACCAATCATAACCGGGTGGGGGACAATTCGGATGAATTTTCCGAGTTTAAATATACCGGCTGTAATCTGTATCAATCCAGCTAATAGCACCGCTGCAAATAAATATTGAACACCATGCTCAACAACAAGGCTAACCATGACAACTGCCATCGCACCAGTAGCACCAGAGATCATTCCTGGGCGACCACCAAAGATTGAGGTAATAAGACCAACAATAAAAGCGGCATATAGGCCGACCATAGGATC
>JAOICL010000098.1 GCA_028131545.1 Vibrio sp. | reverse complement strand
GTTTACTTAAGCGATCGACGTTAGGATCACGTAGGCCGATAGAAAATATCAAATGTATCAATGGTATGTTGAACAATAGTAATCTTATAATTACTGCTTGGGATGGACCTAAACTAGTTGGTATTTCTCGTTCTATTACGGATTTTCATTATTGTTGCTATCTGTCTGACCTAGCGGTTGATGAGGCATATCAAAGGTCTGGAATAGGTAAGCAATTACAAGTTCAAACTCAAGCTCAAATAGAGCCTACATGTAAACTGTTTTTAATCGCTGCGCCGGCAGTCAATGACTATTATGGACAAATTGGCTACACCAAAAACGAGCGTTGTTGGGTGCTGGAGCGTGGTAGTAAAATTCTCACATAACAAACGATAAGCCTGAAATTTTGGCTGTTTACTTAAACCGTTAGGGCTATTCATTAAATCTTGCGTTTTTCCCTTTTCTCGAACATAATTACACCTATCAAATTGATAGGTGTAATTATGTCAGATCACAGACTTGAAGGGATAGATGAATTCCCGTTAACCTCAGCATCAGCAAAGAGGCTCATCAATGAACTGGCTAATAATCATACATCGAGAGTCTACATTGGTGCTCATGCGCGAGAACGTATGGAACAACGCGGTGTTACTCGAATGCAAATATTTCAAGTGCTTAGTAATAAGCATAGTCGAATAACGGAAGCACCTCATCAAACACCTAGGGGAGACTGGAAGTGTAATCTCCAAGGTATAGCCGCTGGTGAAATCGTAGAAGTCGTTATTTCTTTGAAGAGACATGAAAGCGATCCATCTGCATTTGTTGTTACGGTTATAGTTAAGTAAAGAGGCTGATATGTATCACTATAAAGAATGTGGTCTACCGTATGTTTATTTAACAAATGGATTCACTATAAATAAAGTTGAAGGTGAAGAGTTTGTTAGTATCGACCATCTTTATGAGTTACATGCTCTTATTGGTCGAAACATAGTATCTCAGGTAAGACCCATTTCTCATCAAGAGTTTAAATTTATCCGTATTGAACTCAATATGTCACAAAAAGCACTGGGTAATTTATTGGGTGTAGATACTCAAACAGTAGCGCGTTGGGAGAAAGGGCAATCTTTAATCCCAAGAACAGCAGATGTGACTCTTCGGGCGTTGTATGCTGAGCTTAACGATGATGATAGCCAAATTGGATTGTTACTCAATATGCTTTCAGATTCAGAAATTGAATCAACAATGGCAAAGTTATACTTAGAAGAGCAAGATAATAAATGGTGTGTCGCGTAGCCTATACAATAATACATGGGAACACGATCATTCATGGGAACACAATGCGTGGCACTCTCGCTGTGCTCGATGTTGATGCCACTTTATCGTTATGTCCCATGATTTAGGTGTTGGTATTCTGACTAAGTGTTCTTTTTAGTTGACTATGGGTAACACACTTCGATGTTTCCCTTTATGCATCATTCGTTTATATCATTTACATAATCCAATCTACGCTTTCCATGCAATATTCAGGTTTCTTAGGCACACCTTCGACTCATAAAATAGGAAATAACATAGACTATGTTTCATATCAATTTACAGTTAGATGCTGAAGCTCAATTAATGGTGGGTGAATTGCTGGTGGGCTTGGATCGTGATGGTGATTGGTTCAAAATGATGACACGATTTGCTGCGCAAATAGATAGCCAACTAAAAGAAAAAGGGTATGTCGGTGTCGTAAAATGGTTCAGTGAAGAAGATTTCATTGAACACGATATAACGTATGTATAAAGATAATGGCAGCAGGGCAGTAAGTTGTGTCGCTTATGCAAAAATCGCACAATGAACGAATCCATTGTGCGGTTTTTAATGTCATTGTTCACAAAGCCATACCTCTGTAATGTAGACAGAGATACGGCTAAATGACCTCTACTTCGCTAATGCGCGATAAAGGATTTCTGTTGGCTTGATAATCGCAATGATAGTTTCATCGACTATCTGTGCGTTGGCAGAAATCGCCTTTTTGTACTCAGCCTTTTCTTTTGCGGAAAGCTTTTCACCTTTCGCTAATTTATCAATCAGTAGATGACCAAGATCCGCCACTTCTTTTGTTTTTTCTGCTACGACAACGGTGTCGATAGACGCGACGTTACTAGCGAAAATAGCTTCCGATTGAATCGCAGCAATCTTAGCCGTTTGGTAATGTTGATGAAGCGTTCTTAATGCAGCTTGATGGCCTTGAACCCCTTTTTCAGCCAGCTTATTCATTTCGTAAACAGACATGCTTTCAACATCAAGAGCATCGGCAAAGCGGTTCAGTCGCTCATATTGATTGTATAAATCGCCTTTGTTCGGTGTTGAAACCCACTTTTCCCAGTGACGAGCATAATATTGTGCAGGCTCTGTGTATTCTGACAATGTTACTAATGGCATGACATTGTGACCATTAGCAAGGCGCTTAAGCATCATTAATTGATCGGCGTTGTGACGCAGACCTAATGAGATTTCGCTCCACGTATCCATGACCGATAAACGGTCATACATGCTGGCTTCATCCGTTAAGCTTTCATTTGACCAGAAGCGCTCAGCAGCAACAAAACTACGAGGCCATAAACGCTGTTCCATGGTGGTTGAATCGATGTTTTCAGCCCAAATAGTAATTTCACCACCTAAGATCAGAGACTCTTCATCTTTATTTAAAGCAACAGGATAACCGCCGTTTGGCTCAGGAATCTTATCGCCTTTTTGTGATGATGCAACAAGTTCACCTGTTGCTGGCCAGCGAACATTACCTACAATTTGGTAACTGCTGTCACTTAGTTTTCCATTGTCGAATTCATAGTTGAATTCTGTGTACGACATAAAGTTATCAAAGTGACCTCTGAAGAGTTCGCCTTCTTTGTATTCTAAGATCGTGACTTCAGCACGAGACTTACCATTGTAGTCAGTGAATGCACGATGAGAACCATCTTTTGCCGTGATGATGGTTAGGTTACCTTTACGTGGTCCCCCTTTCTTACGCGGTTTTACCCATTGGTAAGTCGCAAAACGCTCACCACTATGAAGCTCGTCATCAACCGTTAGGCCTTTTGGCATTGGGTCGTTACGGTAGTGGTAGCTGCTTGGTTGAGCTTGGTCAAAGTAATAACCCGTTGATAGAATACCAGCGTATCCTTCTTTAGCTGCACGACCAATACTGTCGTGGCCGCGCCAACTTTGAATCACGATAGAATTTGGAAGGTCTTTATGCCAAATTTCATCCCAACCGGTCATTTTCTTGCCGCGTTCAGCCAGCATCTTTTCTACTTTTGTATTTAAGTAAGACTGTAGGCCTCTTTCTCCATCAAGCTTGTTGTCTATTTAAGTAGTTTGAATTTTTGGGTTGTCTTTCCACTGTTTGTAATTAGGCTCATCACCACCAATGTGGAAGTATTCATCTGGGAATAGGGCTGATACTTCATCAAAGACACTGCCTAGCATGGTG
>JAOICL010000097.1 GCA_028131545.1 Vibrio sp. | reverse complement strand
TGAGTCATCCCAACTCTATCGCTGGGTAGTGGCGGGGGATAAACCATTATGGAATGACGATCCCAAAGCCATGTTACTCTATGGGTTGGATCCTGATAGGCGTGCCATTTATTAAAGAAAACCCCGATAATTCAATGAGTTATCGGGGTTTTTGCGTTCTGGTGGTGCCATGGTGGTGCCGAATAATACATGGAGTGTAGTGTGTAATGAAGGACAAACTAAAATTTAGCGGTATGCCTCTAATTAGTCATATAAATCCACTTATTGGTGTACCAGAAGAAAGTGAGGCCAGTTTTAGGCATTACAACCAAATACTAGAACAAGGAGGGCGCTTATCCATTACATTTAAGCACCGTTTGAATGGTTACCTCTCTATATTATCTTCTTATGATATTCCGGTAGTGTCTGGCAAGAACTATATAGAGGTAAGAGAGGGGCAAGTCCCAATATTAACTTATCTGCAAACCGTTTGGGGTGATCATGATGAAATTATATCTATTATGCAGCGAGTACTTTATGAAGAAAAGAAACTAGCGTCGGCGATTTTGAGTAAACATGATAGTACGGCTTACTACCACTATGGGCGTGTAGCTGTATTTTATGGGGATTTAATCGCATCATATACAAAACATAACTTTTTATCTGCAAGAAAAACTCGGAAGCAAAGACAAACATCGGGTTTTGGAACCAAGTATGTACCTTATCGAGCGTTTATAGAAAAGCAAATAAAGCAGTACATATTCCTGAAGGGTACAAAGGAAAAGGTAAGTAGAGAGCAATTAAGACAAAATATCGAGTTACATCTAAAAGAGAAAGTACCTCTTTTCTTTGGTCAAGAAGGAGAATTTCCTATAAGTACACTTGCTGGTTGGATAACAAAAATGAGAAAGAAAGGTTCATTATCAGCTTCGTAACAGTGTGATTGTGTTTTTTTATAATAAAAAAGTACCGTAGATATCTTTCGTATTTTTTATCTAAGTCTTACAGGGCATAGTTATCTCTATTAAAAACCAAGAAAGAGAGATAATTATGATGAACCAGCTCCATACTAGAAAACAAGCAGCAGAGTACCTTGGTGTTACAGAAGGTACACTTGCTGTTTGGGCATCCACAGGTCGTTATCAACTTCCCTTCGTAAAAATTGGTCGTAAGGTTTTTTATAGGCAGTTAGACCTTCAAATATTCATTGAATCTAATGTTCAAACTCAGACGAAGTAAGGTGATCGAATGACTATAAAAACGTTTCCTTTAATGGATATTGCTTGTTTATTAGACGGGGTTGATACGCAAAGAATACAACAACGATTATGTGAGACTCGGATTTTAAAAGATAATAAAAGTGGTGTAGTTACTCCTACTCGTGATGTGGTAAGCAAATTCAAAGAAGGTGATGATATAGAAGGACAGAGGGGCTTTTGGTTTGTGAGCTTTTCACCACGCCTTTTACTTTCTATCCGAGGGCTAAAAGAGCTCTTTCAACAATATCTTGATTTAGATTTACCAATGAAGGAAAATTGGAATGGCCGCTATATGACGTTCCAAGAACTTTGTGATGCTTATACAAAATCGAGTATCAAAAGGAGCGCACAATGGTAAGTTGTAGCGCTTTATCCACTCAACCTAGATACCAGTGGTGCTTTGGCACCGCTGGATACAATAATGAAATTGATTATCTTATCGATGGTTTGTTGCCTTCAAAGTCTTTCGGGGTCATTTATGGCCCCAGTGGGTCATTTAAATCTTTTTTAGTGATGGGATTAGCCGCTCATATTTCAACAGGAACGGATTGGGATGAGAGGCGTGTTAGGCAAGCTGGTGTTCTTTATGTTGTTGCAGAGGGAGGAATTGGCGCACCAAGACGAGTAAAGGCTTGGGAAAAAGCGAAAAACGAAGGCAAGTCACTCGAGAACTTCTTTGTCGTGAATGAGCCGATTCATATCGCTAACTTTGCTTCACTTAATATGATGATAGAAACCATTAATCATATTGAACACACTCAAAAAACGAAAATAGAGTTAATTATTTTTGACACACTGGCACGTTGTTTTAATGGCGCAGATGAAAATAGTACTAAAGATATGAATTTATTCGTATCAGGTTGCGATATTTTGAAAGCGAGGACAGGAGCAACCGTATTAGTTGTCCATCACAGTGGTAAGAATGAAAATAATGCAGCAAGGGGCAGCTCAGCGTTGAGAGCCGCTTGTGACTTTGAATACAAAGTCACAAAAGGAGTGAATGAAAGTGATGATCCGAACTTAATACTTTCCTGTGAAAAGATGAAAGATGACGAGCCTCCATCTAAAAGACAGTTTTATTTAGAATCTCAGTTCGTATTTCAAGATCAAAATGGGAATGCGAAAGTCTCTTTAGTGGTGAATGAAAAAGGGCGTCCTTTTGATGGTACGGAAAGTAGTAATACCAGCACTGGTGTCACCTCAAAACTGCAAGTTGCTATTTGGGACATTATTAGGAGTAGAATATCGAAAGGGGAGCCAACAAGCCGAAGTGTTATTCGTGATGACTTCAAAGCGTTAGGTCATCCATCTAAAAACTTTTCAAGGGCGTTAATCGGCTTAGTCGATAAAGGAAAAGTCATAATTGATGGGGAAAACTTGAGCTGTAGATCAGAATGAACAATACCTCACCTCTCTATCTCCCTACACTAATGAAAGAGGTGAGGAAGAAACAATGCTTGGAGGAATATAACTATGGACTGGGATCAACAAAGAGAAATATTTAAACGAGCTTATTCACAAACCCAAATATCATTATCAAACTGGTGTAAAGAGCATTCAATCGATTATCAAGTTGCTAGAAAGTACATTCGAGTCAGTGACATCAAAGTAGAGTGCTCTGTACCGCTGAAAACGAAACGGCAAAATGTGAAAAAACAACCTCAAAAGAAAAATACGAACTCGTTTAAAAAAGGTAATATGGTCAGCAGAAAGCATGGTGGTTATGCGCAACTACTGAATGACGATGATGTTGATATTGCACGAAGTGTGATTAGCTTGAGTGATGAGTTAATAGTGTGCCGTTCTAGGCTGGTGTCTGTTATAAAGGCTCGAATAGCCTTAGAAATACAGATTAAAGAAGAACAAAGCATAGAGGCTAAATCATGCTTGAATGAGCAGATGCTCAAATTTATTGATGCAGAAGATAGAACCATCGCTAGGATTGAATCATTAACACTAACGTTAGATAAATTAGAGATGAATCAAGTCATGACAGAGAAAAATATGACTCAAATTGACATAATGAGGCAAACATTTAATACCCGAGATAAAGAAATCAAGTCACTCGATGAAGGAAAGGTGATTTACAATATTGATTGGTGAATATCAATATGTGCATGTGCTGGCGTCGATCCCTAAAGGCGTTGGCTGTCACCTTCAGTCAGCTTCAACGCCTTGGGCGAGCTACAAGCCCGATTCATACAAGAAAGGGATGTGTTAAAGAACCGAATTATTTTAGTAACATTCAGTAACACATTGTAACATCTCAATTTTTACTCATAAAAACCAATCTTATTCCCC
>JAOICL010000096.1 GCA_028131545.1 Vibrio sp. | reverse complement strand
TAATAAGAGTACAAATCGAGTTTCTCTTCCTTTTAGCGCGACGGTATTGGATCTTGATTCCAGTGCAATACGTGCAACCATAAAAGTTGCGGATAACAGTATGCAGTACTTCCATGGCCCGAGCATCACCAAAGATATGCAATGGCCACCACGAGGTGGTGACTATAACGTACGAATTACATTACAAGATGTGACTGATGAAGGTAAACATCATGTCTTATCAGAAAATGGACAATGGGCAATTTATCGCTTAATTGGTGATTCGCAACTAACGAATCAACATAATGGTAGCTTTGAAAGTGCTATTACCGTATCGGGTCGTGATTTACGTCTACGTATCACTCCATTAACACAGAAAAACCCGTTTACTCTAGCTGAACTGTACAGTTTCAGACTGCCAAAACTGGTTAAATACACAAAATAACACCGTAAAAAATAAGATACATCCCCTTTAATTCAACGAATAAAAAGGGGATAAACGGTAACGAAAACTGATGAATATAATAAAAATACACGCTCGTCAGTTTTTAAAACATAACAACGTCAACGTTAGGAATACCCATGTCTAATATTACAATGCAAGATTTAGATCAACTTGATCGCCGTATCATCTCAAACTTACTGACTGATGGTAGAGCGTCTATTGCCAATTTAGCACGACGTATTGGTTTATCTCGTACAGCGGTTGCTGAAAGAATGAATCGTTTAGAAAAAACGGGCATCATTAAAGGCTACACAGCGCAAATACGTTTTGATAAGGGTCATGCTGAAATGACCTCTAGCTACCTATTGATTCGTTGTACCAAGGGTAAAAAAACCGAAGTAACCGATGCTTTAAAAGAAATTCCGGAAGTACGCTCAACCAGTGTTGTTGGCGGCGGTTACGACTTAATCGTCCTTATCGAAGCGCCTGACTTAGAAGCGATACATTTTATTGCTGATGAAATCGAAGCTTTTCCAGGAATCGAGAGTATTCAAAATACAGTTGTACTTCATAAACCCGTAAGTCGATAATTTCTACTATATTAATACCCATTAATCATTAAATATTAATGGGTATTCTATGCCTTTATTCACCCGGCCTTACAAATTAAGGTCAATGTTATTACTGGCAACAACGTCTACTGCCCTCTTATTGGGTTGTAGTGCGTCAAAACAAGAAGATAATTTAGCTTATATCGCGTCCCCAGCTCTCCCTTCTTACACTCAACCCAGTTTCGATGAATACACGAAAGAAACACGGCAATGGTTAGAGAAAAACCGTGTCTTTGTAACGAATAATTCCGAAAAAGAGCTCCGCAATATTCTCCCAACAGAGTACCGCCCTCTCATTGGCAATGGTAAAGGAATATTACTGGTACATGGATTAAGTGATTCTCCTTACTTTTTTCACAGTATCGCAAGGCACTTAAGTCAACAAGGGTATCTGGTTCGTACGATTTTACTTCCTGGTCATGGATCCAAAGCGGCAGATTTAATGCTGCCATCATTAGAAGACTGGCAAGGGGTTGTTCAACATCATTCCCAACTACTTCAACAAGACGTTGATGGTGAAGTCTGGTTAGGTGGTTTTTCTACAGGGGCCAATTTAGTTACCTCAGAAGCCATCAGCGATCCAAAAATCAAAGGATTACTTCTATTTTCTCCCGCTTTTGAACCTCAATCATCCGCAGCAAAATACGCAAGTATCGCGAAGTACGCCGTCGATTGGGCAGAGAAATCTCCCGAAGATAACCCAACACGCTATAACTCCCTTGCAATGAATGGCGTAGCGGTTTACTACGCAACCGCTGAAAAAGTACAACAAGACCTCAATGACAACGGATTTTCACGCCCGGTCTTTGCTGTTTCCGCTGAAACGGACAACACGGTAAAAGCTCAAACCGCTGCCTTTTATTTCACTAATGCAATGACCAATAAATATAACTCGCTGATTTGGCAAGGAGAGACTCCTCCTCAAGGTCAGCATGTTATTCAGCAAACCATGCATTTACCCGATGAGCACATTTCTAATGGCTCTCATGTGGCAGTCTTAATTTCTCCAGATGACCCTATTCTAGGAAAAGAAGGAAGTATCATTTACTGTAGAAATGGGCAAGGTGAAGATGAAACTAAGGCAGACAATGCCGAACAAGACTGTTTAAATGATTCCCAACGTTGGTATGGCCATTACGGTTATTCTGAAGAGAATAAAAATTATGCCAGATTGTCATACAATCCACACTATGAAGAGATGCTAACGCACCTTGATAATTTTCTAAACGAAGCACAATAAGGTAATTCCATGAATAATGAGAACCGAAGTACAACCCTACGATTTTTAGCAGAGCCTGCTGATGTGAATTTCGGAGGTAAAGTTCACGGTGGTGCGGTAATGAAATGGATTGACCTTGGAGCCTACGCTTGTGCGGCAGGGTGGAGTGCTAAATATTGTGTCACTGTCTATGCTGGTGGGATACGATTTGTTTCACCCATTCATGTTGGTAACTTAGTCGAAGTGAATGCACAGGTCATTTATACGGGCTCCACATCCATGCATATTGCCATAGATGTACAAGCCAGCGATCCCAAGTTTCTTGAAAATCGCTTAACCACACACTGTATCGTCATTATGGTTGCGGTCGATGAAAGTGGTACGCCGTCAAAAGTGCCTGAGTGGATACCCTCTTCTGAAGAAGATATTGAACTCAGAAATTCTGCTATTCGCTTAATGAATATGCGCAAAGAAATTGGCAGTGAGATGGAAGCACATATCCAATATCTCAAAAATACCTAAGTCTTTCTATACAGACACGGCTATTCAATATTTAGACATAGAATTAGACTATGTACTGAGCCTTTCAGAAGGTATCAACTCATAGTTTTAATTTACCTTGATACTTCATCGTTGAACATATTAATTTCTTTTTAATATCATTCTTTTATGTAGTATCAAGGTGTAAAAAAGCCCTGAATAAATCAGGGCTAATCGATTCTAACAAGGAGCGTCTTTAAGGTGTTCGGTATAATGAACGTACTAAGCCGCTTTATAGGAACTTTGAAAGCCTTTAACTTGAGATTTTATAGCTAATTTGATTTTACCTTTTGCAATCGCTTTAAAGTCGTTTAAGTCCGTTGAATAAATATCTGCCATGAATTGAATCGCATCTAAAATCGCCTGATGTCCTGATGCTAGAATGGCTTTCATGTTGACTGTTTGGCCTAAATAATTGGCTGCTTGATTTACTACCATTCTGCCAAAAGCTTTCATGATAATAAGCTGAGCTTGCTTTTGCCCATCAATGGCATAACTTAACAACTCACGCAGCTCAACGAGAGATAAATTCTGGTATTGGATAGCATTTGAGATAACATCAACTAATTGTGCTTCTTGAATAAGTTGAGTGTGTGTTGTTTTACCAGTCATATCGTTTCCTTACTTAAAACATTCCTTTTCGTTGACTCTATCTTACCGTACTTCTTCTTTCTAATAGTGACACTTAATATCAAATCATGGATGATCGTATTAATGCATCATTTATAAAAACACACTATCTGATTGATTTATATTGATTTGTCTTTCATCCTATCGAACACTTAGCCTTACTCTTAAAAAAGGATGGTATAA
>JAOICL010000095.1 GCA_028131545.1 Vibrio sp. | reverse complement strand
AATGGGCGCGGTAACAAAAGGAAGACCAATCACCTTAGTGGGTGATAGTTCATGTTGGCTAACGCAGGGCGATCTTAATCAACTCCAAGCCCTTGCCGAAACGGGGCAGCCTTTCACTATGGTGCGGGGGGAAGTCACAGAGCAAGTGATGTTTCGCTATGCTCAACCTCCAGTGATTGACGCCAAAAGCCTTTGGCTACGTGAAGATACCGAAGAAGAAGGCAGTGACGTCATTCGTTTTGAGCTTAATACGGTGAAACTGATTACGGTCTGATCGCACGATGTGACACAACATAGAACCTGTGTGACAGAACTTAAACCAGCACGAAAAGGTGGGCCCATGCGCCCACCTTTTTTCTACGTGCGAGAATCTTATCCATGCGAGAAGGGAAAACATACCATGGCAATCACGAATCAAGATATTAAATTACTGGAGTCTGAACGATTAACCGATACCGACGATGGGGGTGGCCGCGCCACAGGGCGAGAAATTAAAAGTGGAGAAATTAACGCCCTTTTTCCACCCATCGACCGTATCGATCAAGCCTTCGGTGAGTTTAGTGCCAAAAAAGTATTTGGCGGCCCACAAACGTTCGATACCAGTACTTACTACGGCGCTCACAGTGCGATTATTCAAGATGCTGCGGATCCCAATATTAACGTCTTAATGGTCGATACAAAAAGCGACAGCGATACCCAGCGAGATTTAAAAAACTTTGTTGAAAGTTACCAGGTGAAATCAACCAAAACGTTGGCTCAGATGTGGGGCGATCATCTTCAACATCAACAAACCGTGATACTTTTTCAACCCCTTGCTGAAGAGATACCGGCTGCCAGTGATGTGTTATTTTTAGTTGAAGGTAACATTGAACAAGCAGTTCGAATCCGCTCAGTGAGTACCGAGATTCGCGATGTGAGTGAACAAAATAGCATTGTGCGTTTACGTCGTATCGCATTGGATCTATTTAACCCATTAGAAAGCGATTTTACTGGAGGAATACCAACACTGAACTTTTCACACAGCGGAGCCGAGGTATACACTTCGCGTCCGAGCTCAGGGGTTAAGTATTACGGAGTCAAATCGTTAGAAGCACCATTAGGTTCAGGCAGCAGTTTTTTAAAAGTGGATAATCCCTTTTTATCATTGGCCCCTGCCTCAAAACGCACCGAACCGTTAATTGGGCAAGAACCCTATGAAGCGCAGTCATTTCGAACGGCCATTACTGATGAAGAAAAAGAACTGAACGTCACACTGTATCGCCAAGGCCTCAGCCTAGTTTACCAATGCTATTCTCAGACAGTCATTGCTAAGGGCGCAAGAATAGTCATTGAAGGAAATACTTACACCGACCGAGGCGATGGCGTGTTTATATCGAGCGGCGGTGGCGAATGGGAAAGCTTTACTTTGGATTACAGCTCGAATGTGTATACCGGCATTCGTAAATCAGGGGTCGGCACAAATTCGAGCTATGCAGGGAAGTCCTACGGCCAACCCGCTTGCTTAGTATCGAGCCAGATCAGTAATGCAGGGTTAGTCGTTGATAGTGCGAATCAGCGTACCAGTTATATTTTTGATCTCTTTGATGCGAACCCACGTTTTGAAAGCATTAAAATTCAGTATCGAGTCTTAGGTCATACGTATTACGCCAAAGTTAACGGGGCGGGCAATATTGAAGGCGATGCAAGTGGGCGCATTGATTCATCAAGTCTGGCTTTGCAAGTCACGTTATTTAACATGGGCAAGCGATGAAGCACTCAATGTCATTTCAACCAGCAATAAAACGTTAACCGCTCATTCGACTTTTGAATACGAACTAGCCGAACCCATCGAAGTGGGCAGTGCTAATGTAACTTGGTTAAGTGGCGGGCAAGCACATACCGCAACGGATAACAGCAAAGGAGAATTGAGAAAAGGGGATGATAGCCTAGTCGGGTATATTGCGTATCAAAACAGCAATGGGGTTGGAGAAGTTCGATTACTGCTCAATGATGATCAGCCAGATTCTAATTCTCAAGTACAAGTGGATTACAAGAAAAACACCTCTGAAATTCAAACCGTGGTGTTGTCTGGGGCAGAAAGTACGATTAATGTGACCTTGAATAAAACCCCTGCGCCAGGTTCTATCAATACTCAACTATCCACGTATCAATATCATGATAAAGCTTCGAACACTCAAATCTTGCCAAGGCAATCATTAACCTTGTCTCGCGATTGGTCTGATAATGGTGATGGCACACTCAGTGCCGGTACATTGAATGGCACGATTGATTATGCGAGTAAACTGCTTGTGATTAATCCGCTCGCGAATTATAACAGCGTGCATTTATCTCAAGAGTTCCATACCTTGCTCTGGTTAAAAGAAGCGTATTTATCCCAAAGCTTGGTTGCGTCAACAGAAGAACTGGCACCGCAAAGCTTAACGATTTATTACCAAGAGCAAGGTGTCACTGGGGTTGAAAAAAGCGAAACCTTTCCAGTTGGGGTTATGACCGTCGATTTTGATACTTTGCAAGCTCAGCCGATCGTGCCTGGTAGCGTTCGGCTTCGGGCAGGCAATACAACCATTGTCGATAGAAACGGGGTATTAGTGGCGAACCTTAGCTCGCAAACAGGGGCGGGAACGCAAGTGGGTACCATCGACTATGACACTCATCAAGCTTTCTTTGCGCAGTGGATATCGGGTGATTTAACTCTGGAGCACATGGCAACGTCAGCGGCGCTGAGCGCGACGAGCTCGATTGTCTTTAGTACCGCGAATGCCCCCGTTGCACGAGATGGGTTTATCATTAATGCGATTACCATGGACGGGACACGATTAGTGGGCAGCGCCGATGCCGATGGTAATTTGACGGGGGATTTTGCAGGGTCTTTGAATATCAATACGGGCCTTGTCACTGCGTACATTCCCGATCCCAATAACCCAAGTAATACCTTAACCATTGTGCCTCAATCACTGAGCTACAGTTGTGTGGTTGAGCAGCTTG
Source organism: Vibrio sp. (assembly GCA_028131545.1). GTDB lineage: Bacteria > Pseudomonadota > Gammaproteobacteria > Enterobacterales > Vibrionaceae > Vibrio. The sequence continues at coordinate 659 of JAOICL010000095.1, read as the reverse complement.
TACCGCTCGATAAAAATGTCATTAACATTGATCCCATTCGATTACCGCCCGATGGCCGCGTACCCATCTATCGCGCTGGAGACTTGTTACTGATAGCCAATACACAACATAAAGCCGTCGGCACCCCTGCCGCGAATCAAGTGTTGGAATCCGACCGAGATTATTTGGCCTTTGCTGATGTCATAGACAGTAACGGCGTGTCGTTAAAAGCCAGTGAGCGCACGATAGATCTCGTTGGTGGAAAGATCACGTTATCGGGTTCATTCAGTCTGGTTGACGACAGTGACCAAGCCTTAACTCCGCCGCTGTCTTTAGTGCATCGAGTTGAGCACATGACGCCCATTTCAGAGGTTCAAGCCAACGGTTTAATTGGTTTGCTTACCCCGAATTACCACGATTTCAGTGCCGGTGATACGGTTGTGTGTTCATGCCCGATTCACGGTGATAAATGGGCGCGTGAATATTCATTCTTTACTCAAAAAACGTGGAACAGTGCAAACCCGAACTGGCAAGACGAACGCGATGGCAGCGATACCACGGCCAAGTTCGATACCATTAACTACCCCGTCGAAATGACGAACGACGGCGCAGTGAATGAACGCTGGGCATTGGTGTTCACGAGCTCAACCAGCTTCAGTGTTGTGGGAGAAAGTTTGGGT
>JAOICL010000094.1 GCA_028131545.1 Vibrio sp. | reverse complement strand
AAAGTTAAAGGAAAGCATAATTAACTTTATTGAAAGACTATCCTTTTACACAGATGTGTCATTTTTAAGAGAGCATCATCTATAAAAAACCCTGATAATTGATTCTCCAACTACCAGGGGTATTTTTAATTAAAATTAATTGTTAATATTATTGACACTCAACTTCAGTCCAGAACCAACCTTCACGTGGTTCTTCCCAAGCGCCAGGGTTATTTTGAGCTTCCCAACACGAACCATTGTGGCTAAAGATATCACCCGTTTCTGGATCCGTTTGACCAGCTACCCATACAGGAATATCACCACCGCCCGTTGATACCTTGTTCACTGTCACTGATGTTGTTTCTGTTACCAGAACATCACCCGTTGCAGTATCAATCACATCCACTTGCATGCCGATGGTGGCGTTTGCGTTCGTCATTGACGATGAATCCAAAACCACTATGCCGGTTTGTGCATCCACGGTTAGATTTGCCGTTTCACCAGAGGTTTGCGTCCAACGGTACTCAATCGTTGCATCCCCTGTATCCATAGCGGTTGCTGTTAGAGTCGTGCTGTTACCCCAATCGACTGCCGTGTTACCCGCGATAGTCACTGATGGGTCAATGGTTGTGCCTGTTTCATTAACCGTAATCATGATGATTTCACTGGTAATGTCTTGTCCTGATACTTTATCGCGCGCAATCACTTCAAAACCTAATTGCTGCGTTTTATTTGTTAAACTTGACGTTTTCACGTGTAATGATCCATCAAAATAACCGTCATATAACGCATCTTCGCCAGAGACTTGGGTCCAAATATAAGCCACCAGTGGGTAACCATTATCTAAAGACGCAGTAATGTTGACATCTTCTCCCCAACTCACGGTCGTTGCACCATCAATCACAACCTTCGCTTCACCCGAGGTATCCAGTTTATTAATTTGTACTGGTTCCCAATGAATAATTACTGGTCCAATAGAACCATCAGGTAATTCACCAATTGCAGCCACACCCATTTTAATCGTTTGGTTTACATTTTCTAAACCCGATGTATCAATGGTAACATTTCCTTCGTTATCACTTTGTGGGTTTACTAAACCATTTAAACTATTACCATTAATATCAGCAACGTTCCATGAATAGGCAACGACTTCACCTTGGTAGTTATGCAGTTGCGCTGTAAAACTCGCAGAGTTTCCCCAAGTGGTAACGGTATCCCCAGTAACTTGCATTTCCATTGGTTGACCATTATCGACTGCTTTTACGCTCAACTCTTGAGTTAACGTATCTTCAACTTCCCCATTGGCATCAAAAACTGTCACTTGAATCGTTCCACGATAGTCCGTATTGGCTAAGTCGCTAGTCAAAATAATCGCATCGCTGCCCGTAGCTTGGATAGTAAAGTCTTGGTTACCTGAAATTTGCTTCCATTCATAAGTCATACCTTCCTTTTCTGGTGCTAAAGACGCTGATAAATCAAACTCTTCACCCCAGTTAGCTACCGTATTACCGGACAACGATACCTGACTAAAAGATGTATCTTGCTCTACAGTTACCTCAACCTCTTCCTGCCAAATAACATCACCTACACGTCTCAACTCAGCTGTCAACGTCTTCGTTTGAGTAATATTAGATAAGTCAGAAGTACTCATTGTTATTGATTGATTAGAAGAAAGTTCATTTCCTTCTTCATCGAACCAACGGTAGCTCGCCTCACTCAGATCAATATCTGCGTGTGAAAAATGAGCATTTAATTGTATGTCATTACCCCACAATACCGTTTTATCTCCTGATATTTCTGAATAAATCGGAGTTTGTGTAACATGAATATCAAAATACTCTTCATCAATCACTAGGCCATTTTGAGGGTCACTTGCGACAGCTCTAACTTTGATTAGTTGATCTTTATTCTCAATAGAGAGTAATTGACCTTGCGCATCTGGCTCTCGATAAGTGATGAATTGCAAAGTATCTTCACGAGATTCTAAAGATTGATAATCTACTTCTTTGTCTTCTCTAACCGTATAAAAATAATCTAATCCGGAGATGTTAGGTATTAGTTCAACAATATCTCCCCAGCTAATCGTTTTATTACCACCCCATGTGATATCCATAAACTCATTAACAACTAGATTGATCGTATTTGAACTAACAACCTCATTTGTATCATTTAATGCATCAACTTTAAATGATAATGTTTGAGTTTGGTTACTCAGCGTATTCGTTTGAATCGAAATCGAACCCACTTCAGTATTTTGGGAAACATGAACCGTCTCGCCCGTAATTTGACTCCACTGGTAAGTCACCGCTTCACTACCTTGCCACTCAGCCGTTAATTCTGCGGAATCAGACCACTTAACGACATTTTCTCCATTAATCACTAAACTTGTATTAGGTGTAATACCAGCATCCGTCAGAATATACTCAATAGCTGCTTTTAAGTCGGGATGCGTTCCTAATAATGTGCCATCATTTTGAGTAATTTCACGACCAGTATGACTTAAAATATCACGAACCTGCTCTGTAGAATACGTTAGGTTATATTCATCAATAATCGACTGAAGAACAGCAACAGCACCGGCTACGATAGGCGCTGCTGATGACGTCCCATTATAGTATCGGGTATACCCTGTTTCTTCTTCCACAGACGTTGTCGTAACATATTCACCTTGAGCAAATACATCAATACGGCTGCCATAGTTAGAGAACCCCATTCTTTGATTTTCTAGAGAACCCGCACCAACCATAATGGAGCCCGAGTCTCTAATATCCTTGTCATAACGACCATCATATTTAGGATCATCAAAATTATTTCCATCATTACCAGCACTTAATACAAAGTGAATGCCTTTCTCTTGTGTCAGGTATTGAATGGCATCAAAGTTCGCTTGAACACCTTCTGCACTTTCGTCACCAAATCCCATACTACATTGAATAACACTCCCTTTTGGAAGGGTTTCAGCCAATGTAATCATGGTTTGACCAACGTTAGTGAAACGCCCCCAACCTTGACGAGAATTATACGAAATCCCAGTAACACCAAATCCATTATTTTTTGCAGTCATAATACCAACACTGTTGGTATTATGCTCATTTTCAATAAATCGTTCACCACCTGAAAAAACTTGAAGGAATGGGTATTGTAAATCGTCATGTAAAACTGAATAACGACTACCTTCTAAGCTGACTATTTGTACATTTTCTCCTGTACCCCCCGGTATATCCCAAGCATAATAGGCATTCACACCATAACCTGAGGTGCTGCCCCAAGATGTTTGATCATACGATTCTTTCAAATAGTATTGATGATGCGTTAGATCATTGCTTAACAACTCTGGTACGTTATCCGTCTGTGAAGATTCAAGCAATACTGGCTGTTGTACAGGAGTATTTACATAGGCGATTTCTACTGACCCATGATTCTTAAGTTCTTCAACTTTTTTTAATGCTTGTTGATAATCACTACCACCTAAAGTAATTATTCGATAACGGGAAAGGCGTTGTTTTAATTCTGATGCCTCTGAGCGATTACGCATAACGCTATCAAATAACTCAGGGTGTAATACTTCACTCCTGCTATCCAGTGTATTGTAAACTGAAAGGTCTGCACCCTCTGCTAACAAATATACAACTTGAATATAACCTTGAGTCTCATATGCTTTTGACTGTACATCTGAAA
>JAOICL010000093.1 GCA_028131545.1 Vibrio sp. | reverse complement strand
ACTGGCAGCACAGGAATAACACTGCCTACTTCACACTTCATGCGACAATATAATCAAACAATGCGACACACTTCAAAACTCATTTATACTCATAATGGCATGAGATAATTAAGGAAAATCGTAATGTGTGGAATTGTTGGTGCAGTAGCGCAGCGTGATGTCGCAGAGATCTTAGTTGAAGGCTTAAAACGCCTAGAATATCGTGGTTATGATTCAGCGGGGTTGGCCGTTGTCGATACTGAAGGGAACCATCGTCATTTACGACGCTTAGGGAAAGTTCAAGAGCTGGCGAATGCTGTCGAACAACACCCTGTCTCTGGCGGTGTCGGGATCGCGCATACTCGATGGGCAACCCATGGTGAACCTTCCGAACGTAATGCTCACCCTCACCTGTCCAATAACATCTCCGTTGTGCATAACGGCATTATTGAAAACCACGAAACACTGCGATCAACCTTAACCGAACGTGGTTACCACTTCCTTTCTGATACCGATACTGAGGTCATTGCTCACTTGGTTGAATGGGAATCTCGTTCGGCAAAGACTCTATTAGAAGCCGTTCAAAATGCCGTAAAACAGCTAGAAGGTGCGTACGGTACAGCTGTATTTGATAAAGCCGACCCAACTCGTATCATTGTAGCTCGTTCAGGCAGCCCAATTGTGATTGGTTGTGGCGTAGGTGAGAACTTCTTAGCCTCTGATCAACTCGCCTTATTAAATGTAACTCGACGTTTTATGTACCTTGAAGAAGGTGATATCGCTGAGATCACCCGTCGTGACATCACTATCGTGGATATCAATGGCGATCACGTTACACGTGATATCAAAGAAGCCAGCGGAGAACAAGATTCTGCCGACAAAGGCCAATTCCGCCATTACATGCAGAAAGAAATTTTTGAGCAACCGACGGCCTTGATTAACACTATGGAAGGTCGCCTCATTGGCGATAACATCAATATTGATAGCATGGGACAAGACGCTCTCGATATGCTGGATAAAGTTGAGCATATCCAAATTGTCGCCTGTGGTACCTCTTATAATGCCGGTTTCACTGCCAAATATTGGTTTGAATCTCTTGCTGGTATCAGTTGTGATGTCGAAATTGCTTCGGAATTCCGCTATCGAAAATTTGTTACCAAGCCGAATAGCCTTTTAATAACCCTATCTCAATCCGGTGAAACCGCCGATACACTGGCCGCCTTACGCCTTGCAAAAGAAAAGGGGTATATGTCTGCTATGACCATTTGTAATGTGCCGGGTTCTTCGTTAGTGCGCGAATCTGACTTCGCCTTTATGACTCGCGCCGGAACGGAAATCGGTGTCGCTTCAACGAAAGCTTTTACCACTCAATTAGCCACTTTACTTATCTTAGTGACCGCTCTTGGCAAAAAGAAAGGCCATGTGAGCGACGCTTTTGAAGCTGAAATCTGCCAAGCACTCCACCAGCTTCCTCAACAAATAGAACAAGCGCTGTCGTTGGATAAACAGATTGAAGATCTCGCCGAAGATTTTGCCGATAAGCACCACACTCTGTTCTTAGGTCGTGGTGAATTCTACCCTATCGCAATTGAAGCTTCGTTGAAGTTAAAGGAAATTTCTTACATCCACGCTGAGGCTTACGCTGCTGGAGAGCTCAAACACGGCCCTCTTGCGCTGATTGATGCCGATATGCCAGTGGTGGTGGTTGCCCCAACTAATGAACTATTGGAGAAACTGAAATCCAATATCGAAGAGGTTCGAGCACGAGGTGGGTTATTGTATGTCTTCGCCGATAATTGCGCTGGATTTGAAGGCGATGACACGATGAAGATCATTTCAATGCCAAAGGTCAGCGACATTACTGCTCCGATTTACTACACCGTTGCGATGCAGTTATTGTCGTATCATGTCGCTCTGATTAAAGGTACTGATGTCGATCAACCTAGAAACCTAGCCAAAGCGGTCACGGTGGAATAAAGGGTAACATCGAATCCACTGAAAACGAGATTCCCATTTTCATGGGAATGACGACATTAAAGGCATAGCACCCCAATTTCGTCATTACCGCACAGGCGGTAATCTCACAAAGCGATCACCTAACCCCAACACTATCTCGTCATTACCGCGAAGGCGGTAATCTCACAAAGCGAGCACCTAACCCCAACACTACCTCGTCATTGCCGCGCAGGCAGCAATCTCACAAAGCGAGTACCTAACCCCAATACAAACAGATTCCCATGTTCATGGGAATGACGACTCTGGGAACATGGGAATGGCGGTGCAGCGCTCTCAAGTTAACACTTAGATTATTAACTTGAGAGCCAGGATAATAAGAGATATTATGACTACTAATTAACCAAAACATAGTGTTCGATTCTTATGCCCCAGATATTCACAAACCCTAAAGACATGAAGCAAGATTTTGCCTTTCTTGCGAAACCGTCTCGTAATTTACAAGAATATCAGGCCGCAACAAAGAATGGCCAAGCGGTCAATGATCATGTATTAATTATCCCTACTGGTTGTCGATTCTTGCGTTATGATGAAAATCCACAGGGTTTTAAACTTGCTCTAGTATTAGACAGTGACCAAGCGGTATTGTATTTCTGTCAAGTCACTTATGTTGAAGATGAAGCGCTAAACCTCGAAGGAGTGACTCAAGCTTTAGTTTGGCGTAACAGAATGCGCCCAGCCTATAAAGCAGCAACCCAAGACTTTGTCAGCCATGTTTTTAATCACTATCTCATAGAAAACTACACCGTCATTATTTCAGATGTGTACCACAGTTTTGGAGGGATGTTCATGTGGCAGGAACAACTAGGCAACGCCATTGGAAGAACTGATCGCACTGTTTATTTATATGACCAAATCACCTGCCAACTCAGCCAAATAACGTCAGACAATTTCGAACAATTTCTTGATGAGTTATGGAGTGAGGATGAATCCAAATTGCATACCCGAGCAGTCATCAGAAAATAGGTTAAACATTTCAGATAACATTAACCTATGCGCTTAAATCAGTAATTCACTGTATTTATCTACCCACTTTGGGTTCATTTCAGCGATTAATGCATTCTTCCATTCTCGATTCCATTTCTTTAAGCGCTTTTCTCGTGTTATCGCACTTTCCATTGTTTCATGCACTTCATACCAAACCAATTCAGTGATCTGATACCTCTTTGAAAAGCCATCAACCACTTTATTCTTGTGTTGCCATATTCTTTGAGGCAGTTGACTCGTCACTCCGATATACAGCACTGTGTGGCTTTTATTTGTTAAAATATAAACACACGGTTGTTTCATTTTCGTCTTATTCCTTGAATACTCTCATATTCATGATTGCAATTATTCATCTCTAGCTCGTCATTACCCAACATCATCCCGCCATTACCACGTAGGCGGTAATCTCATAAAGCGAACATCTAACCCAAACACCATCCCGTCATTACCGCGTAGGCGGTAATCTCACAAAGCGAGTAGCTAACCTCAATACAAACGAGATTCCCATTTTCATGGGAATGACGACTCTGGGGCATCGGAGTAACTACCTTACCCCGTCATTACCGCGAAGGCGGTAATCTCACAAAACGAGCACCTAACCCAACACCATCCCGTCATTGCCGCGTAGGCGGTAATCTCATAAAGCGAGCACCTAACCCAACACAAACAAGATTCCCATTTTCATGGGAATGACGACTCTGGG
>JAOICL010000092.1 GCA_028131545.1 Vibrio sp. | reverse complement strand
ATCTATATATAGGCGATAGTTTAGCGTTAGTATACCCTTACTTTCTCAAATAAAGAGAAGGGTCAAGGATAAGACTGATTGCTCTATTTATTAGATATCAAACTGCTGTCGAGTTTTTTAACCACGTTAATTTTAACGTCAAAAAACACAATTTTGACGTTTTTAACGTTTGCGACATTTGATCAAACTATGGTTTACATGCTTTGGTATAACTGTCGAAGGTCTACGAACTCAGGTTTGCCTATCTGATGGACGTAAATAAACCAATGAGGTAGTCCTTGGTGAATGCTTATCATGAAGATGGCGTTTTTTGAGTGAAATAAAAAGCAAATAGTAAGGAATAGCTATGCTTGCCAATATTAAAAAAACTGCACTAGCAACAGCAATTATTGCAACTGCAACAACCGGTTTCAGTTCTATCGCTGCTGCAGCAGAACGTAGTGAACTAACTATCTACCCTAAAGAATTTACGACTTTCGTTCGTAACTTTAACCCATATCTAGGTGCAACTAACCTGCATACAACGACTGACTTCATTTATGAACCATTAGTTGTTTTCAATGAAATGCAAGGTAACAAGCCGGTTTTCCGTTTAGCGGAAGATTTTAAAATGGCTGATGACCTATTAAGCGTGACTTTCGATCTTCGTGAAGGCGTGAAATGGTCTGACGGTGAGAAGTTTACTGCTGATGACGTTGTGTACTCATTCAAATTAGTTCAAGGCAAACCAGAGCTAGATCAAAGTGGTATTAACTCTTGGGTAAGCAAAGTTGAAAAGCTAGGCGAATATCAAGTTAAGTTCCACTTAAAAGATGCAAACTCAAATGCACCTTATGAGATCGTGAAAGTACCGGTTGTTCCTCAACATGTTTGGTCTAAAGTGAAAAATGCAGCAACATTCACTAACGAAAACCCGGTAGGCACTGGTCCATTTACAGAAATTGATACATTTACTTCTCAGCTATATATTCAATGTCGTAACGAGCAATACTGGGATGCAGACAACCTAGACGTTGATTGTCTACGTATGCCTCAAATTGCTAATAACGACCAATTCCTAGGTAAAGTAGTGAATAGCGAACTGGATTGGAGCTCTTCTTTCATTCCAGATATCGATCGTACATACGCAGCAGCAAATCAAAGCCACCATTACTGGAACCCACCATCAGGTACTCAGGCGTTTGTAGTTAACTTTAAAAACCCAGATCCTGCGAAGGGTGAAGCTCTGACCAATGTTGACTTCCGTCGTGCATTCTCTATGGCTCTTGACCGTCAAACTATTATTGATATCGCTTTCTATGGTTCAGGTACTGTAAATGATTTTGCTTCTGGCCTAGGTTACGCGTTTGAAGCATGGTCTGATGAAGGTACTCATAAGCAATTCCAAAAATTCAACACCTATAATGTTGATGGCGCTAAAAAGTTACTTTCTAAAGCTGGCTTTAAAGATGTAAACAAAGATGGATTTGTTGATACTCCAACTGGTAAATCCTTTGAGCTGTTAATTCAATCGCCAAATGGCTGGACTGATTTTAACAACACAGTTCAACTTGCTGTTGAGCAGCTAGCTGAAGTTGGCATTAAAGCAAAAGCTCGTACGCCTGACTTCTCAGTGTACAACCAGTCAATGCTAGAAGGCACTTACGACGTAGCATATACAAACTACTTCCACGGTGCAGATCCATACACTTACTGGAACAGTGCGTACCATTCATCTCTACAAAATGGTGATGGCCTGCCTCGTTTCGCAATGCACTTCTACAAAAATGACAAACTTGATGGCCTTCTAAACAGCTTCTACAAAACAGCTGATCGTGACGAGCAGTTAGATATTGCACATGGTATTCAAAAAATCATTGCATCTGACCAAGTAACGATCCCTGTTATGTCTGGCGCTTACACTTACCAATACAACACATCTCGCTTCACTGGTTGGTGGAACGAGAAGAACCCTAAGGGTCGTCCAAATGTGTGGGCTGGTATCCCAGAACGTCTACTTCATGTACTGGACCTAAAACCAGTTAAGAAGTAAAAAATAAAAACTGCGGCGATTATCGCCGCAGTTTTAGTTCTAACGTTGTATTCCATTAACATTCTTCTAACAAAACTAATACATATCACTAGCTTAGTATTGCATCATTTAACTCTCATGGTAGAGAGGCAAATACAAACACGGAAGAGATAGTGATAAAAGGTGTATATTATGGGTTATTTTTTAAGACGCTTAGGCTTCTATGCTGCTGCCCTACTTGTTGCAGCGACGCTTAATTTTATTATTCCTCGTGCTATGCCGGGTGATCCGGTTACCATGATGTTTGCAAACGCATCTGTCCAAGTTACTCCTGAACGTATCGCAGCCATGAAGGAGCTATTAGGCTTCGTCGATGGTGGTTGGTTAGTTCAGTATGCTCATTACATGAAAAATATACTTTCATGGGAGCTAGGAACCTCAATTCAGTTCTACCCTCTTTCAGTTAATACACTACTGCACGGCGCTTTTGGATGGTCTCTATTTTTAGCCGGTACTGCTGTTGTAATTTCTTTCTCTCTAGGCTCAATCTTAGGTATTTTTGCTGCTTGGAAACGCGGTAGTAAATATGATGCATTCATTACTCCTGGTACGCTTATTCTACAAGCCGTACCTCAAGTTGTCATCGCGATGCTCGCCATGTTTACGTTCGCCATTGGTTTAAAATGGTTCCCAACCGGTTACGCTTATACAGCCGGAAATCTCCCAGATTGGTCGAGTTGGGCATTCTATAAAGACGTTGCCTACCATGCATTCCTACCTTTAGTGTGTGCATCACTCGTTCAAATTGGCGGCTTCTTAGTTAACATGCGCAACAACATGATTAATCTGCTTGCAGAAGATTACATCACAATGGCGAAAGGGAAAGGCCTCAGTGAAAATCGAGTCGTATTCAACTACGCCGCTCGTAATGCTCTATTACCAAGTGTTACTGCACTGTCGATGTCACTAGGTATGGCTATCGGTGGTCAGCTGATCATTGAAATCATCTTTAACTACCCTGGCTTAGGCTCTGTTCTATTCAATGCAATCAATGCGCGTGATTACCAAGTACTACAAGGTCAGTTACTTATCATGACTTTGTTCATGCTGTTCTTTAACTTCTTAGCGGATATGCTTTACGTTATGCTTGATCCTCGTCTACGTAAGGGTGGTAAATAATTATGAAACTGTTATTCCAACTTATTTTCAGAAATAAAATGGCCCTTACCGGTCTAACTATTGTTTCTTTATTCCTTTTAATGGCTATCTTTGCGCCATTATTATCTAAACATGCTCCGGATAAACGCACAGGTAATCCACATGAGTATCCTGGCTTTGTGGTGACATTAGCAAACGCCGATAAAGATGGGTGGGTTGCACAAAACTTAGCAACGGATCGCCGTTCTATGCTTCTATCTAAGAAAGCGGATCATGTGCTAGGAACAACTCGCGTTGGTCGTGATGTGTGGTCTCAATTAGTCCATGGCGCTCGTGTTTCTTTAGCGGTAGGCTTTGGCGCGGGTATTACGGTTTGTTTTCTAGCCACGGTTATTGGTATCTCTGCTGGTTACTTTGGGGGGCGTGTTGATGATGTTCTAACCGCTGCCATGAATATCATGCTGGTTATGCCACAATATCCATTACTTTTTGTTGTTGCTGCCTTTATCGGTGA
>JAOICL010000091.1 GCA_028131545.1 Vibrio sp. | reverse complement strand
AAGCATACCTGGCTTCTCTAAATGCAAAATATTGGGGTAGACGGCTCGTAGCTTTTCCATAGGATCTAAAATGGCATGGGTATCGAGCAAACGTACTAGAACATAATCTAAGTGGTGTTTGTCTTGCTTCCCATTATCTAGCACTTCTTGCATTGTCCCTTCAATCACCCTCATATTTTTTGGTGACACTAATGGGATCGCTTGAGCTGAAACAAAACCATCATGATCGAGCTCAACAAGGGTCATTCCTTTTTTGTGGTGCTGCTCTGAAAAACTGTATTTCATCATCGATCCAGAATAGCGAATGTATTCTTTACCGCGTTGTTGAGCTTGATGTAAATGCCCAAGGGCAACATAATCAAAGGCTTCAAAGTGCTGATAGCTGACTCGATCTGATCCCCCTATTGATAACGGTCTTTCTGAATCCGACTCCTCTGCCCCATCAATAAAGCAATGACTTAACAGTACATTTTTGCATTCAGACTTATGCGGTAGGGATGGATTGAATGAGGCTGAAGTTGAGCTTGATGTTGAAGTTGAAGTTGAAGTTGAATCAGTGTCAGTCTCGAACGTTAAAGAGTGGATATGTGACAAAATCTTTTGGCAGACATATTGGTGTGCTTCATCATGAGTACTCACATCAGCCCCAAAATGAGAACGAATATGCTCAGGATCGTGATAAGGCATACCGTAGAAGGCCACCTCACCTGCCGTTGTCGAAGTCAGGATAACGGGAGTTAACATATCTTGATAGCGCCCAATAATGTGCAGGCCAGCCGATTTCATATGTTGAGAGGCAAAGCTCAGCCGCTCTGCACCATCATGATTCCCTGATATCATAATAATAGGCGTATTTAATTGACCGCACACCACTTCAACAAACTCATTGAGTACCTCAATAGCAGAAGCGGGTGGAACCGAGCGATCATAAATGTCCCCTGCAATAATCAACGCATCAATGCCATGGTCAGAGATATAATCAATAATTTGAGATAAGACGATTCTTTGATCGCCGAGCAGAGAAACATTATGAAATTGACGCCCTAAGTGCCAATCAGAGGTGTGCAGAAACTTCATTCATCCTAACCTGAAATAATTATGATGCGTTCAGAATATCATTGTTTCGAATGAAAATCTTTGGCTTGCTTATACCTTAATAGTGCTTCTTTCCTCATTTTTGCGTGATCAACAATAGGTAATGGGTAACCGGTACTGTCAAACTCCACCCACTTAGAAGGTGTATGAACGTATTTATTGGGTACTGGCGCTAACTCTGGCACCCAGCGACGAATAAACTCCCCTTCAGCATCAAATCGTTCAGATTGTGAGGTGGGATTAAAAATCCTAAAATAGGGCTGCCCGTCACACCCTGTCGAGGCACACCACTGCCAGCCTCCATTGTTAGCGGCATAGTCGCCATCAATGAGTGTTTGCATAAAATACGACTCCCCCTTACGCCAATCAATAAGGCAATCCTTGACTAAAAAAGAAGCCACGACCATTCGTAAACGATTATGCATCCAACCAGTATGGTTTAACTGCCTCATCGCCGCGTCAACAATAGGGTAACCTGTTTGACCCGATTTCCATTTTTCAAGAATCTCAGGAGAGCGATCCCATTGGAGGTAATATCCCCAATCGTGAAAGCTTTTTCGTTTTGACAGTGTCGGTTGGTGATATTGTAAGTGTTGATAAAAATCACGCCAAATCAGCTCGCTGAGCCATATTTGTCCTCCGGTACTTTCAAAGGGGGTATTGAAATGAAAATCCTCACTATCGCAAGCGCTTGTGCCATTAATATTGATCTTGCCATTGATATTGCCATTGCGTAATGCTCGTAGGCATTGGCGAACATTCAACGCACCAATCGCAAGGTAAGGAGATAATTGACTCGTCCCATCTACTGATGGAAAATCCCGACGACTATCATAATGAATAACACGACTTTGAATAAAATCCGTCAATAAACGCTTAATCTCGCTCGTCTTTACCGTATAGCGCTGACTGTCGGTTCTAGGGTACTGTAGTCCGAATTTCCCCTCTCCTAAGAACGCTCTGTATTGTTCATTATGTACAATATCATCATATATCGCTTGTTGAGCGCGTTTATCGACATCAATTTTAGAGCGAATATTCACATTCACATCAAGCCCTGATAATAAGCTAAGATATTGATTTTTAAATGGAGTAAATACTTTAAAAAATGTACCTGATTTATTTTTTACGGATTCAGGTGGGAGTAAGCATTTATCATGATAAAAAACACACTCAACGCCATCATTGGCTAAAGACTGTGTGACCTGCGCATCTCGCTGAGTTTCATCAAGCTCATAGTCCTTGTTTGCCCATACTTTACGGACATTCAGACTTTTACATAATGTCTGTAAAACAGAGGGGATATCTGAATAAAGAGGCGCTGATATAAAGAGAAGTGGAATGAATTTGTCTGCCAGCTCTTGTTTCAATTCCTCAAGACGACGATAGATTAAATCCGCTTGAATGGGTGCTAATTCATGTTGTTGCCATTGTTGTGGGGAATCAAAAAACACAGCAATAACAGGTTCATTCGTACGAATAGCTTCTGTTAAAGCTGTATTATCATTGATCCTAAGATCGCGACGAAACCACATTAAATGCATATACACACCTTATCAAAAACCATTTTTATGATTCAATTTTGTTGTATACGTAGAATTAATGGTTTGCGATCAACGCCCCAAGCATTGTTCAATCGAATGCTGCATGAGCTCTAATGCTGTTAGAGTATTCTCTGGTAAGGTACGCGTTGAGTGACCTAGAGCTTTTGTACGAGCTCCCCATTTAATGTGACCAGCACCCCATGTTAACCCCGCACCAAAGCCTGCTATCAAGATATTATCCCCTGATGAGATTTTCCCTTGCTCTAAGGCTTCACACAATGCAATCGGTACTGTCGCCGCAGAAGTATTCCCATATTTATGGATATTGATAAAGGCTTTGTCCTGCTGAATTCCTGACATATCACATAAGGTTTGAATAATACGAATATTGGCCTGATGCGGTATGACCACATCCACATCATCGGTCGATAGTTGTGATTCAGATAAAACATGATGGGCAGCGGCACCCATTCCTTTGACTGCTCTTTTGAAAATATCTTTTCCAATAAAGTTAAACGCCCAATAGCCATTATCAGGGTCAAAACGCTGCATCGCAGTGCCAAATTCAGGAACAGCCAGAATATCTCTCGCCTCCGCGTCACACCCTAATTTCGTTTGCTGTAAGCCGACTTGCTCTTCCGTCAGGCTCAGCGTGACCGCTCCGGCTCCATCCCCAAATAACACCGCTGTATCTCGTGCTTTCCAATCCACAAAAAATGACAATCGCTCAGCACCAATAACAAGGGCATGTTGATAGTTCCCAGCCTGCATTAATCGCGTTGCCGTTTCTAATGAATACACAAACCCCGTACAAGCGGCATTCAAATCGAAGGCAGCCGCACCCGATAAACCCAGATTTTTAGACACTTGTGAGGCAATATTGGGAATTAATGTATCAGGAGAGCACGTTGCAACAATGATAAGGTCAATATCGCTAGGTTGTAACCCTGCACAAGCCAATGCTTGATCAGCGGCTACCGTAGCCAGTTCAGAGGTATTCACATGGCTAATACGTCGTTGCTTAATTCCGGTTCGGGTGCTGATCCACTCATCAG
>JAOICL010000090.1 GCA_028131545.1 Vibrio sp. | reverse complement strand
TTACTCTTGCCTGTTTGTATTTTAACCGATATTGAGCACCTATCTGATACCCTTCCTCAATACTTTTTAGCATTCATTTTATAGGTCCGTAGTTATGACATTAACAAGTCAGGTGGCAATCATTTCTTTATCAGCACTACTCGTTGCGTGTGGTGCTGATGACAGTTCTAACAGCGGTTCGACAGTAAATAGCGGTTCAGATTCAACGATTAATACGCCGTCGAATCAAATTGATACCGATGGCGATGGCATCCCAGATTCAGACGATCTGGATGACGATAACGACGGTATCCCAGACACCGAAGATGATGACGATGATAATGATGGTATCTTAGATAAAGATGAGATCCCTGCGCCATCAAACCTAACCTGTGATGCTAGTGATCTATCAACCTTTAACCTTGTATCAGCGACGTCTAATGATAAAGCTGGCACAACGGGTACCATTGGACATGTGGCATTTGAATGGTCTCAGCCTACATCATCACAACAAGGTGATATTACTTATACTGTGTGTGAAGTAAGCAATTCGAACAGCTGTAAGCCTTTAGCGTTAACCAAGGAGCTTTCGGCAACCGCACCCACAGGAGGCGCGTTACAGGCATCACAATCTGAATATTTCATTCATGCACAGCAGGGCATTGCACAATCTTGTTCAAATACGATGAATATAGATGAAAATGAAATTGTTGAGAGCGTGGGTCTGCTTAACGACTCTGGTCGCTATATCAATAATGAGCTTCGCTATCCAAGTACGACTCAAGATGGGTTGACAGTATTAGTCGACGGCTCTCAAGAGAATATGATTTACACTCTTAAAGATAACTCTTGGACAACAAAAAGTATGAAGAGCCTGGGTACTTCAGATACATTATCTTCTGATGGTCAATCTATTCTTGCGGAAGAAGATAATCGAGATTTTTCAACATTATCAATGTGGTCTAAAGCAGGCGATGAATGGCTAAATAAGCAAGTATTACCCGTTCATAATGACGTGATTAATGATATTTCTAGTTTTAACTTTGCTTCTAATAGTCAGCTAATATTCGCGAGCTATACATACAATAATCATACTCAAAATGAAATCGCCATTCTGAGTATATCAAATGGTAAGTGGTCAAAGTTAAGTTCTATACAGTCAAGTGAGGCGCTTCAAGTAAGGTCTTATGGGTATGTGGTCACAAAAGATGGCAGTACAGTAGCGGTTAAAACATATGATGGTCAAAAGCATGGTGTCACTTTATTCAAGCGACAAGGCTCTGAATGGGTAGAAAAACAAACTTTGCTATCATCAGATCTGATGAGCAGTTCACTAGGGGAGCCGATGGTTGAAAATATGACAATAAATACAACATCATTAGTGCTAAAAGTAAGCTCTAGTGAGGGAACGAATCTTATTGCATTTACACATTCTGACGACGGTACATTAACCAAAGTAGATGAACTGAATGGTAGTGATGTTGTTAATATGACCTTATCGGATAATGGTAAGCTTAGCACCTTTTTAAAACGCTCTGCACATCAAGAAGATGATCTAGTCGACGAGTGGATGAACATTTACGATTTGACTAATGGCAGTTTTGACTTCATTAATACCCTATCATCGCCTAACTCAGGGATGCATAATGGTGGTTCTGGTAGTCATATGCTGTGGATGCCAAATGGGCAAAATATATTAATTAGCGCGCCAAGTAATCGTAATGGTGGCTCTAACATCAACGAACACACAGAGAATAAAAATACTGGCGTTGTGTTCATGTATTAATATTGAACTAAGTCGCTCCCATTTTTATGGGAGTGACTTGTTCTGTTTACCTCTCTATTCTTTCCACTATTGCCGCGTAGGCGGTAACCTCCTAATGCGCGCGCCCAAGTTACCTAAAGCGAGATTCCCATTTCCATGGGAATGACGGCGTGGACTAATGGAATGGTAGCGAAGCATGACTCAAACCCCACACACCATCATTACCGCGTAGGCGGTAATCTCCTCATATTCGCTACAGTAAACATGCCGAACTGGGTATGTTGATCGAGCTATTTACATCTCTAATATAAATCAAGTTGAAGTAAGTCAACACTCCTATGCGATCAGTATCTAATATTTTATTTTATAATCTTTACGTCTGTTTCAGTAAATTTAGAATACAAGTTTAAAGTTGTTCTGGTTTCATTATGAAAAAATATCATCAACAATGTAACACGAAAAACATTCGATTTGGTATGGAGTCGCTAAAGGCGCTTGAGAACATAGATAGAAAAGTATCACTAGGAAACTCTCTAAGTAAACTCGTCGCCATATCCCCTCTAATTGATCTATTCTCTAAGCCAAAAACAACGATCCAGCTCTCACAAGACATCTACGAATACCATTGGGATGAATTTGGTAATGCAATGAGTAATGTAAACGTATTGGTAAGAAATGTTGTATATGAAGAAGCTAATCAAGCTGCGTTATTCACAAAAGGAAAAGAATATGAATTCTGGAAATGTATCATGTCTCTTACTCGGTAGTGTTTTATTTTCCTCATCATTAATTGCAAGCGAAACTAAAGACACTGGTATCTTAGACAGCTTTAATCAATATAGTAATCAAGTCATGAAATGCGTGGATATCGCACATAATAGCGGTTATAAATCCTTCCCATACGATAAATGGACAAGAATTTTATCTAGACAAGACACCGCAAAAATTATTGGATACCTTGGATTGATTGCGAATAGAAACTGTCATCATGATTCTAAGATGATGTTTGAAAAAAAGCTCTCTGGTGAACGAGCTGAGATTCAAAAGTTAATAATTGAACTGCTTCCAAAACAAGAACCAGTTCAATTGCCCGATGTCTCTATTGAAAACCAACAATGGGCAAAGTCCTTAGTTCATTACATTAAAGAACCATTTTCTTACAGTGAAATAATGAATACATTACAAACTCTTGATTGATGAACCGAGGTTCTACCGTTTTATAGGTACAAATGTAACATGAGCCAAGCACAGATAAGAAAGCACGGTGGGATAATCAGTCGAAGACTTACTCAGTCCAAAGCCCTAAATCACGAGCCACGGTAAATGAATTAAATGGTAGGCTGTAAATGGCTTGTAGCTCTTTAACTCTATCGAGATCTAAACCTTCTGAGTACTGAGACAAATCCGTCGCTTCAAGAAAAAATTCGACCTTACTTTGTTCTTGTGAGGAGAGTTGTTGTGCTTTATCTGTCGCCTTTAGCCTTGCCGCTTCAGAGCAGTTCATGCGATTACTTAAGCTCATGTACAAAACAACTCGCTTTTGCATTTCATTAGTTAAAGAACTAAACCAACTCGTCGTAGGGAAAGGGACTGTGTTGGTTTTTACATGATTAGTGCATTCTTCAACTTTGTTACCATAGGCAATAAATGCATCATTAAATATCGCATTGGTCGTTAATACTTCTTGAGAAGACGCCGCAGCACTGAATATGATCACAATACTGATCATGGTACGTTTAAAGGCTAGAATCACTGATACAACTCCAAAATTCTTGTTCACTACCTGATGTTACCCACGTCATAGGCTCGGATATATTTCTAATTCGATTTTTAGTTATCCTACCTGCACTATTCACTACTTTTGCAAATTGAACCCAATCATAGCCACCAATTGAAAATACTCGCTCCATTGGAAATGCTTTATCAAGAAAAATATCAAACACAGGTACAACGCCTAAAGCCAATGTGAAGATTTGATGTTTTTCCATAATAGAGCGAATGTCTTTAATGGCTTGTTGGCTCTTAGAAGACAGTTTTATATTTGATACGGTGCAATGCCCTAACTTGATTTTAGTCATTCTCTTTATTTTCTATTCCTATCTATATTTCACCAACATATTCAATCAATCTCTTACATTCAATAGCAAAAAGTACGATATGAGAAATCTATCGGACTTTTCAATACGACTAATAAAGTCTAAGAGCTAAACTTAGAGTTATACATTTTCGCATAAAATAGCGATTAATGACGCGATCTACCTATAAAATATCGCCTACAGTAACAAGGTTC
>JAOICL010000009.1 GCA_028131545.1 Vibrio sp. | reverse complement strand
ACGTAGCTGGCTCACCACGGTCATACGAACTATCAAATTGAGTACCGTCAATTAACGTCCCTTTGTAGTGTACCTGTACAGTACTTGTTGCCGCTGGTTTGCTACCTTTACCTTCAGTCATGACCTGATAAAGAAGACCGGTATCCGTTTTCATTACGCCTTCTTCTTTTTCAAACTCAGCACGGAAATCATCACCGGTTTTTTTACTTTCAGCTGATTTTTCAGCAGCCTGAGTCTCTAAAGCTTCTGCTACTTTCTTATCTAATCCCTCTAATGCTGCACGCATATCTTCTTCTGTCAGTTGATTCGCGCCATCAAACGTATCACTAATACCGCGCATAACCGCTTCTTTTTCAAGATTAATACCAAGTTCTTTTGGCTTATCTAAGCTTGTTTTTAGGTAAGTGGCAAAAGAGGCACCTACTGCATAGGCTGCTTTTTCTTCTTCAGATTTAAACGCCGGAGCTTGCTCCGCCGACTGTGCCGTTTCTGCTTTTGGCTCTGTTTCTGCAGCCTTATCATCTTGACAACCAACTGCAAATGCAACGGTAGCAGCTAAAAGCGACACTTTAAAAATTGATCTCATTGAAGTACTCCAAATTTACTTAGAAAGCCTAAACTTAAGGCAATTAGTATATACTGGTATAACAACTAAGCTTATACCAGTTAAAGGCAATAGTTTTTGTTAGTTAAGGTAAAAGATGCTACCAAAATATCATATTTTTAGACGACTTACTGCAAGCTTACCATTAAGTTTACTATTAAGTGGATGCAACCCTTTTCATGATACTAGTGTAAAAAACTATACTCTTTTTGATGAATCAGGCAGCCAGATTATATTCAATACATCTGGTCAGTACGCCTTGTCTTACTCCGAACAATATCAACTTCAACTATGGGAAGTCGATCCTCCGAAGCTACTCTATACATTAGGACCACAAGACCAAAGCTCAACCCCTATACAACATCTAAGATTTTCCAAAGACAGCACTCATATCATTACAGCAACAAATACCACATTTGCCATCTGGGATGTCACATGGGGGCAATCCTTAGGCTTATGGTCTGTTTCTGATGGCGCTATTAGAGATGTCGCTATATCAAATAACGGTCGGTACGCTTTATTAGGAATGAGTAACCATAAAGTCATCTTTTTAGATGTTGTAAGCGGTCGACGCCTCGAATTTTTAGCCCATAACAACATAATCGATAGTGTCGATATATCCCCTAATGGTCGCTATGCACTTAGCGCTGGACACAATAAAAGCGCGCTTTTATGGGATACCAAAAGCGGACAAATTATCCATGAATATATTCATCAATATCGAGTTTCACTGGCTAGGCTTGATCGCTCTGGCAAACATGCTTTTACATCCGATATTGGTAGTAATGCTTTTATTTGGGGTTTGACCGACGGAAAAGAAATTAGTTCACTATCATCTTGGTCAAGACAACAAAAATTCACATCGGCTAAATTCATCTTAGATAATCAATACCTAATTACTGGATCTCCTAGTGGTGAAGCTGCTATTTGGGAGGTTAAATCAGGTGAAAAGAAAAAAAGTATGCTAGTTGAAGAAGAAAAAGACTCACACCCTCCTCATGCGGTTGTGTATGATATTGCATTAACACCAGATAAAGAATTGGTTACCTCAAGCTCTTCAGGAGCCATACAAATATGGAAAGTGGACATTATTGATGACAAGTAAATTAGAACAACTGGAACACAAAATTAATGACTTAGAATGTCAACTCGCCTTTCAAGAAGAAACCATTGATACTCTAAACAACGCACTCAGTCAGCAACAACTAACTATGAATAAAATGCAGGAACAAATGCGTTTTATGGTCGGAAAGTTAAAGAGCTTAAATACATCAAACCTTGCAGACCCATCAGAAGAAACACCACCTCCTCATTATTAAATTGCCAATAAAAAAGGGCTCTAATGAGCCCTTTAAGTTTCTAATTTTATGAAAAAATTAGTCAGATACTTACTTATCTTCTGGTTTATGCATATATTGGAAAAATGATGATTTAGGATCTAAAACCAAGACATCATTTTGACCATTGAACGATGCTCTATAGGCAACCAAAGAACGCAAGAAGCTAAAGAATTCAGGATCCTTACTATAAGAGTCCGCATAGATCCTAGCCGCTGTTGCATCCGCCTCACCACGAGTAACTCGTGCTGTTTGGTCCGCTTTTGCTAAGATAGTTGCAACTTCCAGTTCTGCTTGAGAACGAATAACATCTGCTTTCTCTCGACCTTGAGATCGGTGTTTACGAGCGACAGATTCACGTTCAGCACGCATACGACGGTAAATAGATTCTGAAATTTCATCAGGTAGGTTAATTTTCTTCATTCGGAAATCAACCAATTGAACGCCTAAATCTTTCAACGCTCCCTCACGAGTATTACTCAGAACTTCAAGCATGATCTTGTCACGCTCACCATCAACCTCTAAAGCTTCTTTAGCCGCTTCTGTTGTCACTTCTGCGCTATCTGGGCTTTCTGGTAAGATATCTTTGTTACGAGGGCCAGAGACGATTTGTTTAATTTCGCGAGCACCAATTTCAGAACGAAGAATATCTGTTACTTTTCTTTCTAATAGTGTTTCCGCAGTCAGAGCGTTACCACCACCCGTAGCTAGATAATAACGACCAAAATCTTCAATACGCCATTTAACATACGTATCAATGATGACATCTTTTTTCTCTGATGTAACAAATCGATCAGCTCTGCCATCCATCGTTTGAATTCGTGAATCTAACGTTCTAACACGATCAAATAATGGAACCTTAAAGTGTAACCCTGGTTCGTAAACGCGTGCTAAGTTTGTATCATCCTTTAAAACACGGCCAAAACGAACAACAATGCCTCGTTCACCTTCTTGAATGACAAACATAGACATTAACATCGTTGCTAACGCAATCACTAAAATGGGTATGGTCAACCTACGCATAATTAATATCTCCCTTGACGCGAGTTGTTGCTACGAGGCTCTTGGGCTGGTACAGCGGGTACTCGATCTGATTCCAATTCAATACGATCATATGCTGAGCTTGCTGGCTTTCTATTCCCTGATTGAGAAGAGTTATCACCTCTCAGTTTATCCAGTGGAAGATAGAGTAAATTGCCACTTGAATCTGAATCCACCAATACTTTCGATGTTTTTGAATACACTTCTTGCATTGTATCAAGATACAGACGTTCGCGCGTTACTTCTGGTGCTTTTAGGTATTCAGGTAACAAGTTCTCAAATTGTGACACCTGACCTAAAGCTTCATTTGTAATACGTTCACTGTAACCTTGCGCTTCCTTCTTCAAGCGTTCAGCTCGGCCTGTTGCTTTAGGAAGAATTTCATTTTTATACGCTTCCGCTTCACGAATAAAACGCTCTTCATCTTCTCGTGCTGCGATTGCATCATCAAATGAGTCTTTGACTTGCTCAGGAGGACGGGCTGATTGGAAGTTAACATCTACGATCGTAATACCCATATCATAGCTATCAATAATACTATTCAACGTATCTTCCGTCGTTTGACGAATTTCTTGACGGCCGCTCGTTAATATACTGTCCATTAAAGAGTCACCGATAACAGCACGTAATGCTGAATCCGTCGCTTGACGCAAACTATCATCGGCATTAGTCACACTGAATAAATATCGGCTTGGGTCTTGTACTCGATATTGTACATCCATACCAACCGTGACGACATTTTCATCTTTTGTCAGCATCAATCCAGAAGAACGTAAAGAACGAATGGATTGCACATTAACGGATGTGACTTCATCAATAAAACGAGGTCTCCAGTTTAAACCGGGATCAACCAATGTTTCTAGTTGTTTGCCTAAGCGTAATACAACCCCTTTATCTGTTTCAGCAACAGTATAAAAACCAGAAGCAAACCAAATAGCCCCAGCTAACCCGGCAACAATACCCAGCCCAGCTAATCCACCAGAACCAGAGCCACCACTCTTATTCCCAGAGCCGCCACCAAAGCCTCCCAGCTTTTGACTCAGTTTATTAAACACTTCATCTAGATCGGGTGGTCCTTGCTCTTTACCGCCTCGATCTTTGTTGTTGTTACCCCAAGGGTCTTTATCTCGACCATTGTTATCGTTATTACCAGGCTCATTCCACGCCATTAGAAAGCTCCATCATTTGATATGACGTTACATGTGTTGCAACTTCACTAAAGATCTTTATATAAAAAACACCCCAAGGGACTTAACTCATTATAAAACTTTGTAAAACTGCCCCTTCTCTTTTTTCAAGTCTAGACCAATCTACTTGCTGCATCCGAATATCGATCAATAAGTTACCCTCTTGATCATATTCTTCTTTCTGAATACATTTCATCTCAAAGAATAAGCTTCGCAACTTTCCTTGATATTGAGGAGGTATAGACAAGTGATACTCTACCATTTGCTCCGCTAATCGTTCCATTAACGCAGTAAACAGCATATCAATACCCAAACCTTCTTGTGCAGAAACCCAAACAGATCGTGGAATCCCTTCGTCATCCCTTTCTATTCGAGGCTTTTGCTCCTCCATATTATCAATTTTATTCATGACAACTAATGTTGGTACTTCATGAGCATCGATTTCTTCCAATACTTCATGAACGGCTTGCATATTCTCACGAAAACGCTCATCACTAGCATCCACAACATGGATAAGTAAATCCGCTTCTTGAGTTTCTTGTAATGTTGCTTTAAATGCAGCAACAAGATCATGTGGTAAGTGACGAATAAAACCAACGGTGTCGGCTAAAATCGCAGGTCCCACTTCATCTAATTGTATTTTACGTAATGTAGGATCTAAGGTCGCAAATAATTGATCTGCTTGATATACCCCAGCATTCGTAATTTGATTGAATAATGTCGATTTACCAGCATTGGTATAACCAACCAATGATAACGTGGGTATCTCCGCTCGCTGGCGTGAACGACGCCCTTGCTCACGTTGTTTTGCAACTTTATCCAAACGCCTTAATATCGCTTTAATACGATCTCTTAATAAACGCCTATCGGTTTCTAGCTGAGTTTCACCAGGGCCACGTAGACCAATCCCCCCTTTTTGACGTTCTAAGTGGGTCCAACCTCGGATAAGGCGAGTTGATATATGACGAAGTTGAGCAAGTTCAACCTGAAGTTTACCTTCATGGGTTCTCGCTCGTTGTGCAAAAATATCTAAGATTAAACCGGTACGATCTAATACACGACATTTACACAAACCTTCTAAATTTCGTTCTTGAGCTGGGGAAAGGGCGTGATTGAATATCACAATATCGGCTTCAACAAGCTGCACGGCCTGCGCAATTTCCTGCGCTTTACCTTCACCAACATAATATTTAGGGTGAGGTGCCTGACGACTACCGGTTATCACCTGTAATGTAGACACTCCAGCGGAAGAAGCAAGCATTTCAAATTCGCTTAAATCTTCCCACTCCCCTTCTTGGGTGAAGTTGATATGGACCAATACCGCTCGTTCACCGGATTCATAACGGTCAAACAAGGCATGAACCTTTTTTAGTTATTAAAATATTACTCTTCAATTGGCTTATCTTGCGCATGACCGCCTGTACGTTCACCATTATGATGACTCACTGCACGGGCCGGTACAACTGTAGATATTGCATGCTTATATACCATTTGATTGACAGTATTTTTTAGAAGAATGACGAATTGATCAAAAGATTCAATCTGTCCTTGTAATTTAATTCCATTTACAAGGTAGATTGACACAGGGATACGCTCACGGCGTAAAGCATTTAAAAATGGGTCTTGTAAAGATTGTCCCTTAGCCATTTTATTTTCCTTATTTTTCGTTTTATATTTTTAATGAATTAGCCATCCGAAACCATGACAGCTTAATAGTGCTTCCATTCACGTCAGGACTCATTGAGTCAATATCCTTGCCAGATTATTGCCTAAATAGAAATACATTCAGACACAAACTACGACTGACAGGAAACAATAATCAAAACTCTTTTATTATACACACCGTTTATACAATCTTTCTATGGTATTTGATAGAATTTCCAAGCCAAGATCAAGGTTTTGACTATCTAACCAAGTTAAGTCCTGCCAGCTGCGCAACCAAGTTGTTTGTCTTTTAGCCAATTGTCTCGTCGCGCATATACCTTTAAATATAGCCTCTTCACGAGTAATATCACCTTCAATATATTCCCACATTTGTCGGTAGCCGACACAACGAATTGATGGCAAATCTTTATGTAAATCTTTGCGTTGATAAAGTTGCCTTACTTCGGCTTCAAATCCCTGTTCCATCATTTTATTAAAACGTAATTCAATACGTCGATGCAGCTCAGAACGCTCTTTAGGAGAAATAGCAAATTGCTGTATATTATAAGGGATAGGACCACTTTTCGTTGCCGTTAGTTCCGTCAGTGTTTTACCAGATACTCTATAGACCTCAATAGCTCTAGATAGTCTTTGAGGATCATTCGGGTGAATACGCTTTGCTGCCACAGGATCAATATCGGCTAATTGTTCATGTAGTGATTGCCAACCATGCTGTTTAGCTTCTTCTTCTATATCAGAACGAATGTTAGGATCGGCTTCAGGCAATGTTGATAAACCATCAACTAATGCTTTGTAATACATCATCGTACCGCCAACAAGTAAAGGGATCTTTCCTTGCTGCGTAATATCATCCATTTCTTTTAACACATCACGTCTGAATTCAGCAACTGAATACGCTTCTGCTGGATCTAAAAAATCAATCAGGCGATGGGGAGCCAGTGCTTGTTCTTGAGCATCAGGTTTAGCGGTGCCAATATCCATCCCCTTATAAATCAGAGCTGAATCAACACTAATGATCTCAACAGGGTACTTTTGTCTTAACCGTATCGCTAGTTCTGTTTTACCTGAAGCTGTCGGCCCCATAAGAAAAAGTGCTAAGGGTAGATCCGTGTTTGTCATTATATTCACTCTATCTTCATCGACATTAATTCAATTATTGCATACTAAATCATTTAAGCATTAAATGAACCAATAACCGGAGCAAAATCAACTAACCGAATAAATTTTCTATCATCCAAAGGAAGCTCTCCATGCCATAACTGCTCGACCTCTGACAGTAATTGAATGGCAGAAGAAAGTGTATACTGCTCTCGTTCCAATGGTAAATTCGAGCTTAACCAATCAGTGATGACTTTGATCGATACATTCTCAGCGTTTAATTGAGATAGATATACTAACAATCCGGCAATGTATTCATTCAAATTCACTTCACGCAAAGGTTGAGCAACCGATAACACCATTAAAGAACGAGAATTGTGCTTACGTAAATCGATCCCAAATTGTATTAGTATGTCTTTATATTTTTCTGCTATATCTAATTCCAATGGTTGCACTTGGATTTGCATAGGAATGAGCAAAGGCTGAGCTTTTAGCGGTGCCTCTTGTATAGTCAATTGCCCTTTAAGACGCCAACGCTTAGCAGAATATAATGATATCAAGCCAATGCCTTCTTGAGTTGTAACTAAAAGATACTCATGATTAACGACCGATAATGCTTTTCCTAACTCGGTAATCGCTCCATGTTCTGAACCATTAACCATCAACGTTGACTGAGGTTCATACTTTGTTTTTCCCTCTTGCACTCTCTTTGCTAAATCAGGAGTGACAGCTGGCATAGTATCTGGATATTCTGTCACACGAACCTCAGCTTCAACCGACGACTGAGTGATCAGGCTTTCTTCCTGTTCAGGCGTAGTCAGAAGCGCCTGATAAGCCTTTATTTCTTGTTGTGTTGGAGCATCATGACTCGACCTTGCAACTTTAGATTGTGTACGCGGTGAATACCCTTCATTTCCTTGATGTTGTCTGGCTCTATCAAAGTTTGAGTGTGATGCTGAGCTCTTTGGTACAATACTCCTTGGTGCAATACCATCTCGTTGTGGTATCGAAGGTGCCGGCATACTGTCATTTTCTTCTACAGTATCGCCTCCGATCGCACCATGATGTTCAGCGGCATCATTATCGTTTGCAATGCCCTTCTCACTCATTCGATTCTCTGTAGGTACAGATTGTGCAAATGCCGCATGAGAAACAGGAGCTTTGGGTAATTGAGCTCCTTGAACAAGAGCATCAACTAACGATTGGTAAATAAAATCATGGACTAAGCGAGCTTGATGAAATCGAACTTCATGCTTGGCAGGATGTACATTGACATCCACCTGATGTGGATCAAGTTCAATAAATAAAACATAAGCTGCGTATTGATCAGATTGTAAATGCACATCATAGCTTTGACGTATTGCATGATTAATTAACTTATCTTTCATCATGCGTCCGTTAACATAACAAAACTGAACATCTCCCTGAGATCGCGCTCCTTCTGGTGTCGCAATCCAACCAGATAGCGTTAACCCTTGATGCTCAACAGACACTTTCAACATATTTTGTACAAAACTATTACTGCATATCGCCGCTAAACGCTTTTCTGTTTGAATTTCAGTTTTAGCGGCTCGGTATTGGCGAACGACTTTCCCGTTATGTTTTAATGTAAAACTCACATCTAAGCGACTTAATGCGATTCGTTTTAACAGTTCATCGATATGGGCGAATTCTGTTTTATCCATACGTAAAAACTTTCGACGAGCTGGTGTATTAAAGAACAAATCAATCACTTCAACCGTACTTCCGACGGGGTGAGCTGCTGGTTGAATGCGCACTTCCATATCACGCCCTTCGGAATGGGCAGCCCAGGCTTCTCCTTGCGTTGCAGTCCTAGACGTTAATGTTAAACGGGCAACAGAGCTAATACTCGCTAAAGCTTCTCCTCGAAAACCCAAACTCATTATGGCTTCAAGATCATCTAAAGATGTTATTTTAGAAGTCGCATGGCGACTGAGAGCCAGTTCGAGTTCGTCTTTCGCGATTCCTTTCCCATTATCACGAATGCGAATGAGCTTACTGCCCCCTTTTTCGATATCAATATCGATGCGATTGGCACCAGCATCTAAGCTGTTTTCAACTAACTCTTTAACAACAGAGGCTGGTCGTTCTACCACCTCACCAGCGGCTATCTGGTTAGCTAAACGTGCAGGTAATATACGGATAGGCATAATGTTCGTGTCTTAATTAGGAATGATCAAAACTTGACCAATCAACAGTTTATCTGAACGCAGTTTATTTATCTTTTTGAGTTTATCTACCGGTACACGGTAATTCGCCGCGATTTTAGACAGAAACTCACCGCTTTTCACTTTATGTTTTTTAGGTTTAGTCGATACTTTATGAAGTGTATAAATCGCTAATGACTGTCCTTTTCTTAACGTATTTGATTTCAAGTTATTCCAACGTTTAATCTCTGAAATGGTGACATTATACCGATTCGCAATTTTTCCTAGGTAATCGCCACTTCGAACAATATGCGTCGTTCGCTTCTCCTGTGGTACGGCTACCGTTGCTTGTCTTTTGATGACTTTAGGTGAAGAAATAATTAATGTCTGCCCAAGATGAACAACATTACTTGATAACTTATTGTTACTTTTTAACAGCGAGATCGACGTCTTGTATTGTTGAGCAATCACCGAAAGGGATTCCCCCCTTTTAACCGTATGCTTAATGGTTTTTTGCTTACGATACGCAAATAATGTCCCTGCTGGTGGCTGCTCCTCAAAATAATCGACAATCGCAACTTTAAGTGCGTTTGCCAATTTATTTTGATGTCGACTATTAAAAAGAAGTTGCTCTTCTTTGGGATTCGAAATAAACCCAGTTTCGACTAAAACCGAAGGAATATCAGGTGATTTAAGTACCGCAAGGCTAGCATGTACCGGCTTTTTTTTATGCAGCGTAGCGACTTTTCCCATTTCATGAAGGATTTTACTCGCTACTCGATATCCTTCTTTTTGGGAGAAGTTGAATTGCAAATCCAACACAGTTTGGCTGACGTTCTTATCCTTACTGTCTTTCAACAATAAACCAGCGCCACCCAAGAGTTGAGATTGTTTTTCTTGGTTTTCAACTAAACGTGATAGCTCGGTACTAGCACGGCGAATATTTAACACAAAAACAGATGCACCTCTTGGACGTGGGGAGCGAAACGCATCGGCATGAATCGACACCAATAAATGCGCTTTATTACGACGCGCTATTTCTGAGCGGCGATTAAGATCAACATAATAATCCCCTCTTCGTGTTAATACGGCCTGCATGCCATCAATGGCATTGATCTGCTGTGCCAATTTCTTTGCTACGGTCAGAGTGGTGTGTTTCTCATACTTTTTACTCGGCCCAATTGAGCCAGGGTCGACACCACCATGACCTGCGTCAATCGCAACAATAATATCCTTTTGGCCAGAAAGCTGAGAGGCTTCTTTACGCACAGAGCGTGATGGTGCCGACTTGCTGACTTGTGGGCTGGATGATTTTTTAATTAAGCTATGAGGAAGGTCAATAACCAGCCGATGACCGTATCCTCCACTTTTAGAAGGTGCCAGCGTAAAGAGCTTCGGTTTAACTTGGCTTTTTAATTCAAACACCAAACGATAAGATGATTTTTCGGGTGGCGTACTTTTGCGTACTCGGCGTAAAACATCGCTTCCCTTCACAACCTGTTGAATCGATTTCTTCACCTTGGTTTCTTTTAAATCAACCACCAGACGATCAGGGTTACTCAGAGTAAAATAGCTGTATTTTGCCTTATTATCTAAATCCAAGACGACACGAGTATCATCTGGAGAAGGCCATACTCTAAGTTGCTCCAGTTGATTCGCCCAGACTTGAGAGGCCGAGCTGATAACCGTTAGTACAACACCAATAAAAACGAATAATTTTTTGCCGTATTCCATCATAGCGCTATTTGCTCAACCACCTGTCGACCATAGTCATTATTCCCACTCAATGTTGCAACACGAGCATCACCTTCATAGCGCAGATCAATATCAATATCCGCCTCTGCTAAAAAGCCTTTCCCTCTTTGTGGCCACTCAACCAGACAAATGGAATTCTCCGAAAAGTAATCCCGAATTCCCATAAATTCTAACTCTTCGGGATCCGCGAGTCGGTATAAATCAAAATGATAAATCGTTCTTGTTTTCAATTCATAAGGTTCGACTAATGTATAAGTCGGGCTTTTTACTTTTCCATCATGCCCTAAAGACTGAATAAAGCCTCGACTGAATGTTGTTTTTCCAGCACCTAAATCACCATGGAGATAAATGGTCGTTTGTTTAACGCTCGCTCTGGCTACGGCTTCACCTAATTGAATTGTTGCTGCTTCATCTGGCAGCGAAATAGACTTTACTGTCATGGTATTTCTCAGCTATTTTTATAATCAATGATATGATTCTGGTTATTGCTAGAATGTGATTACCTTAGTGTAAACACACTCTATTCATTGTATACCCAAATGCTCATCATTCGTGATTAAATGACCACCATATAATGCAGAGGTTCTAATGGATTACCAACAACTTGCTCTAGATATCAAAAAATGGGGCCAAGAGCTCGGTTTCCAAAAAGTTGGCATTTGTGACATAGACCTTACAGAGCACGAACCTCGCCTTCAAGCATGGCTAGATAAAAACTATCATGGTGAGATGGATTGGATGGCGAGACATGGTATGAAGCGAGCAAGGCCTAATGAATTGCATCCTGGCACTTTGCGTGTGATCAGTGTTCGCATGGATTACTTACCACATAATGCACAGTTTGCATCCAATCTTAGCGACTCCCATTCCGCTTATATTAGCCGGTATGCTCTAGGGCGAGATTATCATAAACTACTACGTAATAAATTAAAGAAGCTCGGCGAAAGAATCACCCAAGAAGTCGACGAGCTTGGATTTCGTCCTTTCGTTGATTCCGCTCCTGTCCTTGAACGTCCATTAGCTGAAAAATCGGGATTAGGCTGGACAGGTAAGCACTCTCTTATTCTCGATAAAGAAGCGGGATCCTGGTTTTTTCTTGGGGAGTTATTTGTCGATATACCTTTACCTGTTGATACACCAATACAAGATGATTGTGGTCAATGTAAAGCATGCATAACGAGCTGTCCGACTCAGGCAATTGTCGATGATAAAGTGGTTGATGCTCGTCGTTGTATTTCTTATCTCACCATAGAATTTGATGGAATTATAGAAGAAGAATTACGACTCGCAATGGGCAATCGTATTTATGGATGTGATGACTGTCAACTCGTATGTCCGTGGAATCGCACCGCAGAAATAACTCAACAATCCGACTTTGAACGTAAAGAGATTTTTGACAAGAACCATTTGATTACTTTATTCAACTGGTCAGAAAATGCATTCTTAAAAAACTTAGAAGGGTCTGCTATTCGAAGGATTGGCCATACTCAATGGCGACGTAACATCAGTATTGCTATAGGGAATGCGCCTTACGACAAGGCATATCTAGAAACACTAGAAAAAGCTTACCCAACGGACAGTAACGTTTTAAATGTGCATATTGCGTGGGCTATTGAGCAACAAAAAATGAAGAAAGACAATACAGTGGCAGGATTACGTAAACATGAACGTTTGATTAGAATCATACAGAAAGGCCTCCCTAGAGATGCCTAATTGGAATGTGGACAACATTTTCATCCTCTTAGATAATAAAGAGAATAAAAATAATTAATAACACCCTCTATATGTGATATGGATCTAAACAAATAAGCAACGATCAACATAAACTCTATTACACAGTTACATGAATAAACAACAATGTCATATAAAACAACGTGATAAAGAGTTTTTTTGATTTCCAACTCATCTAAGTCATATCGATTGATCATTTATCAACAAAGAAAGTGTCTATTTCATATAAGATATACACCAACTTATCCACAATACAAATAATGTGCATAACTCTGTGTTTAATCTGTTTTTATTCGGTGAGTTTCATTGATTACCATGCATAGCTGTTTAAGCTAAGATAGGGAAATAGGTATTGTATTTGAGAGTGGCAATAGGTTATTGCACTTTATGTGACTAGAGAAATACTGATATAGGCTAACTACCAGCTTCTAGTGTGAAAAATTGGTTGCGGGAGCCGGATTTGAACCGACGACCTTCGGGTTATGAGCCCGACGAGCTACCAAACTGCTCCATCCCGCGTCCATGCCCATCAAAGTTATCAAAACTTCAACAGAATAAACTGGAGCGACACATGAGGTTCGAACTCATGACCTCAACCTTGGCAAGGTTGCGCTCTACCAACTGAGCTAGTGTCGCATCGCTAATCTCTAATGTCTTTTGATTCTTATTAGAAAAAGAATTGGTTGCGGGAGCCGGATTTGAACCGACGACCTTCGGGTTATGAGCCCGACGAGCTACCAAACTGCTCCATCCCGCGTCCATGCCCATCAAAGTTATTAAAACTTCAACAGAATAAACTGGAGCGACACATGAGGTTCGAACTCATGACCTCAACCTTGGCAAGGTTGCGCTCTACCAACTGAGCTAGTGTCGCATTAAACGAACGTTTCCGCTGTTTAGGGCTGCGAATTATAAGGCGATTTAAATATAACGCAAGCGATTTCCAACAAAAAAGTCATTTTTTTCTATTTCTGATGAAAAACCCAACAAAAACAAAACTCACCCTGTATTCTTCGTACCCTTCTTAATCTTAATATAACTCGAATTAAATAGTTATCCAGGTTATATTTTAAAAACCGACTGACGATAATATTGTAATTCAGCTATTGATTCACGAATATCATCTAGAGCTTGGTGTGTTCCCGCTTTTTTAAAGCCCTCTAACAAAGTTGGCTGCCAACGACGAGTTAACTCTTTAATGGTACTCACATCTACATACCGATAATGGAAATAGGCTTCTAAATCGGGCATATATTCATATAAAAAGCGACGATCTTGCCCCACACTATTACCACAAATAGGAGAGACGCCACTCGGTACCCACTGCTCTAAAAAAAGAATGGTTTGTTTCACAGCATCGAGTTCACTGATCGTACTTTGACGAACTCGCTCTGTTAACCCACTTTGTCCATGCGTATTGACATTCCAATCATCCATTTTTGATAATTCTTCTTCTGACTGCGATATAGCAAGAACAGGGCCTTCTGCTAATACATTCAGATCCTTATCTGTCACAATGGTTGCGATCTCAATAATCTTATGTTCTTTAGGATTAAGACCTGTCATCTCAAGATCTATCCAAATTAAATTATCTTCGCTTTTCAACTTCACATTCCCTATTTGTTTCATTGCAAAAAAGGTACTATACCCATCAAACATGACGGGTACAAATTAATTGACTATTATCAATATTCACTCAAATAAATCGAGTTTAGCGTGACGAAGAAGAAAAAATTAACCAAAGGTCAAGTTCGCCGAGTAAGGCATAACCAAAAGCGTAAGCTGAAACAATCCGATAGCGTCCAATGGAATGAAGAGATGCTAGGAGAAGGTAAGGCTGGTTTAGTTATCACTCGTTTCGGGCAGCATGCTGACATTGAAGATGCCGAAAGTGGTCAAATCCATCGTTGTAATTTACGACGTGGGATAGAAACCTTGGTCTCCGGTGATAAAGTCATTTGGCGTCCCGGATTAGAATCAATGGATGGTATATCTGGTGTCGTCGAAGCTGTTAAGCCAAGACAATCCGTTTTAACACGACCGGATTATTATGACGGCCTCAAGCCAGTGGCTGCCAACATTGATCAGATGATCATTGTATCCTCAGTGCTACCTGAACTTTCCCTTAATATCATCGACCGTTATCTTGTTGCATCTGAAACCTTACAAATCACTCCCCTTATTGTATTAAATAAAATTGATTTGTTATCCGATGAAGAGATCGCAACCTATAAGCGTTGGCTCGCGGTGTATGAAAACATCGGGTATGAAGTTATATTCGTCAGTAAAACATCTCGGGAAGGCCTTAACGAACTTGAAAGCCGATTAACGGACAAAATCAACATCTTTGTGGGTCAATCTGGTGTTGGTAAATCCAGCTTAGTGAATGCCCTGATGCCTGAACTTGATATAGAGGAAGGGGAAGTCTCAACCAACTCGGGGTTAGGCCAACATACAACCACAGCAGCACGCCTCTACCATATTCCGAGCGGTGGCGACCTTATTGACTCACCTGGAGTTCGTGAATTTGGACTGTGGCACTTAGAAGCTGATGAAGTAACGAAAGCCTTTATCGAATTTCGCCCCTTTATCGGTGAGTGTCGATTTAGAGATTGTAAGCACCAAAACGATCCTGGATGTGAACTACAACAAGCCGTTGAAGATGACAAAATAAATAAAACTCGCTTTGATAATTATCATCGAATTCTAGAAAGCATGGTCGAAAATAAAGCCAATAGACAATATTCTAGAAACAAAAAAGCCGATCTATAATCACAATTACATCGAATTAAAACGGTATATAACTGTTACAAACTAGCCCTATAAATCTGAATAGAATCAAGTATCATGGCTAACAGTTATGATTAACCACAGGTAACATTATCATGGATAAACTTAAAATCGGGTTGCAATACTTGCTACCTCAACACGCTTTAACACGCCTTACAGGAAAGCTTGCTTCTGCAAAAGCAGGAAAACTCACCACGGCAGTGATACGTTGGTTCATCAAACAATACAAAGTCAATATGACTGAAGCTCTGCATTCTGATCCTGCACACTTTAAAACCTTTAATGATTTTTTCGTTAGAGAATTAAAAGAAGGAATGCGCCCAATTGATGATAACCCCTATACATTAGCTCACCCAGCTGACGGTTGTGTGAGTCAATTTGGCCCGATTACCGACGGCAATTTAATTCAAGCTAAAGGTCATACCTATACAGCTCTAGAATTACTTGGTGGTGATCAAAGCGTTGCTAACGAATTTAACGATGGCCATTTTGCGACTATCTATTTATCACCTAAGGATTACCATCGTGTTCATATGCCGTGTGATGCGACATTACGCCAGATGATCTATGTCCCAGGCGACCTTTTCTCAGTGAATCCTTTGACCGCTGAAAATGTGCCAAACCTCTTTGCTCGTAACGAACGAGTTGTGTGCATTTTTGATACCGAATACGGCCCAATGGCGCAGGTACTCGTGGGCGCTACCATTGTAGGTAGTATCGAATTAACATGGGCCGGCACGGTCACTCCTCCTCGTGGAAACAGTGTGTACCGCTGGGACTACCCAAGTGAAGGTTCACAAGCGATTACCTTTAAAAAGGGTGATGAGATGGGTCGCTTCAAATTAGGCTCAACGGTTATTAACCTCTTTGCCAAAGATAGCATCATTTTCGATAGCACCATGATCAATGAAGCACCGACGGTCATGGGCACGCCATACGCACACTGCGCGAAAGATTAATCTTACTGACCTAAGCAGTACGTATAATTCATATGTACTGCTTTCCTCCCAACAAGCATTTGTGGTTAACATTAGCGCTTTCCCCATAAAATAGGGTAAAATCTACCTAACTTGTTTTTAAAATCTAATAAAGGATTTACTTATGTCTGCAAAAAAACCAATTGCATTAGTTATTTTAGATGGCTGGGGCTACCGTGAAGAAAATGATAGCAACGCGATCAACAACGCTAAAACACCCGTTCTAGATGGCTTGATGGCAACACAACCCAATACGCTAATCTCAGCGTCAGGGATGGATGTTGGTCTACCTGATGGTCAAATGGGTAACTCTGAAGTAGGTCATACCAACATTGGTGCTGGTCGAGTGGTTTATCAAGATTTAACTCGCATTACTAAGTCGATTGCGGATGGTGAATTCCAATCTAACCCAACGCTTGTAGCAACCATAGATAAAGCTATCAAAGCGGATAAAGCCGTTCATATTATGGGTTTGCTGTCTCCAGGCGGCGTTCACTCTCATGAAGATCATATTCTTACAGCAGTACAAACTGCAGCCGATCGCGGTGCAGAGAAGATTTATGTACACGCCTTTCTTGATGGTCGCGATACGCCACCACGCAGTGCACAACATACTTTAGAACGCTTTGATGCTCTATTTTCTAAATTAGGTAAAGGACGTATTGCTTCTCTTTCTGGCCGTTACTATGCTATGGATCGTGATAATAACTGGGATCGTGTGGCGAAATCTTACGAATTGCTAACAGAAGCTAAAGCCGAATTTACCTACGCAACGGCCATTGAAGGCTTAGAAGCTGCGTACACGCGTGGTGAAAATGACGAATTCGTACAAGCAACCGAAATCCGTTCTGAAGGCCAAGATATTGCTCGTATTGAAGATGGTGATAGTGTTATTTTCATGAACTATCGAGCTGACCGAGCGCGTCAAATTACACGTACGTTCGTCGATAACTTTGATGGATTTGAGCGTAATGTCTTCCCTAATATCGATTTTGTGATGCTAACCCAATACGCTGCAAACATCCCTCTTGCTTGTGCTTTCCCACCGGCATCTCTAGAAAATACGTATGGCGAATGGCTATCAAAATCAGGAAAAACACAGCTACGCATTTCCGAAACAGAAAAATACGCTCATGTTACTTTCTTTTTCAATGGTGGTGTAGAAGATGAATTCGCAGGTGAAGAGCGCCAATTAGTGGCGTCTCCTAAAGTTGCAACTTATGACCTACAACCAGAAATGAGTGCGCCAGAATTAACCGATAAGTTAGTTGCCGCCATCAAATCAGGGAAGTTTGACACCATCATCTGTAACTACCCAAATGGTGATATGGTTGGTCATACCGGCGTTTACGATGCAGCAGTAAAAGCATGTGAAGCCGTTGATGAATCAGTTGCTCGCGTTGTTGAAGCCATTAATGAAGTGAATGGCCAATTGTTAATTACTGCAGACCACGGTAATGCAGAAATGATGATTAACCCTGAAACGGGTGGCGTTCACACTGCTCATACGAATTTGCCAGTACCTTTAATTTACGTTGGCGATAAAGACATTAGCTTTAAAGAAGGGGGTAAACTGTCGGATCTTGCCCCTACCATGCTGTCGCTAACAGACATGGACATTCCAAGTGAAATGTCTGGTGATGTACTTTACTCATAAGTAACGCCTTCCCACCTCTGATTGCTCATAGACAGAGGTGGGAATATTCTATAGCTCTCAGTCTATTTCATGGAAGAAATCGAACTATGCTTTTTACTTCACTTATGTATCGCTTGGCTCAGGCAAAGAAGAGAACACGACCTACTTTAGTGATCTTTTTGAGCGCCGTATTAACCACCGCATTCACTCATACAATATACGCTAATGACAGCAAAGCATTGAGTGGTGTGAAAAATGAAATATCCCGCCAAACCAACGATCTAAAAACACAACAAAAACAACTGGATCGCTTGCAAAATCAACTAAAAAAAGAAGAGCTCTCTATTCATGATATTGCAAAACAGATCAATAAGACACGCTCCAAACTCAACGAAGCCAACACCGCATTTACATCAACAAATAGAAAAGTCTCCGTCCTAGAACAAGAATATATACAGCAACAGAAACAGTTAGCCACACTGATCGACCTTTATTATCTCACTCGGAGCCACAAACATCCTTTATCCCACCTAAATCCAGATAAAACGTCTGAGCGTATAACTCACTACTATCAACACTTAGCTCAAGCACGTAGTGAGCAACTAGAAAATATCGAGATCACGAAGCAAACTCTCGTCACCGAGCAAGAAAAACGTAAGCATTATCAACATCAAATGTCGACATTACTCACGAAGCAAACAACGGAAAGAGAGCTGCTATCGCAATTACAAAATAAACGAAAGCAAACACTGACTCAATTACGTAAAAGTATCTCCAGTGACCGTGTTTATTTAAACGAATTAAAGCGAAATGAACAAAGACTGCTTACGGCCATAAAAGAAGCCAAAAAACGCAACCAAGTTAAAATGGATGGCTTGTCCCACAGAAAGGGAAAATTGTCATGGCCAATTAAAGGAAGAACCTTACATCGATACGGTTCAAAGCAAAGTAGCCAGCTAACATGGAAAGGGATGGTCATCGCAGCTCATGCTGGCAGCCCAGTAAAAGCGGTCGATGCGGGTACGGTCGTGTTTGCTAATTACCTAAGAGGCTATGGTTTGGTTTTGTTATTAGATCATGGTAAAGGAGAAATGACACTTTATGGCTATAACCAATCGCTACTAAAAAGTGAAGGCGATAAGGTTAAATCAGGTGAAGTGTTAGCATTAAGTGGGAATTCTGGTGGGCAAGACGCGTCTGCCGTCTATTTTGAGGTTCGTAAAAATAGCCGCCCTCAGAACCCATTGCATTGGTTGAAAAAGTAAAACAGACCCAATAAATAACGGTACGACCTTCAGTATACTGCACTGTCACACAGTACAATACGCCGCTGTTTTGGCAACAGGATGATACAAAACAGCGGAATTTAACGTTTATCTACCCAATCGGAACCATCTTCAACCTGAACCACCACCTTCAACTAGGACTGTTTCAATCAGATGATCTCTACTTCCATTTTACGAATGTTATCTTCTAATTGTACAAATTGATTTTGCCCTTCAACGGTCACTCTTGGCTTAATAAAGTCCAATACTCTGAGCAAGCCCTGTTTAATAATATCCGGTGTCACATTGGCATCCGGAGTCATCGTCGTTTGGTAACTCAACCAACTCACACTAATCATATGCAATGTTGATGAGAATATCGATAATGAAGAACCTCTAAGATCCACAATCCCTAGCTGAATTAATCGTTCAAACACTTCTTGAAAATACTCTTGTAATTGAACTTGAGAGATCAAGTAATGATCATGAAGGACTCTGTCTCTTTGCAAAATCTCTGGTAAATTCGAATAAAAGAACCGGAACTTCCACATCAATCGAAACATAGCATTAAAGTGACGCTCTAATACTAATAAACTGTTCGCTTCTTTATCGTACGATGAAAAATGCTCTAGTAACTCATTAGAGTAAAGGGTAAAGATCGATTGTATGATCTCTTGCTTATTATTGAAGTGATAATATAAGTTACCTGGGCTAATGCCAATATGGGCTGCTATATGATTGGTTGAAACATTACGCTCACCATTTTGATTAAACAAATCCAGTGCGCCATAGATAATTCTATCTTTTGTTTTCATTTGTTACCCATTTATGCCCTTATGCTCCCTATTAGTATCGATGATCCATGCTCTAAAATCAAAAGACCTCCAATAATTAAGCATTACTATTGGAGGTTCGACGAATCATACTATGTCATAAAGCGATTTATTTATGATATGGTTTCGATAGCTCATGAACAGCATCAATAAATGCACCAGCATTCTCAGGTGGTACATCAAGATGGATACCATGCCCTAAGTTAAAGACATGTCCCGTACCAGTATCACCAAATCCATCTAAAATCGTCGCGACTTCTTCACGGATACGCTCTTTAGAGGCGTATAACATTGAAGGATCCATATTGCCCTGCAATGCCACTTTATCACCGATTCGCGCCTTCGCATCTTGGATATTGATCGTCCAATCAAGGCCAACCGCATCACAGCCTGTCGCAGCAATTTTTTCTAACCACATACCACCATTTTTAGTAAATAGCGTCACCGGTACACGACGACCTTCATTTTCACGAATTAAGCCGTCGACAATTTTATGCATGTATTGCAATGAAAAGTCATTATAATCACGTGGAGTCAATACGCCGCCCCATGTATCAAAGACCATAACTGACTGCGCACCCGCTTTAATTTGTGCATTCAAATATTCAATGACACTATCAGCAAGCTTATCAAGTAACATATGCAATGTTTTTGGTTCGGCATACATCATTTTTTTAATCTTGGTGAATGCTTTAGAGCTGCCACCCTCAACCATATAAGTTGCTAGCGTCCAAGGGCTACCAGAGAATCCAATCAAAGGCACTTCACCTTGCAGGTCCTTACGAATTTGACGCACGGCATTCATGACATATTGCAGTTCCCCTTCCGGATCCGGTAAACCGATCTTTTGAACATCCGCTTTACACGTAATCGGTTTATCAAACACTGGGCCCTCTCCTGCAGCAAAACGCAGTTCTAGTCCCATCGCATCTGGAATCGTTAAGATATCTGAAAATAGAATTGCAGCATCGAGTGGAAAGCGACGAAGAGGTTGTAATGTCACCTCTGAAGCCAGTTCCGCGTTACGGCAAACAGACATGAAATCACCAGCTTCGGCACGAACCGCTCGATATTCAGGTAGGTAACGGCCAGCTTGACGCATCATCCATACCGGAGTGTAATCAACTGGCTCTTTTAAAAGCGCACGAAGGTAACGATC
The DNA here is from genome assembly GCA_028131545.1 of Vibrio sp. Classification (GTDB taxonomy): domain Bacteria; phylum Pseudomonadota; class Gammaproteobacteria; order Enterobacterales; family Vibrionaceae; genus Vibrio. Next base: position 38,203 of record JAOICL010000009.1, on the reverse strand, counting down.
GTTCTTTAATTCTGTCATTCTCTTGTCCATGTTCAAAATTTGAATTTACCAAAGTATTGCGAAGATAGTGCTTAACTCACCTTATTGATCGTATTTTATCATTAGAGGATCAAAACATCGATGACTATATTCTTCATCAAATGGCAAAGAACATCACACAGCCGTAATACCGATAGTATTAAGATTTAGCTTCCAAGATGGCTGCTTGAATTAGCTCATAAGCAATGGTGCCTTTAGGAGCGATATCAGGAAGGTCGGTGTAGTGATACCAAGCTGCTTTTTTGAGTTCAAACTGATCAATAACAAGCTCACCACCAGAATAGTCCGCAATAAAACCCACCATAAGATTAGATGGAAACGCCCATGTTTGGCTGCCAAAGTAACGAATATTATTAATCTGCACTCCCACTTCTTCTGATACCTCTCGATGTACCGTTTGTTCTAGAGTTTCACCCACCTCAACAAACCCAGCAACCACCGTATGTGTATTCGATTTATGTCGCTTATTTTGCACCAGTAGAATGTGTTCATCTCGGACGATGGCTACGATAATACAAGGCGATATTCGAGGGTAGTGTAATTGCCGGCATTCATGGCACTGCATTGCCATATCAATCTGATTCAGATACGTTCTTCCACCACAACATGAACAGAAACGTTGAGTTTGTGACATGTGAGAGTATTGAACCGCCTTGCTCATCAAAGAAAAGAGTTCAGCTGGTGCAAGTAACATCTCTCGCAAAGAAGTAAAGTCAAGTTGTTTTTCTATTTCCGAATCATTCAACCAGACGACAGGACAATCAAGATACTCATCGATCACCGTCACGGCATCAATAGAAAGCTGTAATGATTGTGCACTTCTTTTTGGTAACTCATTATTTTCCAAATAAATTCCATTACCTGAAACGATACACCAATAACAAACTGTATCATTTTTAATCGTATGATGTTTCAAAAGTGTTACTCCTGTCAACTCATGCACATTAATCTTTGTTGTACGAAATAATTCATACTAAAGTTTGAAAGAACAATGATAAAAGACTATAGATTGTATTAGGATAACGAGCTTCTATTCTCAGGGATGCATTGACTGTCTTTATTCATTAATACGGCTTCAAGTCGATATTAACGAAATATCAGTCAAAGTGCTATTGCTACAGGAAGTAGCTCGATCATGAGGGCATGGTCATGCTGACTAAATTAAAACAGACACAAGAACAATGGGGTGGTTCGAGCGAAGTTATCGACCACTGGTTAGAAGATAGGCAATCATTGATTGTTGAATACTGCAAACTTGCTTCACTACAGCCGTGTTCCAAAAAAGGCACTGTAGCACAATTACCAACAGCAGATGATCTTCACTCTTTTTGTGAACATCTCGTTGATTACATTTCCGAGGGCCACTTTCAAATCTATGATATGGTCATGGAAAAGTGGAACAATACGGGTTTTAAATCCAATGAAGAGATTGATGCGACTTACGCTAAAATCGTTCTCACAACGGAACCACTTCTTGATTTCACAGACAAATACGCCAAGGTAGACTCTGAAGAAGAGCTAGTTAACTTCGTCGGTGAACTATCAAAAGTTGGCGAAGTGGTTGAACTTCGCTTTGAGGTAGAAGATCACTTAATACAACTGATTGCCGATAGTTTAGCCTCTGCCGAAGCGAACGTTTAATGCTTGAGCTTGATGCTTGATGCTTGATGCTTTAAAACGTTAAGTTCTTTAAGAAGCTAAGTGTTTTTAGACGCTAAGTGCTTTAATACTCAGTGGCCTCAATATTGAGAGACTTCCGTATTATATCGACAAAGCACCAACAACACGCTCGTTATATAAAAAAAAGAGAGGATTACCTCTCTTTTTTTCTTTATCATTCTCGCGTTAGGTGACTATATCCCAGCACCGTCAATAAACCCTTTCGACTTACCATTAAATTGTTGGTCCATATCTAAAGACGGTTTGTTCGAACGAGGTTTACCCACGATTCGCGCAGGAACGCCCGCGACGGTTGTATGCGGTGGTACTGGTTGAAGAACTACAGAACATGAGCCAATCTTAGCCCCTTCACCGACTTCGATATTACCTAGAACTTTAGCACCAGCCCCGATCATGACCCCTTCTCGAATTTTAGGATGTCTATCACCACAATCTTTACCCGTCCCCCCTAGGGTCACATCTTGAAGAATCGACACATCATTCTCAACAACGGCGGTTTCACCAATAACAATGCCGGTTGCATGATCCAGCATGATACCTCGACCTATCGTCGCTGCCGGGTGAATATCAACTTGGCATGCTACTGATATTTGATTTTGCACGTAAATCGCTAATGCTTCTCTACCTGACTTCCATAACCAATTCGCAACTCGATACCCTTGAAGAGCATGGTAGCCTTTTAAATACAATAAAGGCATAGAGTAGCTGGATATAGCAGGATCTCGATTCACCGTCGCACAGATATCACAAGCCGCCGCTTCAATGATACTTGGGTCGCTTTTTAATGTTTCTTCTATCACTTCACGTACCGCCATCGCTGGCATCGATGCGGTATTCAAGCGATTGGCAAGAATATAACTCAATGCTGAAGCGAGGCTATCATGCTTAATAATGGTTGCATGATAAAAACTCGCAAGCATAGGTTCTTGCTCACAAAAGTCTCTGGCCTCAGAAACGATCGAATTCCAAACTTTCTTTTGTTGGCAATTTGTCATAAACATCCTTGTCTCTTTCATTTTATTTTTCGTTGGTTTTTTCTCGTGCGAGCAAATCCTTAGCTGCCGTTTCCGCTGGCTTTCCATTGTAAAGCACTTCATGTATTTGCGTCACAATCGGCATGTCCACACCTAAGCGCTGGGATAACACCCAAACTTCCAAAGTATTACGATATCCCTCTACAACTTGAGATATTTCTTCTTGGGCAACATCTACACTTTTACCCTGACCAAGAGCCAGACCAAAACGGCGATTACGTGATTGATTATCAGTACAGGTTAGCACTAAATCTCCCAAACCAGCCATCCCCATAAACGTCTCTTGCTTTGCACCCAAAGCCGCCCCTAAACGGCACATTTCAGCGAGGCCTCTAGTAATCAAAGCGGTACGAGCATTCGCTCCAAAGCCAATACCATCAGAAATTCCTGCGCCGATTGCAATGACATTTTTAACGGCTCCCCCCAGCTGCATACCAATAAAGTCATCATTCGCATACACTCGAAAGGTCTTACTGCAATGAATTTTATTTTGTAAGTCCTTAAGAAATTCAGGATCCGGAGAAGACACCGCTATCGCCGTCGGCAACCCAATGGCCAATTCCTTTGCAAAGGTAGGACCCGATAACATCGCTAAGCTATACCCATCACCAATAGAATCAAAAACCACTTCTTGTAATAAACGCCCTGTTTCAGGTTCAAGTCCCTTTGTTGCCCAACACAAGCGAGAATGAGAAGACAAGTGTGGTTTCACCTTCAACAACACATCGGAGAACGCATGACTTGGAACCACTATCAATAAGTCCTTGCTCGCTGATATCGCCTTTCCAAGATCACCTTCAATCGTTAAAGAATCTGGAAATGAAATGTCCGGAAGAAAGCGTTGATTTTTCCTTTCTGATTGCATCACTTTAATGTGTTCTGGGTTATGTCCCCAAAGTACAACATGTTGACCTGAACGCGCCAATGCCATGGCTAATGATGTCCCGTATGAGCCAGCTCCAATGACGGTCATCACCGCTTTTGTTTGCTCTGCCTTCGTTTGTTCTACCTTCACTTGCATCGTGGTCTTCTCTACTGTTGACTGCTATTGCTCGATTGTAAACCAAAAAAAACACAAGTGTCATAGACTACTTGTGCTTTTTATTTCAACATAACGCTTCGATCACTGTATTTAGCCCATAAGGCTAACGATCAACGTTTAATTACGCTTCTTCGCTAGATGCTTCTGCTTCACCTTGCTGAGCTTGCTGCTGTAGGTAATTCATGAACAATGCGTCAAAGTTTACCGGAGCCAGGTTTAGCTGAGGGAAAGTACCTTTAACAACTAAGCTTGAAATCGTTTCACGAGCGTATGGGAATAGGATATTTGGGCAGAAAGCACCTAAACAATGCGCCAATTGACCCTGCTCCATGTTGTCAGCAGTGAAGATACCACCTTGCTGAACTTCACATAGAAACGCTGTTTCTTCTTCGTTTTTAACGGTTACCGTTAAACGTAGAACCACTTCGTATACATTTTCTGCTAGCGTACGGCTTTGCGTATCTAAATCCAGCTTTACATCTGGTTGCCATTCTTTTTGAAACATATCTGGCGAGTTTGGTGCTTCAAATGAAACGTCTTTTAAGAATACGCGTTGAATTGCGAAGTTATTTGATGCTTGTTGTGCTGCTTCAGCCATGACAAAAAATCCTTTCTATAAAATAAAATCAGAGGGTTTATTTCTTTTTATTGCTGCGAACTAACGGTAAGTTCGCCTCTTTCCAAGAAATCATACCGTTCTTTAATAAGTAAACCTTTTCAAACCCTGCTTTGGCTAATTCATTTGCGCTAGCTTGAGCCGTTTGACCAGTCTTGCATACTACAATCATTGGGGCGGCTTTTTGGTTTTCAAGGGCTTCTAATTTCCCTTCTTTAATATCAGCAGGCATTACGTGAACTGAGTCCGTAATATGGCCTTTTTTGTATTCATCCTTTGAACGAATATCAACAACAATACCATTTTCACGATTCACTAATTGCGTCAGCTCATTGACTGTCACTTCTTTATAAGCTGCATTCGCAGACTTAATCACACTCATTATTATAGCGATCACCAAACCAACCCAAACAAGGCTTAAAACTAGGTTTGATTGAAAAAAAATCATAAAATCTTGCATTATTTTGCTCTTATTTAATTATGGCGATGTCATCACACTTGATGTGCGATCATAAAGATGACTCTAGTATAACGATCTTCATGGTACGAAACGAGACTCTGACATAAAATAAACGATATAAAGAGAATAAATTCAGACTCTCTCGACGCTTTCTTCACATTTTCATTATATCGAGCGTAATAACCATTCCTCGATAAGGATTATTCATGCGACCACTATCCAAATACCCGATATCTTCATTTTATTCACGCGCGTCTATTATTACTCTTGGCACCCTATTTTCAACGACCTCTTTTGCTCAGCCATGGATTGAACCTAACGACATTCACCTTCGTTCCGATATTCAATATTTAGCGAGCACTGGTGTCATTACCACACCAGTCACAACCTACCCTTTAATGTGGTCGGGAATCATATCAAGTATTGAATCCAATAAAAGCCAAGCACAAAGTGAACATGAACAAGCCGCGATTCAACGTATTGAAAAAAAATATCAAGCCTCTCAAACGTCCACAACAACGGCGTCGGTAGGCATCAGTAGTGAGCCAACCCGCTTCCATCATTTCGACACACCGGTAAGAGAAGAAGGCCAGCTTCAGGCAAGCCATGCCAATCACAGTACCTTATGGGCCTACAAAGCCGCGGTTACCGCTTACCAAGACCCAAGTGATGAAGAAGACATTCGCTTTACCGATTCCTATGTTGCTTTTTTACCGGGCAATTGGGTGATCAGTGCTGGCTATCAAAAACAATGGTCAGGCCCTGGATGGGATACGACGTTACTGCAAAGTACCAATGCTCACCCATTACCAGGTATTAGCCTGACTCGTAATAACCCAGAAGCCTTCGATATCCCAGTATTAAAATGGCTCGGTCCATGGACATTGACCACTACCGTGAGTCGAATGGATGATGAAAGACATATCGATAATGCTCTACTATGGACGACTCGAGCTTCCTTTCGCCCTCATAAAAACCTAGAAATTGGTGCTGGTCGAAGCGCACAGCTGTGCGGTGATGACAAAGACTGTGGTCTAAGCGCTTGGTCCGATACTTTTTCTGGAGATACTAATGTCACCAGTGGTGAGAACCCAGCAAACCAAATTGGTCATGTTGATCTACGCTGGAGTGATACGGCATGGGAAACACCCTACAGCGTTTACTTCGAATCCGCAGGAGAAGATGCTATACGTCTAGAACGTTACCCTCCTTTCCAAGCTAAGAGCTATATTTTCGGCTTAGATACGTCTTATGCGCTTGCGGATCAATGGATCACAACCTTCGTTGAATATTCTGAAACCATGGCAACGTGTAATTCTGTATTCAACTGTACTTATGAGCACAGCGCCTATAAAACGGGGTATCGCTATCATAGTCGCACAATTGGCAGTACCTATGACAACGATGCTAATACCTACACACTCGGTTTTATAGGGCAATCTTTAACAAGAGATCATCAGTGGCGCATGAATGTTCGCTACCTCGAACTCAATAAAGACGATAGCAATACGAACACTCAATATGGTGGAGGGAACAGCATCGCCCCTATCGCAGAAAATGCTTATAACATCGATGCCAGTTACGCATTCCCTGCTTTACAAGGCACCGTCGAACTGGGTGTTGATTACATGACTTCCGAGTACACCAGTGCCAGTGATGATGACCAATTTACGTTCTGGTCTAACGTGTCATGGGTATTATAACGAAGCTCTCAGTTTAACTTTAATGTTAACTCTTAAGCTTATGGGGCACTGTTACCCTAGCCCCATAAGCTTATCCATTAAGACCGAGAAAACTCAAAAGCGGTAATCTCTTTTATATGATCGCATTGTGTAGCCAGCATAACCAACCTATCGATTCCTAAAGCCACCCCGGCACAGGCAGGTAATCCAAACTCAAGCGCCGCTAATAAGTGTTCATCTATCGGTTGAGGTACTAATCCCATGTCGATGCGTTTATGATTATCCGCTTCAAATCTTTGTCGTTGCTCTTTTGCATCATCAAGTTCATGAAAACCATTCGCCAATTCAATACCTTTAAAATACACCTCGAAACGATCCGCCACTCGTGGATCTTGAGTGTTCACTTTCGCAAGCGCAGCCTGTGAGGCTGGGAAGTCAAAAACAAAGGCCGGTGATTTTTGACCAATAGATGGTTCAACGCCCACAGAGAAAAGCAACTGCAATAACGTATCCCTATCTTCTTCTGATTCTGCTATATCACTGAGCCCTAATTGCCCAGCCACCACTTTTAACTCTTGCATGCTCCCCTCAAGAGGACACACTTTTAAACACTGAATGAATGCCTGTTGATACGTTATTTTATCCGCCGGTTCAACGCGTAAAATGTGTTGCAGTAAGGTATCCATTTCATCCATAAGATCGTGGTGATCAAAACCAACACGATACCACTCTAGCATGGTAAATTCTGGATTATGATGACGACCCGACTCTTCATTACGAAAGGATTTATTGATTTGGTAAATAGAACCACTTCCTGCCGCTAACAAGCGCTTCATGTGAAACTCAGGACTGGTCATTAAGTACAATGGTTGCCCATTTGCATAACCCGGTCCAACAAATTCAGTTTGAAAGGTATGAAGATGAATATCCGTGACCGTTGCATGACTGAGAGCAGGAGTATCTACTTCTAAGACATCACGTTGATAAAAGAAATCTCGAATTTGACGAAGGATCGAAGCACGTTCACGTAATTGTTCGATAGAAGCGCTTGGTGACCAAGAATGTCGCCCTTGTGGCATAATATTTCTCCAAAATAGAAAGGGCTAATCCTGATGGACTAGCCCTTTGCACTTATCTATTTGAATGTTCGTAAAAGAACACTATTCATTAAAGAATGCTGTTCGTTACAGAATCCTGTTCGTTTCAAAATACAGTCCGTTACAGAATAAAGCGACTCAAGTCTTCATTTTCAACCAATGCACCTAGACGCTCTGTCACGTACTCAGCATCAACCGTCACGATAGCCCCTGATTTATCGGTTGCATCAAAGGATATTTCATCCATCAGACGCTCCATCACAGTATGCAGACGACGCGCTCCAATGTTCTCCGTCGTTTCATTAACATGCCATGCCGCTTCGGCAATTTGAGTAATCCCTTCTTCTGTAAAGCTCACGGTAACCCCTTCCGTTTTCATTAACGCTGAGTATTGCTCCGTTAGTGAGGCTTTCGGTTCTGTCAGAATGCGTTTGAAGTCATTACTTGATAACGCTTCCAACTCCACACGAATAGGAAGGCGACCTTGAAGCTCTGGGATAAGGTCCGATGGTTTCGCTACTTGGAAAGCCCCTGACGCAACAAATAAGATATGATCCGTTTTGACCATACCATGTTTCGTCGATACCGTGCTGCCCTCAATTAAAGGTAGCAAGTCTCGTTGAACACCTTCACGAGAAACATCTGGGCCTGAACTTTCGCCACGCTTACAGATTTTATCGATCTCATCAATAAAGACGATACCGTTGTTTTCCACGTTGTAGATGGCCTGCTCTTTTAACTCATCTTGATTCACCAGCTTCGCGGCTTCTTCTTCGGTCAGAGCTTTAAACGCATCTTTGATTTTTATCTTACGTTTTTTCTTTGTGTCGCCAGCTAAATTAGCAAACATGCCCTGAAGCTGGTTAGTCATTTCTTCCATGCCAGGAGGCGCCATGATTTCAACACCAACCTGAGGCGCTGCCACATCGATCTCTATTTCTTTATCGTCCAGCTTGCCTTCACGTAATTTCTTTCTGAAAATCTGTCGAGTGCCCGATTGATCATCCAAAGGTTCATTATTACCCCAAGTATCACGAGGCGGTGGTAATAATGCATCCAGTATGCGCTCTTCTGCTTGCTCTTCCGCTCTGAACTTTACTTTTTCCATCGCTTGCTGATGGGTCATCTTAACCGCGACATCCGTTAAATCACGAATAATGGTTTCGACTTCCTTACCAACATAACCGACTTCAGTAAACTTCGTTGCTTCGACTTTCATAAAAGGCGCATTGGCTAGCTTAGCTAAACGACGTGCGATTTCTGTTTTACCTACACCAGTAGGGCCGATCATTAGAATGTTTTTAGGCGTTACTTCAACACGTAACGACTCCTCAAGCTGCATACGACGCCAACGGTTACGTAGCGCAATAGCAACAGAGCGTTTTGCATTCTCTTGACCAATAATATGACGATTCAGTTCATGAACTATTTCGCGAGGAGTCATTTCTGACATAGTAAAATTCCTTTCATTCAATACACCATAGAGCCAAACTCACAGTGCACTTTGCATAATCTAAAAGAGAGATGAGATACGAGCAGAACGTTATTTCGCTTCTAGCTCTTCAACCGTATGATGATGATTGGTGAATACACAGATATCACCTGCGATGTTCAGTGATTTCTCGGCAATCTCTCTCGCGTCTAACTCGGTGTTTTCAAGTAATGCTGTTGCTGCTGCCTGTGCAAAATTACCACCAGAACCTATGGCAATTAAGTCATTCTCTGGCTGCACAACGTCACCGTTACCTGTGATGATAAGCGAAGCCGTTTCATCAGCCACTGCCAATAATGCTTCTAACTTACGTAACGCACGATCACTGCGCCAATCTTTGGCCAATTCAACAGCAGCGCGGGTTAAATGGCCTTGATGCATTTGAAGCTTGCTTTCAAAGCGTTCAAATAATGTAAATGCATCCGCCGTGCCTCCAGCGAAGCCAGCAAGTACTTGGTTGTTGTATAAACGGCGAACCTTTTTGGCATTACCCTTCATTACGGTATTGCCTAAAGAAACTTGCCCATCACCAGCGATAACAACTTTATTACCACGACGTACAGAAACGATAGTAGTCACGTCTGACCTCACTTAATGTTTGTAAAATACTGTTTTAGTAAATGAGGGTATATTAAGAAATATTCAAGGGGATAAAACAAAAATCACGAGTTATCTTTCCAAATTTTACAAGGTTCGATTTTTGCTCGTTGCAATTTATGGCGATCTTTTTCAGCGGCTCGCTTCATGGTGTAAGGCCCTAAAACCACACGATACCAGCTGCTTCCAGCGGTCTTTTTGATTTCACTTTGCAACCCTAGAAAGGCAATACTGACTTTACGATCTTCGGCTTGTTTTAGTGTTTTAAACGCACCACATTGCATGATGTAAGGCACTTTGGATACAGGAAGAGGGTTATCCACCACTTCAACTTCCCAAGTTTCCAACTCCTTAGCATAACGGTATTTTTCTTCAGGCTTCGTTGGGAGAGGTTTCGTCTCTTTTTTTTCAACTTTAGGGGTAACAGGTGAAGACGATGGAGGGACAATCGCGCTATCAGGAACTTGATTGATTTGATAAATACCGTAACCGAAGGCCGACAGAGCGACTAAAGCGGTCACCCCCACTTTCCAAGGAAAACGACCTGATGATGCCTTGTTACTTGGTTTCGCGTTCTTCTTTTTTCGAGGGCTATTTCCCCCTCCGCGTTTTACATAATCCTTATTCGTCACTACTTACATCCTTTAGTGCTATCAATCTTCACGGTGGTTTTTCACAACCTATGCACTAATAATAAGCCTTTGAATAACCAGCGACAAGTGACGATTGGAATATATAAAACGATATCGGCTTATGAAACAAATAAAGAGGCGAATAACGCCTCTTTATTTGTTTTACCTGTGTTTCGAAAAACATATCGAAAAACGATTCATTTTATATTTTAGGCGGGGCAACACTCGCTCGAACCACTAAATTGGTATCCAGTAATCGAGACCCATTCGCCACTTCTTCACCTCGTAAACTGCTCAACAATATCTGCATTGCTTGGCAGCCCATTTCATAACGAGGTTGAGACATGGTCGTCAATGGCGGATCACAAAAAGCAGAGAAGGTGATGTCATCAAAGCCAATCAGCGATACATCCTTTGGTACCTGCAAACCTAACTTTTTCAATTCTTGCATTGCACCAATGGCCATCACATCATTATGACAAAATATAGCCGTAGGAGCGTCCGGTTGACGCATTAATGTTCTCACCGCTTGCGAGCCAGACTCAAAGGAATAATCGCCAGAAATGCAGTGGCGCTCATTCAGTGATATCCCTGCTCGGCGAAGTGCTTGCTGGTAGCCTTGATGTCGGAATTGACACAGCGCCGCATCCTTTGGACCGGATATCTGTGCAATACGTGTATGACCCATACGAGTGAGGTAATTCACCGCTTCAAAGGCGGAGGTTAAATTATCAATATGGACGGTCGGTAGCTCTAATTCGGGTGAATATTCACAAGCCATCGCCATCGGTGGTAACGCTTTTTGGTCTGATTTACTCGTATCGATATGAATATCTGAACCCAACAATAAAATACCATCAGCTTGCTTCGTTAAAAACTGACTCATTGCCGCTGAGTTACTTTGGGATTGAGAATTATCACAGAGTAAAACAACATAACCATTGTCAGAAGCGGTGTCTTCTACGCCTCGAATGATGTCATTAAAATACGGATCTGTGATATTAGGAATCATGACAACAATGGTTTTTGATTCATTTCGTCGTAGATTTCGTGTTAGCGCATTGGGTGAATATCCCGTCTCCAATACTGCATCTTCTACGCGCTTACGCGTAAGAGATGAGACCTTCTCTGGATTCATTAATGCCCTAGATACTGTAGCTGTTGATACCCCTGCGAGCTGGGCAACATCCTTCATTGTCGCCATAATAATTTCCTTTGCGATTTGAGTTTCACTTAGTCATGATGAAAAGCACAGCATTGAATGATCGAATAAAACTCAATAAGACGATTCAATCACTGGCGTGCATCAATAAACTCAATATCACTCTTATATTCCCTCTTCTTAAACAACTGAAAATTAAGTGAGCTGGAGCATAGACACCTTGTGACTTTGTGTTTATTTCAATAAAAATACGGTTAAACAAACAGAATGAATGCGTCATATAATGGAACCACAATGCGCTAATATCATTCACTGCTTTGTTGCTGCCTAAGTCATTCTATGTGTGTTTTGAGTTAAATAGGGTAAAAAAAAGACAGAAACACGGTCTAATTAACAATAATTTCACAAACAAAGTGAAGCGGATCACAAAGAGGTTATTTTTTAGGCATCGAAATAATGGCGATAACAACGAAATAACGATCCTAAGAAAAGTCTTGTGGATCAATATCTAAATTCCAACGCACTTTCTTTGAAAGCGGCATCGTCTCAATGACAACCCGACTGGCAGAGATCAACTTGATCATGACCGATCTTGCCGGTGCTTGAAATAACAACTGCCACCGATATTTACCGGCTTTTTTGGCAATAGGGGCTGGCGTTGGACCAAACACAACACTTTCACCATATTCTGATTGATACAAAGGATGCGACTCAATAATGTGCCGACATTGTCGTAAAAAGGTTTCCGCTTCTTCACTGTGAGTCGCTTCAGATCGGATGAGAACAAGGTGTGAAAAAGGAGGAAGCTGCGCTATTTTGCGCTCTTCTAATGCCATTTTTGAAAAATAAGAATAATCTCGATATACCAAGTTCTTCAGTAATGGGTGTTCTGGGTGGTGCGTTTGAAGGATCACTCGCCCAGCTTTACTCGCTCGCCCTGCTCGCCCCGCCACTTGAATAAATAGCTGAGCTAAACGCTCTGATGCTCTAAAATCACTACTGTATAAAGAGCCATCGACATCCAGTAATGCGACTAACGTGACATTGGGGAAATGATGCCCTTTTGCTAACATTTGCGTACCGATTAAAATTTGATACTCCCCATTATGAATCGCAGACAACGCTGTCTCTAAGCTCCCCTTACGACGAGTACTATCGCGATCAATACGCAATGTTCGATAATCAGGGAATAGCCCCTGTAGCTTCTCTTCCAACTGCTCCGTACCCACACCAACCGTCACTAAATGCGTGGAACCACAGGAATGACATTGATGCATAACAGGACGCTCGGAACCACAATGATGACACCGGATTTCTCGGCTGTATTGGTGAAAAGTATAATACGCATCACAACGCTGACAGTCGGCTACCCAGCCACATTCATGACACATGATCGCAGGAGAAAATCCTCGTCGATTTAAAAACAACAACACTTGATTTCCCGCTTCTAAGTCACGGCGAATTTCTGCAATTAATGGGGCCGATAAGCCACTATCTAGATATTGGCCTTTAATATCTAAAATCGCATTACTTGTTTTACTGGCACCACCCGCTCGTTGAGACAGCAGCAGGTGTCGATACTTTCCTGATAAAGCATTATTTAATGTTTCAAAGGATGGCGTCGCCGATCCTAATATAATCGGTATATTCTCTTTGTTTGCCCGCATAATCGCCACATCTCTGGCATGATAACGCAGGCTATCTTGCTGTTTATAAGAGGTATCATGTTCTTCATCAATAATAATGATCCCCAGATCAGCAAAAGGCGTCATTAAAGCAGAACGTGTTCCGATGACGATCCCAGCCTGCTTATCACGTGCTGCAATCCAAGTATTGAGCCTTTCTGTGTCGCTTAAGCCAGAGTGTACGACCTCAATCGGCACATTAAATCGCCTCTTGAATCGATTAATAGTTTGAGGGGTTAGACCAATTTCTGGCACCAATACTAAGGCTTGCTGACCTCGCTCAATAACCGGTTTGATCATATTTAGGTACACTTCGGTTTTCCCTGAACCCGTCACCCCTTCTAATAAATGACACGCAAAATCTTGACCACTATTGACCGTCGCAATTGCTATCACTTGCTCTTCATTGAGCTTGGGTTTGTCTACCCTATGTTCAATATCCTCTGGCCAACCAGATTGCAATGGTGTCACTTCTTTGGATGAAACGAATCCCTTATCTTCAAGAGTTTTTAACACACTGGTTGGGATATCCATGACTTGAAAGTCAGCTCGAAAAGCAGGACCTTGTTCAAGTAATCGCATCGCCTTTTCTTGCAAAATCGCGCGCCCAAAACCACTTAATAACTTTTCTTTCCCGGTCGTTGTGCTTTGCCACTGAACCATTTTCTCTTTATTGGCTGGTTTTCCCTGACGTAATGCACTCGGCAAGGCATGATTCAGCGTTTCACCTAATGAATGTTGGTAATATTGGCTACACCATTTTAATAATTGAAAAAGAGAGGGTGACCATAGTGGGGTTGAATCAAGAGAGGTTCTGATGGGTTTTAACTTGTCTAAAGGGAAATCAGATTGGGTTGGGAGATCAACAACCACACCGATCTTCGTATTACGGCCAAAAGGGACAGAAACACGACCACCAATCACAACTTGTTCCCCATCGGGTACCAAGTAATCAAAAAAGCGATTGAGGGGCACTGGCAAAGCAACACGAGCAATAATCTGGGACATAGTCTTCTTATTATGGATTGGAAGTTATATTTTTACTGAGCTAAAATCATCTTTTCAGACTCATTTCGTAAATAAGTGACACTTTTTAACCAGTAACTATTGAACCTATGACACAGATTCATTATCATACTGCGCCTTAGTGCTAAGCAAATTGAGATAGTCATAGGTTCATTTAGAGCGTTGTTCTTTATGTTAGCGGTGATATCGAGCTAAGCGCAAATTGATTTTTTAACTACGTGTGGTGTCCGACCAAGATTCGGATAGCGACACGGCCTATATTTGAGGTAATCCCATGAAAGCTGGTATCCACCCAGAATACAAAGCAGTAACTGCAACTTGTTCTTGTGGCAACACATTTGAGTTCAACACAACTCTTGCTAAAGAATCTATCCACCTAGACGTGTGTGACAAATGTCACCCATTCTACACTGGTAAGCAACGTATCGTTGATACTGGTGGTCGTGTTGATCGTTTCAACAAGCGTTTCGGTTCGCTATCAAGCAAAAAATAATTCCTTAAAAGGACTTATTTTGCTTAAAAAAAAGGACGCTTATGGCGTCCTTTTTTATATCTATTTTTTTGTGTCTATCGCAAATGACCGTATCATCTAACGTCGTATTTTAACCTAGAATCATGTTTTAACTTCGAGTAACTGTTTAACTTTGAGTAACAGTTTAATCTTGATCGAAGCTTTCAAAATCAATGCCCATTTCTTTCATTAAGCGTTTCACTTCTTTAGGCATATCATCGGGTTTATCTTTACGAAGATCATCATCGGTTGGTAGTGGCTGTCCGGTATACGCATGTAAAAAAGCTTCACACAGTAATTCACTGTTGGTCGCATGTCTTAGGTTATTCACCTGACGACGAGTTCGTTCATCCGTTAATATTTTGAGTACCTTTAAAGGAATGGAAACAGTGACTTTTTTTACCTGCTCACTTTTTTTGCCATGTTCTGCGTATGGGCTAATGTATTCGCCATTCCAATCTGCCATTTATCTAACCAACCTTTAATTTAAACTTACAAAGCCTATTAAGCTCCGCTTGCCGTATAATCGATGTAAATTAGTACGATGACGGTACTAAATAATCAAGACACCAAAAAGAACACTTAATTTGGTTTAGAATAGTAGCGATATTTACGTCTATATGCAAAGATATTTAGACGTCTAGAAGTATTGACGTCTTATGAGAAGCGAAGTAAAGTGCGATAACAATCTATGTGTATCAGTGATGATGAAACTCTACCATTTGTTTTAAAGGAAAACCACCATGAGTCAACGTAAACCAGCCACAATTGCGGTACGAACAGGGATAGAATCTGACACTCAGCACCATGCTGTTGTCCCTCCAATTTATTTATCGACGAATTACGGTTTTCCTTCTTTTGGTGAAGTCCCTAAATATGACTACACTCGCTCTGGCAACCCAAACCGCGGCTTATTAGAAGAGGCGCTATTTGAACTGGAATCGGGTAAAGGCGCAGTGATCACCAACTGTGGAACCTCGGCTCTGAACCTTTGGATTTCAGCTTTCCTTGGCCCAGAGGATCTCATTCTTGCTCCTAATGATTGCTATGGTGGAACGTACCGCCTGTTTAATACTCGCGCTCAAAAGGGTGATTTCAAAGTAGAGTTTGTCGATCAAAGCGATGCTGCCGCTTTCGATGCTGCGATTGCACGTAAGCCTAAATTAATCCTCCTAGAAACACCTTCTAATCCTCTGGTTCGTGTTGTTGATATCACACTCACCTGCGAAAAAGCAAAAGCGGTGGGCGCATTGGTTGGTGTGGATAATACCTTTTTGACACCCATGTACCAAAAGCCTTTAGAGCTTGGCGCCGACTTCGTTATTCATTCAACCACAAAATACTTGAATGGGCACTCTGATGTCATTGGCGGCACGGTCATTACCAAAACAGAAGAACATGCCGAGTTGCTGTCTTGGTGGGGAAATTGCATTGGTGCGACGGGGACACCCTTTGATAGCTACATGACATTACGTGGATTACGTACATTGGGTGCGCGCATGCGAGTCCATGAAGAAAGCTCTCGTGATATTCTGCAATGCCTGAAGAAACAACCTCTTGTGGGTACAATTTACCACCCAAGCTTGCCAGAACATCCTGGCCATGACATTGCTAAAAAACAGCAAAAAGGATTTGGTTCAATGCTGAGCTTTGAGTTCGCAGGTAGCTTTGAACAACTAAAAGTCTTCGTTGATCAATTAAAACTCTTCTCTCTAGCAGAATCTTTAGGCGGCGTAGAAAGCCTAATTTGTCACCCAGCAACAATGACACATCGCGCTATGGGTGAAGAAGCCTTAGCGAAGGCGGGCGTATCGCAGCAACTACTTCGCCTGTCTGTGGGACTTGAAGATGCCACCGACTTGATTGATGATATTGAGCATGCATTTCGTGTCGCTCAGGAGAGCTGTTAATGACACCCTCTCAGCAATTACATAAATTTGGGGGCAGCAGTCTTGCTGACCCTAGCTGTTTTTTACGTGTTGCGAAGTTGATTCAACACTATGCTCAACAGGGTGATTTTGCCGTGGTTTCCGCTGCGGGAAAGACAACCAATCGCTTAATTACCTTTACTGACCTATTGGCTAACAACCAAGAAGGGGCGCTACACGCTCTGTATGAACTCAAGACTTTTCAGACTAGCTTGATCCATGAGTTATTAGAAGGAACGAAAAAAGACGCCTTACTGAGTCAGTTAAACGATGAAGTGAACGCGCTTACGGAGTTAGAGCCACCCTTGTCATCAGCGACACTGGCTTCGGTACTGGGCCATGGTGAAATGTGGTCAGCTCGATTACTGGCTGCCCTATTATGCCAACAACACTTTACTGCTAAAGACTTTGATTCGAGATTATTTTTACGTGCCGAGCAAACCACACAGCCGAAGGTAAAGTGGGCAACGTCAAAACAATTAGCCGATGTCACCTTTCAGTCTTCCTCCCAACAATTCAATGTTGTCACGGGATTTATGGCACAAAATCAAGAAGGCGACACTGTCCTTCTTGGTCGTAATGGTTCTGATTATTCGGCGACCATTACCGGTGCATTAGCCGGAGTCGATACGGTTACGATATGGAGCGATGTCGCTGGCGTGTACAGTGCTGATCCTCGCCATATAGACGATGCCCAATTACAAGCAACGCTAGGACTTGATGAAACCAGTGAGTTAGCTCGGCTTGCGGCTCCTGTTCTTCACTCTCGAACCCTTCAGCCAATGGAACATCACTCCATGCATGTGGTTCTTCGCTCCAGTTACGCACCAGAATCAGGTTCGACGGAAATCGTATGCGATAACGCGACCCCAGCAGGCGTAAAAATTGTTAATTCTGTTAACGATATCGTGTGCTTTAGCTTAGAGAGTACGTCGAAGGAAGCGGATGAGCTTTTGCTGTATTTAAAAGAGAAGTCATTAGAACCGCTTCTTGCTCAATATGAACATCAACAATTGACTCTCGCTTACACAAAAGAAACCTCTGAAGAAGCGTATCATGTACTGGATGACGTCATCACAGCAGACACATTAAAGCAGCACAATGATCAAGCGTTGATTTCACTGGTCGGTAGGAATATCCACCACCACAATGCACAATTCACCGCGATCTTTCCTCAACACTCCATAAAACTTTGTTCGCAAAATAGTGACGGATTAAGTTTAAGTGTGATTCTGGATATAGAGCAAAGTGACAAGGTGAACGAGCTTGTGGAAGCATTACATCAGCGTTTTATTACTGCATAAATCGCCGTATTAGAGCCACATTATAATAAAAAAGGGAGCCTAATTTTCACTAGAAAATAGGCTCCCTTTTGTCTCTTACTTATGACTCGAATTGTACTGGTGATTACTCATATTCTGGTACGCTTGTCGCGTCCAATTCAAGGCTAATCCCCGTCTCTTCTTCGGATTTCTCTTGCTTAACCATACCTCGGTTAATCAGCCACACAAGATCGGTATCTTGGCCTTTCTCTGTACTTTCCCAGTCCGTGACTTGATAGACTTTACACGCTTCAAATATTCCAGCTTCGGTCACAACGACTTCTTTGCCTAAATACGTTTGGTATCGCTCATAGCGTTCCGTCGATAAATCACTGATGACAGCCCCATCCACGGCTTCATTCACCTCATTATAATCCGCTTGAGTGACACTGCCTAACGCCGTTTGTACACCAAGCAATACCGATGAATCAGATGTACTGGTAGGATGTATCACGTTCACGTCACCTGATGTATCCTCGGTTGAGCCTGGAGCAAAGCCAACGCTTCCGTATTCTAAACCACTGAATTCCGTGTTTTCTGTGTAACGATCTTCGTAGTACGCGACATCGCCATTACTCGACTCCGTCAATAAATATTTCACCAAGCCACCACTTGAGAAATCACTCGGCATATCCGTGACATTACTTGATGCCAACCACGACCATGTCGAGCCAAGATATTTAATTTCATAGTCGACAATTTCAAGCGAGTTACTTCGCCAAGGTACGGTGCGTTGCATTGTGTAATTCACCGTATCACCGTAGCTCATACTATAACCCGAATCCGATAACCCCGATAAACACGACGCGAGGTTTAATGGCTGTGAATAGTTATTTAAAATCGAGTCACGAGCCGTTTGATCGAAGACATAATCCGTTTCACCTGCCTCCACTTTCTCGGTATACCATGCCGTTCTTAATTGATTCTCAAACTCTGTAATGTAAAAGGCATGATTCACTGAACTAAAGAGTGTCCATGTGGTGGTCACACTGTCGTAATTGTTTTTAGGGAATGTCACCTCATAGAGCACTTCACCATTCACTAAAATATCACTCCATGACCCATTATAAGGTAATAGCGTTAATGTCGGTGTATTCGAGGTCAGTTGATAATAATAGACCTCTCCACTCGTCATTAATTGCGCAAATACATGGCCACCAGCGATCTCAAGAACCGGAATTAAATCGGTAAGATCTTCTCCACCACTGCGATCCGTGCCATCCGAGATCAGGTCAGGGAATTGCGTTAAAAATGCGCCATTCGATACCAATGTATTACACGCTTCAGACCAATCACCATAGGTTGATGTACTGCATGAATTCGCTGTATCAAAGCTATAATACCCGGCATCGACGAAGACCTTAGTTAAGGCATAGGCGTAGCTATTATTACTGAACGTAGCGTTTTCATTGACCACCCCTGCCCAATCACCGCTGCCTCCGGCACGATCAAGAACCGAACGCATATTCAATCCACTGATATCAATTTGAAGTGCTGTGACGGTTTGATTAAGCTCTGAAATACTTTTCTCAAAGGTCACCACCGACGTATCAGCATCTTGTGACACGCTAGTCAACGTATCTTGATGTTCAACCCAACCGGTGGTACTGAGTATTATTTCTGTTGTGGAAGGCGCGGTATAATCAGCAAACAACAAACTGGTGTAATCATAATAGTATTCTAATTGAGACACCGCCCCTGCCGATAACTCTAAATCACCGTATCGCAGATCACGCGCTTCATTTTCAGCAAAGTCACTCCAGAACCACGAAAAACCGCCTCCCACAAGCAATGCATAGACATCGGTATTCACGGTGCTATCACTGGCTTGTTTTTCTGCTAATTTGGCAACAAGATTATCCTCTCGCAAGGCGATATACGAGTCACTGAGTGTGCTTGCGATCACGCTAGGATCAAAGCTGTTCGCACTCGCTGCGTCCACTTGATCGTTAATTTGAGGAAGAATGTCGGCAATTTCTTCATTAATCACCGTCAATAATTCTGCTGTACTGAGTCCTTGTTCCGTCGCCGAGGTTGAAAGTGTATTCATCTGCTGAGCAATAATATTCGCAATCACGCGAGCGTTTTGATGCATTGAAGCAAATTCACTTTGTTCTTCAGTGGTGTAATTGCTCGATGCTTGGGCAGCAATATAATCCACTTGTAAATCGACACTGGTGTTCAGCTGACTTTGCAATGACGTTAACGCATTGTCCAGTGATGCCCCTCCATCCATTTCATGCTTGATCATGGTGGTAAATGGACTAATAAACGTCGAACCAGCAGGAGCTGACAAGGTATAATTTTGGGTAATGAATTCAAATGGACTGTCTGTATCAATGGTTTCATTGGCAATGGTTTCCACTAACACTGCACTAGAATCAATTTGATCTTGGGTGATCTCCGATAAAGTGAACTCCCCACTGCTGCCTGTCGTAGTCGATGGTTCATCGCTACCACATACGCCATCGCCATCCAAATCCAAACACACTTTCGCATTAACAAGATACCCATCTGCAGCCAATCCGCTTAATGAGCTGTAGGTAGTGGTGGAATCGGAACTGTCAGACCCACCACCCGAAGAGCTGGATGTCGAGGTATTACAGCCCGATAAAGCCGTCGCGGATAAAGCCGTCGTGATTATGGCAGACAACCATGAATGTTGGAATCTCATATCACTTCTCCTTGTTTATAGCGACGTCGTTGTAGGTTCAAAGCATATAGGAACCCCAAAGCTCGATGACGATGCCGTTACCTGAGAACTTACCCCTAAGGAACTCTGCGCTAAGTTGGAAATAGTGTAGGAACTCGCTAAGCTACCATTACTCGCAACATCGGAACCATCACGAGCAATGTAATAAATACTGCTGTTATCTGGCCATACATACGCCCCACCTAACATGCCATCATTAGCCAACAAACCTATGGTCGACGCGGCATCAAATAACACATAATCCGTCGCCAACTTTCCACCATACAAATCCGCACAGAACGCATCGGCTTGTGCTGATGTCATCGTGGCTAACGTCAATGATCCCCATGTGACGGTGCTGGTGTAATCCGAAGCGCTATACCCCACTTCAGTGAGTTCATCGACCGTTGGTGGACAATAATATTGACCCACAACTTCCGATTCATATGCACTTAATGACGATAAGTAACTGCTGATATTGTTAGAGGAGTAACTAAAAGAAGGCGTATTACATGCCACATAAGACAAGCCACCCGAGCTCGCATTATTGGGTGCGACGTCATTGGCATCGTCAACACGATCACCGTCTGTATCTGCAAGGGTTGGATCCGTACTATGGACAGTAATCTCTGATAAATTACTAAGCCCATCACCATCATAGTCGCCAGAGCTGCCTCCAGCTGGGCTATTGGCATCGCTTGCATCCCAACCATATTGAGATTCATAGGTATCAGCAATGCCATCACCATCACTATCACTGCTTGTCGACGTCGAAGATTCTTCTGATGATTCGCCACACGCTGCCAGCGTAAAGCCAAAAAGGAGATATAGTGTTGGTTTAGTCAGGTTCATCGCTCGCTTTCCTTTTATTGAGAATGATGGGCATCTCAAAAAAAGCAAAAAGCGTACCGTTTTTACTAGAGGAAGTGACAAAAAATCGTCACTCGGTCAAAGAAAGGGAAAGTGGTAGAGGAATAAATCCGTTTAAAAATAAAAAATTCGCTTACAGATAAAACAAACCCGCGTTCATATTCATTCTCTCTCTAGTAAAGAATCTATGAGCGCGGGTTTGATGAATTCATATAAGCATTATGTCACTGGTGCTCATCTAAAAAATGCATTCAGAAGAGCGATAGCAATAATTACTCAACGCCTTCCATACGACCTAACAGACCACGGATGCGCTCTTGCCATTGTGTATGCTCTTGTTGTACATTTTCAACTTTCTGCTCTAGTTCAAAACGTACTTGGCGAGACTCATCAGCTTCATGCTGTAGCTTCTCTTTATCATCCTTAAGCTCTGCAATTTCCATTTGCAATAATGCGATAGTATCAACTGCAGATTGAATCTTTGCTTCTAGTTGTTCTAATGCTTCAAAAGACATCTTGTCCTACCTCTTCCTATAAATTAAATATTAAAAGTTTGGGTAACGCCGTATTACCGTGCGAAAACAAAGACTCAGAAAATCATACAGACTCGGTACAATCATGATCTCTTTGATATTCGGCACACTATTTAGGCCTAAACCACAACACTTTCATTGTAAACTGCTCGGCTATAAGAAACACGACCTATCTCTTATATTTGGGTTAATTGACTAAAAAAACACAGCGAAGCCCAGCAATCAAGCAGATACATACTCGAAAATCGACACAATAGTGCGACTTCAAGTAAGATAAGTATAAACTTACCTTTAATAGACATATGAAGCAAGTCCCTAAGGAGCCTCATGAATAAGGATCTCGAAATTGCATTTTCTCGTGTTACTGAAGTCGCTGCGTTAGCCGGCTATAAATGGCTTGGCTATGGTGATAAAAACAAAGCAGATAACGCCGCAGTAGAAGCCATGCGATACCAACTCAACCAAACCTCGATACACGGTGAAATTGTCATCGGTGAAGGTGAAATTGATGATGCTCCCATGTTGTATATTGGTGAGAAATTAGGATTAGGTGGGGATGCCGTCGACATCGCTGTCGATCCTATCGAAGGGACTCGTATGACCGCGATGGGGCAAGCCAATGCGTTGGCTGTTCTAGCTGCTGGTGAAAAAGGGTCTTTCCTAAAAGCACCTGATATGTATATGGATAAGATCGTTGTGGGTCCTGGTGCAAAAGGTGCCATCGATCTCAGCTTGCCCCTAAACGATAATCTCAACAATATTGCCGATGCTCTCAATAAGCCCATCAATGAGTTGGTCGTGACCATCCTAGCGAAACCGAGACATGATGCGATCATTCAACAGATGCACGCCATGGGGATTCGTGTTTTTGCCTTCCCTGATGGTGACGTCGCCGCTTCAATATTGACGTGCATGCCTGACAGTGATGTTGATGTGATGGTTGGCGTCGGTGGTGCCCCTGAAGGCGTGGTGTCTGCTGCGGTCATTCGAGCACTAGGAGGAGACATGCAAGGGTGTTTACTTCCTCGTGATCAGGTCAAAGGCAACAGCAAAGATAATCAACACTTCGCTCACATAGAACGCGAACGCTGCAAAGAAATGGGGGTAGAACCCAACACCGTACTAAAGCTAGAAGATATGGCTCGTAGTGATGAAGTGATGTTTGCTGCAACTGGCATTACCACTGGCGATTTATTGGATGGGATTACTCGTAAAGGTAACCTCGCCACCACAGAAACCTTGATCGTTCGAGGTCAATGCAAAACGATTCGCCGCATTAAAGCAACCCACTATCTTGATAGAAAAGACGAACCACTGAAGCCGTTAATTATTTAATCCTTGTTTATGACGGGTTAACCTATTTGTTACGGATTACATAAAAAAACTCAATAAAAAGGCGTAAAGTAGAAAGGTCCATGTACCTTTCCGCTTTACGCCTTTTCTATTTTCTATTTAGATTAATCCATTAAGCTTTTAGATTTAATCGCTTTTTTAGATAGCTCCTTCGCAAATTCTGCGATATCTGCTTCAAACGCATCAACTTGCTCTCTGACTTCTTCAAAGTCTAACGTTTGTAGCGCTTTATCTTCAACCACAATTTGACCATTCACAATCGTTGTATCCACATTATTTGGATTGGCTTGAAATACTAACGTCGCGTACGGGTTATAGTTAGGCATCATGTTCGGTGATTGAGTTTCGATGATGATAATGTCGGCTTTTTTACCCACTTCGATAGAACCAATCTCTTCCTCCATATGCAAAGCACGCGCTCCGCCCATGGTCGCCATTTCGATCACTTGCTCAGGGATCATGATGGTTCGATCGTCATGTTTTAAGCGCTGCATGTTTGAGGCATAGCTTAATGTGCGCCATAGATCGACTTGGTTAGAACTCATTGGGCCATCGGTGCCCAAACCAATACGCATGTCGTCACGATACATATCCCATGCAGGTGCAATGCCCGTCGCACCCTTGGCATTCGCCATTGGGTTATAAGACACCCCAGCGTCCGCTTCTTTGAGTAGTTGCTGATCTTTTTCAGATAAATGAATACCGTGTGCTATTAACACTTTTTCATCTAACGCGCCAATTTCAGCCAAATACTCTACTGGCGAATTAGCCTGAGTCGGATCTTTAATTCGATCTTGTTCATTCGGGAATTCCGCCACATGAATAAGTACTGGGGCATCAAGCTCATTAGACAAAGCATGGATTTCTTGCAGCTTTTCTTTGCTTACCGTATAAACCGCATGAGGGGCAAATGCCGGCGTGATGGTTGGGTGATCTTGATAATCAGCAATAAAACGTTCTGCGTATTGAATACCGCCGTACGGTTCTGGAGCATCAACCACAGGGAATTTAATCACCGTTTCCCCTAGTACTGCTCGTAAACCCACGCGCTCTGTCGCCTTCGCCATTTCATCCATGTGGTAGTACATGTCGGCATAGGTCGTCACGCCACTTTTAGCGAGATCAACCGTTCCGAGTAAAGTCGCGTTATAAATCAGTTCTCGATTGAGTTTTTGAGCTTCAAGTGGGAAAAAATACGCAAATAATCGATTCGATATCCCTTCTTCACCTAGGCCTCGAAAGGCGATCATTGGCAGGTGATTATGCGCATTGATCATGCCTGGCATCACAATGCCATCTTCCGCATCAATCACTTTCTCTGCATGGTATTGGTCTGCTAGGCTTTCATCGCCAATCGCGATAATTTCATCGTTCGCAATAACAACCACACCATCATTGATGACTTGCATGTCATCATTAATCGTCAGAATTTGACCATTCTTAATGACAATGTCAGCGGCTGTTTTTGGTTGCTCTGTTTCATTGCTCACGCTCACACAGCCCGTGACTAAAGCACCGCCCAAAATAGAGGCTAAAATTGTTTTCTTCATAATGATAATTTTATTAATAAGGGGTTGAAGCCTTAATCATAAAACAAAAAACACTAATATGCATCGACCTGAATCGTTAAAATGTCTTGATACTCTCCCGCCAACGCCCCTTTAGGCACATAGGGAACCTGAACCGATAACGGAACCGTTCGAATGGCATTTGCCCTTTGTTGGCCCAACTGAAATTGCTGTTCCGATGGGCTTGGTTGAAACGCTGGCAATCGATTCAAAGAAACTTGATAGGGAATGCGCTGCTCATGATATTCCGTATGAATCAAGGCACCATGATCACTTGAAACCGACAAACGTACCGCCGCATTGGATCTTAGCTTCATTTGAATGCTGCGGGTTTTACCGCTAAACAGCTCCCCCATATCAAAATGATAATGCCCCTTTCCTCCCTTAAGCCAAGGCTCATTCGCATCCACCGCCAACCCAACCATGGGGTTGATTTTAAAAGTGAAACTCACCTTTTTAGTTAGCTTCGCATTATGAGTTTGATTCAAGGCCAACTCCGCATCCCACTTCGCTCGATATGTCCCTGCATCAGAAAAATTCGCATTCAGTAATTTGATCCAAAAAGTCGTCTCCCGCGCCTTTGATACCGGAATATAAGTCCGATCACCATTCTGAGGAATTAACACATCCGACTGGAAGTCATACAACTCCGTTTTGATGCTGTCATTTCCCGATGCAAGCACCAATGACGCCGTGGATTTTGCAGTGAAGCCGACACCCATGACACACTCCGCAAGGGTATCGCTGAGTGACAATTGAGCTTTTAACCAAAGCGAATCATCATGGGTTCGAGACAGAGGAGAATTCGCATCAACATTAACCCGCCAAGAGCCATTACATTCTTTTGCTTCACTATGGTTAGCAAAAAACAAACTGAACAACGCCCCTATAACCGCTACCATTCCTTTCATTCCGATCACTCCGTTAAATACACATCACCATAGGACACTAAATACTCAGAGTTTGCCTCTATCGTGATGTCCGCCGTTTGTTGTTCAAATTGAATTTGATACGTACCTTGTGTGACTCCTTCAGCAACAAAGCGTCCTTTCCTATTCGTAAAAATAGGGATTGACTGTCCTTTTTCATCAATTAACTGGCCATAGAGCAACGACACGGGTTCTTTATCAGCAAAATACACATAGCCCAAGAGTGTTTTCGTTGCGTCAGCCCCCACTTGAATAACATGCAATGTAGAGGTTCCGGGGGTAATCGCTTCATACCCCTCTCCTAAGTCATAACCAATTGGCGCATCAGGGGCTTCATAGAAAATAATATTCGTTTCATGTGCTGAAGCCAGTGGAACAAGATTGGGTAATGAAGCGGTCGATACGGCCTGAGGCGCTTCATCTTGAGGATTAATCCAAACATCGGTATCGGCTAATGTTGGATGCACATCGACCATCGTCGATCGACCATTAGTATAGCGCCCCACCCCCACGCCATGGGAACTGAATGCGACCGCTGTAGAGGTATTTAAATGAATATTTCGCACACTATTTCCATAAGAATCCTGCGTTTCAACCCAATCCATATTGGTCTGAAAGCGGTTTGCAACGTAATCCACTTGAGTTTCCAACGATTGCTCATCAGGTGAGTCATTCACGACCACTTGATACCCATAGGAGCCAACCGACTCCGTAGAGGGGCGGTAGAGTTCAACAAAGCTTTCTTCATCTTGATGATCGTATCCCATGGTCAATTGATGTTGGTCATCCACATCAAAAAAGAACTCAATAAGAAATGAAGTCAGGTATTCATCACCGGAATCCGTGTTGTACGTGTAGGCATTCTCAAAGGTAAAAAACCAATTTCGATGTCGAAGGTGTACATCCACTTCCAATTGGCTTTCTTCATAATTATCGCCACCCCATTGATAGTATCCCCCCCAACTGATATTCGCTTCTGAAGAGAGGTAATACGTATGATCCAAGGACACTTCATCATAGGAGTCTGAGCTCACAACCAACCAAGGTTGGGAAGTAAAATCATGTCGTTTTTCATAAGCAACAAAAAGATTTGAGCTATAGATATGACTCAGGCTTCCCCAAACTTGTGTATTATAACCTAACGATAGCGCACTGCCCCATGAACTCTCTTTTTCATCACTTTGCACACCATTACTGTCTTCATCTAATACGCTATGGCTCGCACTGGCCCTCATGTCCACATTACCCCAGGAATAAGATGTGACATCCATTATTCCCAATAACGCACCGTCGTTATGATACAGGCCATTTAATCCAATAGTATGTTGCTCTGTAAGGCCATGATTTATAAAGCCAGAAAGAAGGGGGGTATCCGCATAGGATATTTCTCCCCGATCCTGATCACTCTCCATGCCGACCGTTACTGAAAAGTCAGTCAACCCCTTCGCCAATAAATCCGCTTGATAATAATAGGTAAACTCTTCCGATTCTTGTTCACCCGATAAATATTGGATATCGATACGAATCGTATTACTACCACTACTCAAAGGAAGGCTATTTAATTCAATGGGCCCAGCACTAAAACGCTGCTGAAGCACCAGCACCCCATTAACAAAGATATTAACGTCAGCGGTTTTATCCAAAATAAAACTTTGAACATCGCCTGAGGTCAACCTGGTAGAAGGTTGAAGCTCTGAATAGTTTCTCTCCCATGACGCCCCACCTAAACTTAATGAAGGTAAATGGCCGATCGTTTGAGGAGAAACATCACCGGCACTGATTCGCCATGGTTGAGAAGGATTATCCCAAAAAAGAGTGGTGTTACCTCGCTTCCACTCTTCATCATAAAACGTATTCGCTTCTACATTCACCCCCTGCGCCCCGCCCACATTACCAAAGGTTTTCACCTCTAAGCGCGAATTATTCTCAGTTTTATCCTCTAAATAAGAGGTACTGGCATTGATTTGATTTTGTAGGCTCCAAAAAGTCGATGGGGAGTAGCTTGGAACTAGATTTGAAGTCTGCTCGGCAACCTCTACCGTCCTCGCTTTTAAAATAGAGCGATCGAGTGCGACACTCAACTGAAGGTGTTCCGACGAAAAGGTAATATCGATCCCTTTTTCACGGAGATCGGCTTCAGATAAATACTTTTTCGTCGAAGGGGCTTCTTTAGAGAAGGATTGGTTATCAAGCAGTGTTTCTAATGCCGACTCATCAACGACCTCTTTTAAGGCCTTCACAAGCGAAGGAACATGATAACCCGATACCACATTACCATCGGTCATGACCAATACCGCCGGTAATGCCTTTTCTTGGTAGGTTAACGGTAACTCAAATTCCCAAAACTGTGCCAATGTATGAGCACTGTACAATATTGAAAGTAAAAACAGCTGACGTAACATAATGGCTATTTCACACGAACCGACTTAATGCGATTGGGTTGCGGGAACACCTCAGAAAATGGAATCACTTGCTTTTGATTAGGCATTAAATAGTTATATTTTGCGACTGGAGAAAAAAACCCCCAAGGAACTTCTTGAATGTCGCCATTATCACTTTCAACCACAAACTGGGTATTGTTAAGCTCTAATACTTTGTTTCCTGAGTTCAATAGCTCAATACTCTGTTCACTATTCGCGACTTCTAAACGAACTTGGCTATTTTTAGGTTCAACGAAGACTAAGGTACCAAAACTAAACACCGTATCGACTCCAGAAGAGTCTCTTGAATCCGAAACAGGAAGCTGATCAAAGACAATTCGATAAGAGGTTGATGAATCAATGTCTTGCTGCCCCAGGTATTTCACTCGAAAGGCTTGCGTACGATTAGGAGCAATAATGGTCTGAGCAGGTAAAATCAAAAAATCATCGGATTCGGTTAATACCTCATTACCTTGCTCATCCACCGTACGGCTTAGTACATTCACCTCTATCGGAAGAGGAAAATCACTTGTGTTGTCCACACGATAAACGGAACTGGATGCCACACCACTGGGTGCCATTGTTTGAATCATGGGTTGCAATTGAAAGGCGTAACTGCCCATACTCAAAAACGAAAGACAAAAAACGAGATAAAGGATAAAGCGTTTCATAAAGACCATCCTTGGGTTCAGAAACAGAAATAGGGGGCAAAACGCCCCCCATTGAATAAACATTTAAAATCAAAGGTTTAATTAGGGTTAACTTTTACCTTAATTACATCCGTGTACGTACCCGCTAAAATGTAATCATTTGGAGCCACGTGAACACTGAACGTATTGTCAGAGCCATAATCTTCAAAATCTGACTTTAGAGACAGATCTAAAGGTTGATCTAACTCTTGATTATCAAAATTACCTGCACCTGATACATTCAGCTTATAAGCCACTTTTGAATGACTTTCATGTTCATCTACATGCTGTGTATTCACCAAGTAACCGCCATTCTTAGAGGTAATCTTGGCTTTTGCCGCCGAGTTAACCACATTACACCACACATTTAAAATTTGAATGTGCTGACGGCCGCTGTCAGAGAGATCTAATGTTTTCTGATCTTCTCGTGCCTTCTGCGATACGATACACGTTGGCGCAACCTTGCCTGAAATTTTGAATTTCACTTTATTATCTTGAGAGAAATCCACATTATTAGCGAATGCAGAAGTAGACAGAACAGCAAGAGCCACTGCCGGTAGAATAGTTTTCATATATAACTCCATTTTGATAAAAACTTATGACACAGACATCAATGACATAATGCGTCATCACAACTGTCAAAAATTTAACAAAGAATTGACATAAGTAGGGTATATCTATTGGAAGTAATAAAACAATGCAGTGATGATATTTAAGCAAAACAAGCGTGATATTTGTGCGACTGATCACTATTGATTTGTTAATCACTAAAATAAGCCCTTCTTATTATCAATAACCAGATAAACCACGCTCTAACAAGCGATAACATCACGTTCATTACGCCTTAGAAATAAAAAACCGACGCTCTCATTTGAGAGTGTCGGTTTTTCGTATTCTTATAATAAAACGAACTGACTAAACGCGACTGCGCCTAGCCAACAAGTTCACTAGATCAGTTACTCAATACGCGTAGAATTTTATCCGCATGTTCTGCCACCTCAATCCCTTCATCGGTTAAGTAGCCACCATCCGGTAAGGTACACAGCTTCTTATCAAATAAGCGCTTTACCGCGGCTTGAGCGTCTTCTGATGCACCACTGTGTACTTTGATCCCTGTTGCGGCACTGCTTAGGTCAAATTGAAGAAGAAGATTGAGTTCAGCAACATGGTCTTGTGTGTATTTCATAGAGTGATTCCTTATATTGAGATACTTAACCTTAAGATATTTATCATGCACGAAACTTGACCTGCATCAAGCTCTGTCAAAATATGTTAATTATGAGAATAACCACCAGCAATATAGAAATAGGGATAGATATCCATTTGGCTTGCGCTTCATCTACTTTGAAAATGAATGGAAATATATGCATTAAAAGCAACATAGTGGGGATACCTTGATACATCATACCGATCCGAGTGTTGAGCGGTATATCAATGAAAAAGAGCGATACAGAATACGCCGTATAAAGAGAAATAACGACCCATTGTTCAACCGTTAACTCTTTCATGACAAAAATAATCATGACAACCAAAGCAATAGATAAATACATTCGATGTTTCCTCATACAAAAAACGGAGGCTAAGCCTCCGTTTTAATATTCCGACAGAAAGCTAGGGGATGATTACATCATACCGCCCATGCCGCCCATACCACCCATGCCGCCCATGTCAGGCATTGATGGTGCATCTTTCGCTGGTAAATCTGTTACCATCGCTTCTGTTGTGATCATTAGACCTGCAACCGATGCTGCAAATTGTAGCGCAGAACGAGTTACCTTAGTTGGATCTAGGATACCCATTGCAATCATGTCGCCGTATTCGCCTGTTGCTGCGTTGTAACCGTAGCTACCGTCACCCGCTTTTACGTTGTTCGCAACGACAGAATCTTCTGCACCAGCGTTTTTCGTAATTTGACGAATTGGCGATTCCATTGCGCGTAGTGCAACACGAATACCTACGTTTTGCTCTTCGTTGTCGCCTTCAAGCTCAGTAATCTTTGATGCTGCGCGGATCAGTGCAACACCACCGCCAGCAACTACACCTTCTTCAACCGCTGCGCGAGTGGCGTGTAGTGCATCTTCAACACGGTCTTTCTTTTCTTTCATTTCAACTTCAGTCGCTGCGCCAACTTTGATTACCGCAACACCGCCTGCTAATTTAGCAACACGTTCTTGCAGTTTCTCTTTGTCGTAGTCTGACGTTGCATCTTCGATTTGTTGACGAATTTGAGAAACACGACCTTGAATCATCGTTTCTTCACCAACGCCATCAATAATCGTTGTATTTTCTTTCGTGATTTGAACACGCTTCGCTTGACCTAGATCTTCTAGTGTCACTTTCTCTAGCTCAAGACCGATTTCTTCAGAAATCACAGTACCACCCGTTAGGATAGCAATGTCTTGTAGCATTGATTTACGACGATCACCAAAGCCAGGAGCTTTAACTGCTGCCACTTTAACGATGCCACGCATGTTGTTCACAACTAAGGTAGCAAGAGCTTCACCTTCAACATCTTCTGCAATGATAAGCAGTGGACGAGACGCTTTCGCTGCAGCTTCTAATGTTGGAAGAAGCTCACGGATATTCGACACTTTCTTATCGATAAGAAGAATGAATGGGTTTTCTAGCTCAACCGCACCCGCTTCTTGGTTTGTGATGAAGTATGGAGACAGGTAACCACGGTCAAACTGCATACCTTCAACCACATCTAACTCGTCTTGAAGCGCTTGACCTTCTTCAACCGTGATCACACCGTCACGGCCTACTTTTTCCATCGCTTCAGCAATGATGTTACCCACTGTTGAATCAGAGTTCGCAGAAATCGTACCTACTTGAGCAATCGCTTTAGTATCTTCACATGGAACAGACAGCGTTTTTAGCTCTTCTACAGCAGCGATAACGGCTTTGTCGATACCACGCTTAAGATCCATTGGGTTCATGCCTGCCGCAACCGCTTTTAGGCCTTCAGTAATGATAGACTGTGCTAGTACTGTTGCTGTCGTCGTACCATCACCCGCCGCATCGTTCGCTTGAGAAGCGACTTCTTTCACCATTTGTGCACCCATGTTTTGAAACTTATCTTCAAGTTCAATTTCACGAGCAACAGAGACACCATCTTTAGTGATTGTTGGTGAACCAAATGATTTATCAAGAACCACGTTACGGCCTTTAGGGCCTAATGTTACTTTTACTGCGTCTGCTAAAACATTAACGCCTTCTAGCATTTTAATACGCGCGTCATTGCCAAATTTTACGTCTTTAGCTGCCATCTTAAATTTCCTTTCTTAAATTCGAATTCAATGTTTTTGAAAATAGGTACGGATTATTCAACGATTGCCATGATGTCGTTTTCAGACATAACAAGCACTTCTTTACCGTCGATTTTTTCTGTTTTTGTGCCGTAGCCTTCTGCAAAAATCACTGTATCGCCAACTTTAACGTCAAGCGGTAGAACAGTACCATTCTCAAGAATGCGGCCTTTACCTACTGCTAGCACCACGCCGCGTGTTGATTTCTCTGCTGCAGAACCTGTAAGGACAATGCCGCCTGCTGACTTTGATTCAACTTCTTTGCGCTCAACTATAACTCGGTCATGTAGTGGACGAATATTCATCGGTCATCTCTCCTGAATGTGTCGATGGTTAACTTAAATCCTGGAGGTCATGTGTGTTCAGGTATCGCCTGAGCACAACAATCCAACCACCAGTTAAAACAAAATTTTATCTCTCCCCTATATGAGGTAAGAAAACCCATAATCCAAGGGGAGAAGCTAAAAAACTCATAAAAGAAGCCTCTCGATCATGAGATAGGCATCCTCTATTACAATAATAAACGATAATAATTATCATTTAGATTAAAGTGGTGTAGTATCTTACTTAGAAATGAAGAAAAACAAATGATAAAAAAGACCCAATTCGGAGCATCACATGAAAAAAACATTACTGTTTGCCATCGTACATTTTTCTATTGCGACAAGTTTGGTGTACTTATTTACAGGGGACTTTTTATTAGGTAGCGCCATCGCTTTGATCGAGCCTTCAATTAACACCGTTGCCTTTTATTATCATGAAAAAGTTTGGCAAAAAGTCACTTACTTAAGGAAGCAATCGGCATTACACAAAACCATCAGTTTTGGTGTCATTCATTTCAGCGTCGCTTTTGGTGTCATCACGGTGTTAACAGGGAATTACTTTGCAGCAGGAGTCATTGCGGTTTTAGAGCCATTGGCTAATACGGTTGCTTTTTACTTTATTGAAAAAAGAAGTAACCGTATCGAAACAGGATACAAAAAAGCCACGGAAGAAAAGACCATGCCTTTAGTTCATCCTGTTACGCTTTAATTAGGAAGGGGGGGTTGCTCGTAACGAAATCTCGCCCCCGACGTAGGTTTCTAATCCTTTTTCGGTTTCAAGAATCACAGCACCCTGCTCATTAATGCCTCGATTGATTCCCACTATTTCCTTTGGCCCCATAATGAGCTTCACTTCACGGCCTAAAAAGTTATCTAAACGATTCCAACGAGACACAAAACCTTCCATTCCTTGGTATTCGTAATCACTCAGTGCCTGAGTCAGTGTATTCAATAATGTGGCTGCCAGCTCATTGCGATCAATGTGTTCTTGCCCAGCGGCTTCCGTTAAACTTGACCAAGGTTGAGTAATCCCTTCAACCGATTTCGCCATCATCAGGTTCATGCCCATGCCAATCACCAGGTTTGCAGCACCGCCGGCTTGTCCTGACATCTCCACTAAAATACCGGCCATTTTTCTATCTTGGAAATACAAGTCATTGGGCCATTTGAGTTTAACCTCTTGTACCCCCAGTTTTTCTAATGCTTCAACCACAGCCACGCCAACCACAAGGCTTAGCCCCATCGCCGCCGCAATCCCGGCTTCTAAACGCCAAAATAAGGATAAATACAGATTGGCACCAAAGGGAGATACCCACTCTCGTCCTCGACGGCCACGCCCTTTTGCTTGATATTCCGCAATGCACGCAGCACCAGACTCTAAGGTGTCCGTTTGATCTAATAAATATTGATTAGTCGAGTCGATAATGGGAATCAATGTCAGCGGCGTCGATATTTTCGATTGAATCATGGATTCATCCAATAACTGCATCGGTTGAGCTAATTGATAGCCCTTACCTTGAGTACGGAAGATATCCACGCCCCAGCCTTGAATGCCTTTGATATGCTTACTGATCGCGGCACGTGTCATACCAAATTGCTCACCGAGTTCTTCACCAGAATGGTACCCGCCCTGTGACAATATTTTTAAGATAGCCAGCTTCGTTGAGTAATCCTTTTTCATGCGTCACCTTCCGTTAATGATGGATTGCTTTTTTTATCGGAGAACGAGCTATCGGAGAACGAGCTATCGGACTGCACACCACCAGATAATAGATCATCAGATAATAAGCCCTCGTGTATTATCGCATTAAGGTTTGTTTCTGCCTGACGCCCGATGAATCGAACTTCATGTTCGAGTTCAATATCATAACGCTGCAATACCTGCTCTCGCACATAGGCTGCCAGTGTCACGACATCCATTGCGCTGGCGTGTTGCGAGTTAACCAATACGAGCGCCTGATTAGGGTGAACTTGTGCGCCCCCCATTTGATACCCCTTTAAACCACACTGATCAATTAGCCACCCTGCGGCCACCTTCATATCATTTCCTGCTGGGTAGGCAACCACATCAGGAAAACGCTCAGATAGCACTTTAAACTGTGCTTGAGTGATCACTGGGTTCTTAAAAAAGCTACCAGCATTGCCCGTAATATCAGGGTTAGGGAGCTTTTGAGAGCGGACTTCGCACACTTCATCGAAGATCGCCTGCGCCGTTGCTGAGGCACCGAGTGCTTTCAAAGGGCCATAATGATTCTTCGCTTGCCAGCATTTGGGTAACCGTAACCCAATAGCAATCACAATGACCTTTTGATACAAATCATGCTTAAAAATAGAATCACGATAACCGAACTGACATTCATCGGCTGTCAGACGTTGGGTCTCATAACTCTGTAGATCCAGCACATCAACATAGTCACAGACTTCTTTGAGTTCCAATCCATACGCGCCAATATTTTGAATCGGTGCCGAGCCTGCACACCCTGGAATCATCGCGAGATTCTCTAATCCAAAGTACCCCTCTTCCACGCTCCATTGCACTAACGACGGCCAATCTTCACCGCCCGCAATATGCAAGTGCCAGTTTTCATCTGATTCCGAGACGGTTTTACCCAATAAACGATTGACGATCACGACCCCATCAAAGGGCTGGGTAAAGAGCATATTACTGCCCTTACCCAACATCAATTTTGGTTTGGATTGCCACTTTGGATGACGATAAACATCAATAATGTCTTGTATCGAAGACACCTCAACAAGGTGGGAGCAGGATTGATCGATACCAAAGGTATGGTAATCACGAAGGTTTGCATTAGACTGGATCTGCATAAAGTCACGTTATCATGAATAAAAATGAATAACATTAGTGTACATCGATATCGAGCGTCAGAGAATGCCAGAATTACAAATCGCTATACTAGAGCCGATTAAGGTTCCCCTTGTTTCACGGTTATACAAGCAATATTACCCTTCGGGCAAAGCCAAAAAAGACGAACTGATCATCACGGGTGAATTGGATAAACAACTGGTCGCCGTGGTGCGTTTTCGCCGCATAGCAGATTATCGACTCTTAACTGGCATGCTTGTGGTGCCCACTCATCAAGGACAGGGGTTAGGTCATCAATTAATGCAACATTGCCAATCTCATATCTTAGAAAATAAGGATTTTTGTTTTGCTTACACTCATCTTGAAGGCTTCTATTCACAACATGGTTTTGTAAAACTTGACGCAGAGCAACTTCCAGCAGAACTAAAAACTCTGTTTATACGCTATACTGATAGTGGTAAGAAACTCACCGCGATGCAATTTATTGACGGCGAGTAAGAACGTCTACCTGTTATCAAGTTGTATAATTTGTTAGTATAAACGCACGTTTAACATCAGCGAAACGGAAAAAACTCTCTGTCATAATGAATAATCCAATGCCCTTTTCGGCCCTCCCTGCCATAGCCATGGAACCGGCACACTTCGACATACTACACTCCGCTAAGGAGTATAGTCAGCGCCTTATTGATGAAATTCGAGGTGCAAAGCAGCGCATCTATATTGTTGCTCTTTATTTAGAGGACGATGATGCGGGTCGAGAAGTCTTCACCGAGTTATATCAAGCCAAACAGCGTACCCCTTCTTTAGATATCCATATTTGTGTGGATTGGCACCGTGCTCAGCGTGGTTTAATTGGCGCTGCCGCCAGTAAAACCAATGCCGATATGTACCATGAGTTCGCCGAAAAGTACGAACATTCGATTCCGGTCCATGGTATTCCGGTTAATTCTCGTGAAGTATTTGGGGTATTACACCTCAAAGGGTTAATCGTTGACGACACGGTGATTTACAGCGGCGCAAGCATTAATAATGTTTACCTTCATCATGGTGAACGTTACCGTTATGATCGCTACCAAATATTAAACAATCGCGACTTAGCCGACTCCATGGTCAACTTTATTCAAGAGAACATGATCGCGTCACCTGCGGTTCATGACCTTTCGGACACCAGTAGGCCAAGTACTAAAGAAGTGAAACCCTTAATTCGTCAACTTCGCTCGATATTGATGGCTTCGCAGTATGCTTGCCCTCCAGTCGCCACTAGTCAAGATGTTGATAACCAAGATATTGATCCGGTTAGCCGTGTTGAATCTACGAACACGTTACTCTCCAAGCCTGATCGTATTGCAGTGACACCACTGGTTGGTTTAGGGAAGCGTCATAATCAACTGAATGATGTAACCGTTGAACTCTTGGCTTCTGCCCGCGATGAAATTTTCATTTGTACCCCGTATTTCAACTTTCCAAAGCTGATTGCAAAGGAAATAAAACGCGCCCTATCTCGTGGTGTTAAGGTCACGATTGTTGTCGGTGATAAGACCGCCAATGATTT
This sequence comes from Vibrio sp., assembly GCA_028131545.1. Taxonomy (GTDB): domain Bacteria; phylum Pseudomonadota; class Gammaproteobacteria; order Enterobacterales; family Vibrionaceae; genus Vibrio. The sequence goes on along the minus strand of JAOICL010000009.1, from coordinate 1,137 downwards.
TTATATCCCACCGACTGAAACCTTTAGGACCATTGGTGGCCTGCCTTACCTATATGAGATTAATCTTCGCGCCTTTGCTAAAGCCAATGAAGCTCGTATTGCGGATCGCAGCTTAAATATCCAATTATGGAAGCACGATAACAACAGTTTCCATCTAAAGGGCATTTGGGTTGATAAGCGCTACATGCTGCTCACCGGAAGTAACTTAAATCCTAGAGCTTGGAAGCGCGATCTAGAAAATGGCTTGTTAGTACAGGATCACTTCCATCTACTAACCAAGCAATTTGAACAGGAAGCAGAAACGATTTTACAGCACACCAATCGTGTTCATCGATTCAATCAGCTCGAGAATATTGATGATTACCCCAATGTGGTGCAGAAATTAGTAAAACGTATCACTCGCCTACAGGCTGATCATGTTTTAAAGCATATCCTTTAGTTTTTTATATCGAGATCGCATGATGCTATATCACTTACTGTATTCCGCCCCGATTGGGTTAATGGTCATCAAAAGTAACGGCTCTGCGATTGTCGAAATCGATCATGTCAATGGCGAGCATTCTTTCAGCAATGGAGCCAGTTCCTCTGACGCATTGTGTAATGAAGCAAAAAAACAATTGGATGAGTACTTTAATCGACAACGTACCCAGTTTGATCTGCCACTCGCTCCAAAGGGAACCGAGTTTCAAGAGCTCACTTGGGCTACATTAACCCATATTCCTTTTGGTGAAACGATCAGCTACGGTGAACAAGCCAAACGCATGGACAAACCTAAAGCGGTAAGAGCGGTTGGTGCCGCCAATGGGAAAAACCCAATCAGTATCGTGATCCCATGCCACCGAGTGATTGGTGCTAATGGGAAACTGACCGGTTATGCTGGCGGCTTGAATCGAAAAGAATGGCTATTGGAATTTGAGCGCTCTTAAGGTCAATGAGCGACCGTTTAATTTGAAGAGATTACCACCTTCGCGGTAATGACGAACCAAAACCGAACCACGTCATCCCCATGCCCCACTACCGTCATTCCCATGAAAATGGGAATCTCGTTTTACTCTACGACACGCTTTATGAGATTACCGCCTTCGCGGTAATGACGAACCTAAACCGAACCATGTCATTCCCATGCCCCACTACCGT
>JAOICL010000089.1 GCA_028131545.1 Vibrio sp. | reverse complement strand
CATCGTTACAATGTTTTTTAACTAATGCGTTGGTGCAACGCAGTTGCTCACGATATTTAGGGATTTTCGATTTCAGTTTGATTAACGATCTACTGTATTGAAAATTAGCAGTGCAGTAACATACGATTATGTCTGCAAAGATGTTGGTTCTTTCGCCAATCCGACCTAGCGGCTTGCCCTTTTTTTCAGATACTTTAGCTTCATTGACTAGTCTAAAAGTTTCTTCATCAATTACAGCAGGATAATAGTTATATAATTTTTCTGTCGCATCTTGTTTTATCTTTCTTGTCTTAATCTCGTCAGTCTCTTCACAGTGATACTCTTCTGATACCATTTTCTTTAAGGTTATATGCCCTAAAACGCTTTCTGACGTTATGATGTTTTGAACAGCGTATGAATGCCATTTTTTAGCTTTTTTGAACTTGCCTTGATCAAATACATCAATTTCTTCATTATTAAGTTTTTGACAAATTTTTGTATACCCTAACCCTGACTTTTTCAATTCAAAAATATATTGAACAATTTTCGCTTTCTTTTTGCTTAATGAAAACTTTTTGAAAGTATCGACTTGCTTAGAACCCTTTTCATCAACATAAGAGTAAGTTATATTTTCTTGTTCGATCCAACGTGGAATTGACGGTTGCACTACTCCTATATGCTTGTGTTTACCTTTTTGGCTAGGGTGTGTGTAAAGGTATTCAACGATTCTTTTTTTTCTTGAAAGAGCATCGTGAATATAGATCGATTTCACTTGGCTTTCGTGCCATGCAGTAGTCATTTTGATGATAGAAATAATCATATTCGACAAGCCTTGGTCTTTACGTTCGTAAAGTTGATTGTCGATAGTCGTAACTATTTTAAAGCCTTTGTTTAGAATCTGGTTGAAGTGTTTTTGAGCGTTGTCAGGAGACATACGAGAGAAACGGTCAAAGTTGTGAAATGTTATATAAACATCTTGACGCTCGAATGGTGGCACTTGTTCTAGCATCTCAAGCATTACTGCCATTTGTCCTTTTTTGAATGCCTTGGACAATTGACCTTGCATTGAAAATCCAGAAACACCTTTATCAGCAAAGATCAGTTCGTCATTGATATACAAATTATGTTGTTCAGCGTATTCTCTAGCTTTGCTTAACTGACGATCAAGAGACTTTTTACCTACCTTAGACTGCCCCTTTGTAGAGAATCTTGCGTAGGGAATACAAATCCCTTTATATTTTGATTTATCAAATTCAAACATCTTAACTCACTGATTTAGCAACAATCATTATAGTATAACAGGATTCTGTCATAGTGTTGGTAAAAGAGAGTTCATCTAAAGACATTAAACTTGAACATATTCAAGATCCTAAAATAACAGGTGTCACATGTCATGTTGCATCCATTGAAGCGGATCTTAGCTTTTCGGATCCAAGTGACAGTTCAGTGTCTTGTCGTCAAACAGGCGAAATTACTCCTGAAATGCTCAATGACATTGATAAAAGTAAATCTGGTGAAGTTGTTTTTAAGAAGTCGAAAAGTATCTTCTTTAAAAATGTGAAATTACGTCGTATTTATGATGCTAAAAATCAAACATTAATGTACCTATCTTATTCAACCAAAGAAACTGAAGGTAGTTTCAAACACAGTTTATCGACCGTTCCGCTTTGGAATACAAAAGCTTATAATTTTGAAGCTGATACTAAAAAGTAATTGAGTGTCATCTAACGACCTGCGTTCTTTAGCCCAATGATAAACTTTCAAAAATAAAAATGGCAGTGCTTTCCACAAGCACTGCCATTATCTTTTTTCTCTGCAACTTACTGCTTTTTCGGCTGAATAAACTCTTGAGTGTTATCTACGATCGCAAGATCATGATAAAAATTACGTCCAAGTAAAACGGGATATTGCATCTGTTTACTATTAACTAATGTAAAATCAGCTTCTTCTTTTACACCGCCAATTTCAACCCATGCTTTTACTACAGGTAGACTTTCCGTTTCTTTAACATCAATTTTTTTAATCTTTACCCATCGCTGAATAGGTAATGCAATTTCTTCACTTGTAACACCGTTATGCTGTATAGAAAACTTAACCCAGTCACTGCCGTTACGTTCGAAAGAAATAATATCTGAAACCGATAATGATGAAGATGTAGCAACGTCATCAACATGGGCTTCAAAGCTCTGCTTTAAGCTTGGAATGTAAATCCATTCTTCATGCCCAAGCATCAACTTACCATCTTCTGTATGTGTTTTTGGTGGTGTTTTTATTACAACTTTTTTCTCAACTGGTATTTCTGTTTCTTCTAGTGGTGTTACGACCGTATTTTGAGCTTTATTCGTTTCCGACACTTGGATAGAGGGTTGTGAGTTGTCTTTTGCTGTTTTAGCGGAGGCTGAAGCTGTGTCCTCATTGAGTGCTTGCGTCGTTACCGCTGGCGTAGTCGTCGCTGGTGCCGGCGATTTTTTGACCACTGTTTTCTTAGGCGCTAGTTCCTTAGGTGCGGTATCGTGACTTGATGTACTTTGCTTATTCGATACCGCTTTTTCACCCGACGTTGAATTTTTTGGCGTGGAGGCCTTTGACGTGGAGGTCTTTGACGTCGTTGCTTCTGCTTTGGAATCAGCTACTGGCGTACTGCTCTCTTTTTCATTCACATCTTGTTGGCTTATCGATGAGCATGCGCTCAGGCTCCCGATAATGAAAAATGGAATCAAAGGGGTCCAAGCTTTCTTCATTGCTATCACCTGTTTAACTATAAAATAAGGATTCATTTCAAATATAGACCATAGGAGCATCATTTTGGTAACAAAGAACACATTGTTCTGTCATTCCTTTATTCGTCATACGGTGCTTTTAGTCTTAATTCTCACCCAATGAGAATCGATCGTCATTGGGTAAGAATGTTCAATTGAATCGCTCAGTTAACGCCATAAAAACTGGCATAACCGCTCTATACCACATTCACCATTGCTTTCGCAACGTATGGAATATCTTGTTCTGTTAAACCCGCAATATTAATGCGACCATCACCGACGCCATAAATACCGTAATGCTCTCTCAATTGTGTCATTTGATCTTGAGAGAAACCTAACACGGTAAACATCCCTTTATGACCTTCAATAAAGTCAAAATGATCGGTTTGATGAGTCGTTCTTAGCTCTGTACAAAGAGATTGACGTAAAGACACTAAACGCTGCTGCATTTGACTTAACTCTTCTTTCCACTCCGCCGTTAACTGTCTATCTTGCAGAACCGTTTTAACTAACGCGGCACCATGATCAGGTGGCATAGTGTAGGTCGAGCGAGCCAACGTTAATAATTTACCTTTGGCATTTTCAGCATGCTGCTGTTGCTGACCAATCACAATCGCGGCGCCCGTACGCTCTCGGTATAGACCAAAGTTTTTAGAACATGATACCGTTAATAACATTTCAGGAACCGTATCAGCCATATAGCGCAGCCCTTGAGCATCTTGTTCAAGCCCATCACCAAAACCTTGATAGGCAACATCAACAAACGGGGTAAATCCTTTTGTTAACGCTAGCATAGTAATGTGTTGCCAAGCCTCAAAGTCAATATCTGCCCCTGTAGGGTTATGACAACAACCGTGCAGTAACACGACATCATCCTTCCCTGCTTGAGAGAGATCATCCAGCATTTTTTCTGTATCGACACTTTTCGTTACAGGATTGAAGTAATGATAGAAACGAACTTTTAAGCCAGCAGCTTCCATTACTGGTTTATGATTCACATAACTCGGGTTTGAAAGCCATACGGTGGTATTAGGATTAGCGACTTTTAATAAATCACCCAGCATTCGTAATGCACCACTCGCCCCTGGTGTTTGAATCGCAGTAACACGATCCACTGCAGACGTACCACTTAATAATAGGTTCGTCATCTCTCGATTAAATTCTTCACACCCTGCAAGTCCAACGTAAGATTTCGTTTTTTGCTCATTGACCACGATATCTTGTGCTTTCTGTACCGCACTCATGATGGGTGTTTCACCTTGGCTATTTTTGTACACGCCAATGCCTAAATCGACTTTTGTGGGTCTCGGGTCACTTCTATAGGCAACTGATAATGACAAGATCGGATCAAGAGTCGGGGTTGGTAAGTTTGTAAACATGGTTCTATCCACTTAAATCTAACATTGAAATAC
>JAOICL010000088.1 GCA_028131545.1 Vibrio sp. | reverse complement strand
CGAGCTATTTAGAAACGGGTTTATACTTAACCAAGACGCCTGCCAGACTTTTCTGCGTATAAAAGTGTTAAATACAAGTCGAGTACTCGTCTATGCGTTTACTGAACGGGAAAAATTCAGCGGCTAGAGGTCTACACAACAACTAAAATGAAATATCTCTGTATTTATTTAGTTTACTAGCTAGATGAGGACTAAATGTAACGTCGTAAAAGGGAGCCAGCTGCCAGTTACCATCGGCGCTTTGTAAAAAGATCCAGTTTTTACTGCACTCATTTTGGTTAGCAGCAAATAAATTACGCCAGTATGGTATCACTGCCGTTTATTATAATGTGCCTGCCGATGAATTGCTGAGTAAAATATGCACAGCAAAGATCAATACGCCCTAGAGAGCGGAATAATAAAGGCACATCAATTGATATACCACTGCCACACCAAACCCTAACTTTCCTAAATGAACTAAAAATTAGAGCTTGCGGTTCTGACTATTTATTCTCCAACAGACGCAAAAGTAAACGTGCTAATCATGTAAGTGCAGACACATTAAATCACGCTTTATCGAAAATGTTTGGTAAACAAACATAGACTTCAGAAACAAACAATATTCTAGGAAAGTTAGGTATCGAGCATTTCACGACTCATGACGAACGTGCAGGACCTTATTAGCTAAAATAGGAGTTGAAGGGCACATAGCAGAAAGATGTTTAAACCATAAAATACGTGGCATTGAAGCTATATACAATCAACACGATTACTTCGATGAAAGAAAAGTTGATCTTCAAAAACTAGCAGGCTATTTGGAAGGACTAGTTATTTTAGCTTGATCGTACATAGGCAAACAGCATCATATTTTCATCTTATATACCACTTTTATATTAGGTCTATTAAGCAGTTTAGTTTACTATGTAACCAGACCCACTGTAGAGTTGTAAAACAATGAAAACTATACGAGAACTACAAGAGCTGCTAGATAGTGGCAGAACCAGCTTAGACGGTACAACATCCATTGAAACGTGTGAAATATCTGACTGTGAAGGAAATAAGTACGATGCAAATGTTGTACATGGTTGGGATCTAGGCTCTGCATCACAATGTGATTCTCAGTGGGGAGCGTTTTCATACCAAATCCTTGAGTTCATCAAAAGATCAGATGAATCGATTCAACAACAATTGCTCGATGATTGCCATCTAGAAGACTTTCACTGGCAATGGTTAACAAAACACAAAGTTTATCACTCAGACCAATATAATTGGTTTTTCTTGATAGCAGATGGAAAGCCTCAAGCGTCATGCTTAATCTATCATCCGAAGAAATCATCCCAGTCCGATGATGATATTTTTTATATAGAATTTCTTGCCGTTGCTCCATGGAATAGACCGAACCCTTTGCAAGAACAATCTTTTAAAGGGCTAGGTTCCTTATTATTGAAAACAGTAATTATGCATGCAGAAAATGATCTTGGTATGCAGAAAGGCTTTTCACTGCACTCGTTACCAAAAGCTGAAGGTTTCTATTCAAAAATAGGAATGATTCGTGTGAATAGCTTAGATAAAGATAGTCTGGCGTACTTCGAGATGCTAGAGAAACCCAAGCAACAGTTTTTGGGAGAAATCGCATGACTACATCCAAGCTTGATTCGCTAATAGTTAATGGCGACGCTGGTAATTTTAGTACATCCAGAGATATCTTTGAGTCATTCATAGAAAGCCAAGCTCAATTCGAAAGCTTACCTGCCAAGCTGAAAACCGATCCAGATACAGTAAAATTAAATTTACTCAGAGAAGTCCACTCAAGAAAATCTAGTGCACCTTTATTCAAACAACAAGAAAACACTAATACTGCTTTAGTTAATTACTGGCTTTCTCGTGTCAAAAATTTAGCTCACCTCTCACTTGCTATGAATGAGATACCGAAGTTTGAAGGCTTAACAAAGCAAGATCTTACAGAGTTTGCAAAAGGCAATTTAGAACTAGGGTATCTGAAAAACATAGAGATCGACTTGGCAGAGAGGGGCGTGATTTTTATCGCGGAGCCATCAGTAGACGGACTAAAAACTGATGGGGCTGTGTTCAAATTAAAAACAGGGCACCCTGTTGTAGCAATGAGTCTTAGATATAAGAGGTTGGATAATTTTTGGTTTACGTTGATGCATGAGCTAGCGCATGTAGCATTGCACTATGAACAATTGGATAACTACATTATTGATGACCTAGATTTGATTAGTGAAGATATAGTCGAATTAGAAGCCGATAAGCTTGCTGGTGACTCTCTAATTCCAAGACACATCTGGAGAACATGCCACGCAAGGCGTGACCTGAAGGAGGCATCCTTAATAGCTTTCTCAGAACAACATGGAATACACCCAGCAATAGTAGCTGGTCGCATTCAAAAAGAAAGGGGTGACTATCGAACCTTCAGCTCTTTAACTAATAAGTTTGATACAAGGGAGATCCTATTTCATGAGTAAATACACTCCATTTCTTAAGTTTAAAGTGGCTGAAATTGGTGCTTTGAAAGCTCTAGAAGATGATGAGATATCTTCAATCACTCCATTTTTTGACTTAGCGACCAAACAAGATATCACTAACACCGCCGTTGAAAATACCATAATAAAAGGTGTTAGAAAGTATGAGCTTAACTTCAAAAAGGCGAATAGTTTTTATATCGATGACTACGATATAGACGACTCGATACTAATCAATGGAGATATCGTCTATAACTTCTTGATTGATACATTCAAAGATATCAACTATATCCCTGTAGTGGGTCTCGACCGTACCCCTCAGAGAATCAACTCTATCAGCAGCCCACTAATTATTAGTGATACGCTAGCCATTCGCTTGAACCAAGAAGACTTTGTTAGCTACACGCTAATAGAAGATGAATTCACAGAACTAATTGAACTAGCGAAAGGCAAATACACTAAGCTTCACCTGATTCTGGATTGTAGACTTTGTACCGATGCTGATGTGATCGATTTATCTAATAAAATCATTCAGTTTATCAAGTCTATTACTGAAGAGCATACTTTTGAAAAAATCATAATAGCTGGCTCTTCAATTCCTGCTTCGATTGCAGACATATTGCCAGTTTCAACAGAAGTTACTGTCTCTCGTACAGAATGTAAGATACATGAATTTGTGGCTAAGGAGCTAGGGGAACAGATCGAATTCGGAGATTATACTGTCATATCTCCGAACTATTCAGATGCAAATATCCCACAAGCAGCTCTGAGAAAGATAATGACTCCGAAAATTATCTATTCATACGACCATGAGCAGCACTTCTTGAGGGGAGGAGCGATTGAAACCCACCCTAGAGGAGCAAAACAATATGACGATATGTGCGTGAAGCTAGTGAGTTATCACTTTTACCGGAACAAAAATTATTCCATCGGCGATAAGTACCTATATGATAAATCAAAAGGTATCGGAACTGATTCACTACCCCATTCAATAGGAAAGTATCTAATCAACGCCCATATGACATTCATGATCTGTGACTATTGATTAGGCGGTTCTAGTCGCAAGAAGGTTTGCTATAGAGCGATTAATTTGAATTTTATTCATTTTATCGGATAGCTCCGTAGCAAAATCTCTTTTGTTCGTCTTACTCGGAATTGCTAACTCAAATTCATCGTTTAAGTTTGTCAGCTCACTTTTCCACAATGTAGCAAGTGCTAACTCCTTATCAAAATAGGGATTAGCACTGGTCTTACGTACATGTCTAAATTTCATCTGACCCTGTGAATGGTAGGCAACAATAATCCCCCAAAACATCGGTGATTTCTTGATGGCTTCTTGCAGTTTACGCTCTGTGGTTACTAAAGATATCTTTCTAAACACCTTATTGTAGTATTCACCCTGCCTAGCTAAGCGTTCAATTTTGTCTTTATCACCTTTAATCTCATAGCAATGAGCTTCGGAATGAACAGTGACAACATCAGCTATAGCGTTACCCCTATGGACATGCAGTTCCTCTAAAATACGCCTAGGTTTTAGAGCCTTAGAGTTTAAAAATTCAATCAATCGAGGTCGAATATCTATATCATTCAAATGCATAACAAACCTAGTGAATTAGAAAACGTGTATTATATATTCTAGTACTTAGAAATCAAAATTTCAGTCTTATAATTGAGTATTTGAGTGTCTACCCTCCACGGCTAGCGCATCTTAAGGGCTAAACACAAATGGTGGCAGATTTGGTGACATCAATTAAAAAGACACACTAAACCAAATATAATCACTTGATATTATTATATATTAAACAAAAAACA
>JAOICL010000087.1 GCA_028131545.1 Vibrio sp. | reverse complement strand
TATAAGCTAAGTGCTTTTATAATTTAAGTGCTTTTTATCAGCGAAGTGCTTTTTATCAGTAAATTAACAATACCTTAGCGCCTTTTGTTCACTCAATCCCTACTCCATCAGTAACAAATACGATCAATAACTCAATAATTTCAAACAAAAGAATGGTTATTACATTTTGCTGTCACTTTAAACAACAAAAGTAGGTGGAAATTTAACGATTTAAAATCTCCTACCTTAAAAGTAATCATATAAAAAACAACAATATAAAATATAATTTTATCAATAACCGACCTCGCGTTGATCATCAATACGCTCTACTTCACTTCTAGTGATGTTTATTAATCCAATAAGTAACTTATATTCTTTTAACTAGGTGGCTCATTTAATAAGCATTCTTTGTTCTAGGTTAAACTTTATCCACAACCTATCGTATACTCTTGAGATAGATATAAAAGCGGGAGAACAGTATGCAAATCGGTATACCTAAAGAAACCGTCTTTGGTGAAGCGAGAGTAGCGGCATCACCTAAGTCGGTAGAGCAGCTCATCCAACTTGGATTTACAGTGTTAATTGAAGACTCAGCAGGGGTATTAGCCAATTTTACTGATCAGGCTTTTGATAGTGCTGGGGCCAAGGTCACTACAAAAGAGGAGGTGTGGTCATCAAACATAGTATTAAAAGTTAACGCTCCCTCTCTTGATGAAATTGAGTTAATTACCGATGGTGCGACATTGATTTCTTTCATATGGCCAGCTCAAAATCCCGAACTATTAGAAGCCCTGACATCGAAAAACATTAATGTGTTGGCTATGGATGCGGTGCCTCGCATATCTCGAGCACAATCCCTTGATGCTCTCTCTTCGATGGCCAATATCGCAGGTTATCGCGCTATCGTTGAGGCTGCTCATGAGTTTGGTCGTTTTTTTTCCGGTCAAATTACCGCGGCGGGTAAGATCCCTCCCGCGACCATCCTTATCGCCGGTGCCGGTGTGGCTGGATTAGCTGCGATTGGTGCAGCGGGCAGTTTAGGCGCAATCGTGCGTGCTGTAGACGTTCGACCTGAAGTGAAAGAACAAGTCGAATCAATGGGAGCTGAGTTCTTAACTATTGATCCACTCAACACAACCGAATCCAGTGATGGCTACGCAAAAGAAACCAGCGAGGACTTTAATCGGAAGGCCGCTGAACTCTATGCTGCTCAAGCTAAGGACGTTGATGTTATCGTCACTACCGCTCTGATCCCTGGAAAACCGGCGCCTAAACTCATCACGAAGGAAATGGTTGATTCAATGAAGGCAGGAAGTGTTATTGTTGATTTAGCGGCCGCAAATGGTGGTAACTGCGAATATACTGAAAAAGATACCGTCATTACAACGCCTAACGGTGTGAAAGTCATTGGTTACAGTGATATGGTCAGCCGTCTACCAACCCAATCATCACAACTTTATGCGACTAACTTAGTCAATTTGCTCAAACTACTGTGCAAAAATAAAGATGGCAACATCCACATAAACTTTAACGATGTTGTATTAAGAGGTGTGACCGTGATCAAAGAGGGCGTGTTAACCTGGCCAGCCCCACCGATTGAAGTATCGGCTCAACCTAAGATCGTACAATCTAAGGTACAACCATCTAAACCCACTATTAACCAAGACGTTACCGAAGAAAAAATATCCCCTATCAAAAAAATTGGGATACTAACCACAGGCGTCGCAGCCTTTGCTTGGATTGCAAGCGTGGCTCCTACTTCTTTTTTATCCAGCTTAACCGTTTTTGTACTGGCTTGTGTTGTCGGGTATTACGTGGTTTGGAATGTCACTCATGCCCTGCATACGCCATTAATGTCAGTCACTAATGCGATATCCGGAATTATTATCGTCGGCGCTTTATTGCAGATAGGTCAAGGTGATGGAATCGTTTCCTTTCTTGCATTTATCGCAGTTCTCATTGCGAGCATCAACATATTTGGTGGATTCACAGTCACGAAACGTATGCTCGATATGTTTCGCCAAGATAAATAATTAGGAGTAGTGTTATGTCTGACAATTTAGTTCAAGCTGGCTACATACTGTCTGCTCTATTTTTTATATTAAGTTTAGCGGGCTTATCTAAACAAGAAACGGCGCGTCGTGGTAATTACTACGGTATGACAGGGATGGGGATCGCCTTGATAGCCACCATTTTTGCTCCAGAATCACAGGGGTTTGTTTGGATCATTTTAGCCATGCTGATCGGGGGTGCGATCGGTATTTTCTATGCTAAGCGTGTAGAAATGACAGAAATGCCAGAGTTAGTGGCGATATTACACAGCTTTGTTGGTTTAGCGGCTGTGCTTGTCGGTTTCAATAGTTATATCACACCACCCCCTCCCATTTCGGATATACCAACAGAGATTGCAGCAGAACACACCATCCACTTAGTTGAAGTGTTCATTGGTATTTTTATTGGTTCCGTCACTTTTACAGGCTCAATTGTCGCCTTTGGAAAGCTACGGGGTGTCATCAGCTCCGCTCCATTAAATATTCCATATAAGCACAAATGGAATCTCGCAGCGATTGTTATTTCATTCACCCTATTAGTCATGTTTGTAAAAGCAGATGGCAGTACATTTTCTTTACTACTAATGACGTTCATTGCACTCATTTTTGGCTACCATCTGATTGCTTCTATCGGTGGGGCTGATATGCCTGTTGTTGTTTCAATGCTCAATTCTTACTCTGGATGGGCAGCCGCTGCAGCAGGGTTTATGCTGGCAAATGACTTATTAATTGTAACTGGTGCATTAGTTGGTTCGTCAGGTGCGATTCTTTCCTACATCATGTGTAAAGCAATGAATCGCTCGTTTATCAGTGTGATTGCAGGTGGGTTTGGACAAGATGTTGTGGTTGAATCAGGACAAGATCAAGGTGAGCATACCGAAACCACCGCTGAAGACGTTGCTGAGATATTGAAGCACTCTAAGTCCGTCATTATCACACCAGGCTATGGTATGGCTGTCGCTCAAGCACAATACCCTGTTTTTGAGATCACTCAAAAACTAAAAGCAAAAGGGATTAATGTCCGTTTTGGGATACATCCTGTTGCTGGTCGATTACCTGGTCATATGAACGTATTGCTTGCTGAAGCGAAGGTCCCGTATGATATTGTGCTCGAAATGGATGAAATAAACGATGACTTTAGTGAAACCGATACGGTGCTAGTGATTGGCGCTAACGACACCGTTAACCCCGCTGCATTAGAAGAACCCAACAGCCCAATCGCAGGAATGCCGGTTCTTGAAGTGTGGAATGCAAAACAGGTTATTGTTTTTAAACGATCAATGAGTACAGGTTATGCTGGTGTTCAAAATCCCCTGTTCTTCAAAGAGAATACATTGATGTTATTTGGTGATGCTAAAGATAAATGTCAGCAACTATCGTCGTTGATATAAACGATGAATAAAAAAGAACCCCACTATTAACTAGAAATAGTGGGGTTCTTTTATCGAATCGTACAGAATACGATCGTCAGTACTAAATCATAAGGTTTAATTAGAAACCTTTGATGTTCTCAGCTTCTAGTTCTGAGAAGTATTTAACTGTTTTTACTTTCAATTCTTGTGTTGAAGGTTCATCACAAACAACAACCGATTTTGCATGTAACTGAAGAGCAGATACTGTCCATAGGTGATTAACACTGCCTTCAACAGCAGCTTCAAGCGCTAACGCTTTATTGTGACCTGTTACAAGAATCATCACTTCTTTAGAATCTAATAATGTACCTACGCCGATAGTCAGTGCGTATTTAGGTACTTGAGCAATATCGCCATCGAAGAAACGAGAGTTTGCAATACGAGTATCTTCTGTCAGTGTTTTAATACGAGTACGAGAAGATAGAGATGATGCAGGTTCATTAAATGCGATATGACCATCATTACCTACGCCGCCCATAAATAGGTCGATTCTACCGTAAGATTTGATTTTATCTTCGTAACGTTGACATTCAACTTCGTGATCCGCGGCATTACCATCCAACAAGTTAATGTTGCTTTCTTGGATATCAATGTGGTTAAAGAAGTTAGTGTACATAAACGTACGGTATGACTCTGGATGATCAGATGGAATACCGATGTACTCATCCATATTAAATGTCACAACGTTTTTAAAGCTAACTTCACCTGCTTTATGTAGCTCAATCAATGCTTTATAAGTTGCAAGTGGTGTGCCGCCTGTTGGTAAACCAAGAACAAAAGGCTTATCTGCTGTTGGGTTAAAATCGTTAATACGTTTAACAATATGCGCCGCAGACCAT
>JAOICL010000086.1 GCA_028131545.1 Vibrio sp. | reverse complement strand
ATGACCGAAGACGAACTCGGAGTGGTGAGTCGAAAGTTTGATTACCTCTCGCGCTCCCCGAATGGGCGCTATATCGGCTTCACCGATGAAGATTACCACTTCAATTTATTTGATTTAAAAACTCGACAAATGGTTGTGAGTATTGAAGATGAATCTTCTTGTACGAGCTCTGTCTGGAATGTAGACAGTTCACTGGTTGCCGTTAATTGTCGAACAAGTACCTATAGCATTAATACTCAAGACTATAGCATGGTACGAGGAGAGGATGTTACGACTGACAGTTACAGAGAAGTGGTATTAACACAGGGCCGTCTCGCCTATAACCAAAAAAATAATACGTTATATACCGCACCGAGAAATGGGCATTTTCATTATTTTGAATGTGAAGAGCATGAATATGAGATAGAGCCACCGTATACCAGTTGTGCTAATGGTATGAGCTTTGATTTTGCGACTCTGGAGTACCAAGATAAGGACTATTACTACCGTGAATCAATTTCACCGCTTGAGCCAGATGAAGGGTCGTGTAACTTAAGGGGGGATTTAACCGGCAACTACTTTACCTGCCAAACCGTTGCCAAAGAAGGAGAAGGGTTCGGGATTTACTCCTTTGATGACTATAAGGTTCCGGTCGCATTTGCTCCTACAATAAGCAACCGATTTTACCTGCATAACGATCGCGGTTATTGGTATCACTTTACGAATTCTTTTAAACACGTGAGGTACGAGAAATCGGATAATTCTCCGGTCATAGATACCCAATATTTTTATCGCGTGAAAGATTTTTGGGGCGAAAGCACCCTAATTAAAAAAAGCCAGATGGTGGTCAGTCAGTATTACATGACGCATTTTGAAGACATTGATTTAAGAGAGCACTTGCCTCCTTTACCGACCTACGATGACTTTAGACACGCATTGGAGACACGAAATGAACAATAAGTGCAACCTCGGTTCCGCGATTATCCAGTAACACATTGTAACCTCTCTAGTTTTACCCATAAAAGCCAACCTGACTCCCTTCTAAATCCCCACCTTAACAAACACTTTTGTGACACAGTATGTATAAAATCCAACTGCTTATGCATCTGCGCGGTGGTTCTTGTAGAATACGCTGTAATAAAAATGAAAAAACCGAGTAAGGAAAAGCGGTGAAAATATTAACGAAAGTGGGTTTAGGTTTCGCATCGATTGTTGTTGTGTCATTAAGCTTTACTCAATTTATTGAGCACAAGAAAATACAAGAAAGCGAATATGAAAGAGACTTATCTCTGAAAATGATGTACGAGATGTCCAAAGGTAAGCAATGGAGTGAATCTATTTATATCGATTCACCTGCATATCCACAACTTGCGGATTGGGAAAATAGCGGTAATCCTTTGCCACAAATCTTATTTGCTCTGCCAAATGAAGAGACGGGGCAATATTCGATGTGGGCGGCCGACATTGATGGCGACAACGTTCAATACTTAATGACCGAAGACGAACTCGGGGTGGTGAGTGAAGAGTTTGATTACCTCTCGCGTTCGCCGAATGGGCGCTATATCGGGTTTACCGATGAAGATTACCATTTTAATTTATTTGATTTAAAAACTCGGCAAATCGTCGCGAGTATTGAGGGTGGAAAAGGAGATGGGGATGAAGGCGCCTGTGCGAGATCGCTTTGGAATATCGATAGTTCACAGGTTGTGGTGAATTGCCTCACCAGTGCATACAGTATCAACACTAAAGACTATCGCTTTATTAGAGCAGTGGGTTCGTCGCCTGATAGTTACCGACAAGCAGCGTGGACACAAGGCCGTCTTGCTTATAATAAAAAAAACAATACCTTATATACGGCACAAATCTTTGGTCATTTTTATTACCATGAATGCGAAAGTTATGAGTATCGTATCCAGCCACCGTATACCAGTTGTGCGAATGGGATGATCTTTGATTTCTCGACTCTGGAATACCAAGATAAGGGCTATTATTACCGTGAATCAATCTCACCACTTGATCCAGATGAAGGGTCTTGTAACTTAAGAGGCGATTTAACGGGTAACTACTTTACCTGCCTGACAGTAGCTGAAAAGGGGGAAGGGGTTGGGATATACTCCTTTGATGATTATAAAAATCCAGTGGCTTTTGCTAGAGGAATAACCCAAGACTTTTATTTACATACTGAAGTTGGATATTGGTATAAATACAGTAAAGGTCTCAATTTTCAATTTTATCATAAGCCTGATGACTCACCTGTACAGCATGTTATTTTTAATTTTCAGTGGCGTGATTTTTTTGGAGAATTAGAACAAATTAGTAAATTTACAATGACGGTGAGCAGCTCTTATATGAAAAATCATAAAGATGTCGATTTATCAGAGCATTTGCCAAGTGTGCCAACCTACGGTGAGTTTAGACACGCATTGGAGACTAGAAATGAACAATAAGTGCAACCTCGGTTCCGCGATTTATGTCTTTGGCCGCCTTTGTGGTTACGCGGGGCAAGAATTCGAAGGCTCGGGTTTGTACCCGATGCCGGGGTGGTTGTTTTATAAGCCAAAGGTCGACAACCCCGCATCGTATCAGATCGCGCAAAGCCTCTCATCGGGAGAGATCAGTGATATCGACTTTCATAGAATGGAAGCGCAGTGGCAGCACGCCGATACACGCGATCGAATTGATTTGGATACGCACAATAATTGGTTATTTAGAAGTGATTTGAGCATTCAAGTCGGAGTCATCCCGAATCATCTAATTCCCCTCATTTGGCTGAATGAGGGGCAAAGCGTGGGTATGTTCAAGGAAAGGTTAACTCAATACGCAGTAAACCAGTCATTGGAGCGTTATACCCTACAGAGATTACCGTTCGATGTAATTACTCAAGATATAGCCAAAGATAAAGGAAAAAGAAAATTCTTACCCCCTGAATTAGAGAAAAACGTCAATGCGCCTTTTTATAACGGGCTAACCGATCCTAAAAGAGTCGGTGGGTACCAACGGTTTTATGATCGCCTGTATAGCGGCGAGTGTCAGAATGAGGTGCAGTACGTCGAGATCCCTCAAACGTGGACGATTAACCTCAGTTTCAGTTCGGCGGATTTTGAAGGGGCGAAGGTCACCCTAAGCAACATCCCAAATACCCTGCATGTCATGGGGTATGAAGGTGAAAAGGGTCAAGGGTCAGAGGGGGTAGCCGAAGCCAAGACGGTGTTAAAAAGCAAACCGTGGTCGGTGGTGCGCGCGGTTACCTATCAAGCCAAAGACGAAATGGGATCCATCGTAACAAAACAACACTATGCCGCCACCTTTTGGATTGTGGGCGGATTCGTAGAAAACGATGATGACATTAAGCGGCTGTGTCGTTTCGATGTTGATTTAAATTATATTCAAGACTATTGGGTCCAGCAAGGTTCCAATAATGCAGTTGCTTTTGATAGAAAAAATAAAATCAACCCTCTTAACATCCCCAATAATCATTATTCCCTGTCTGAGCAAGTCTTACACCTGCCGATCCGTTCACCCGCAGGGCGAGCGACGTGGATTTCAGGCGACCCGATCACGGTTGAAGAGGCGCTATTAAACCACGCCCCAAACACGTTTCAGCACGTCATTAACCAAGGTAAACATTTAGCTGGCAATGATGAACGAGCCAAACAAAACACAGCCGAAAAAGAAACCACCGCATTGGATGCCGTTTCTGCGATGAACACATGGAAGGGCGCGATGAAGGCGGCGACCAATGTGGTGTTGTCGGATTCGAGTACGGATGTGCTGGCTAAAATGGTGGCAGCCAGTTTGATCCCTGCGTCGAGCACAAGTAATGCAGGTCAAGCGAAAGCGCTGATTGAAATGGCCGCAGGGGTCTACGGTGCAGGGCAAAGCTACTTAGACTTTCTGGATAAGCTCCCCCAACCCACACAAAATGCGCAATCGATTCAAATGCTCAAGCAGATAACCGAAACACTCAATGCGCCGCGTAAGGATTATATTGACCCCATATTGAACAAAGCCGACGATTGGGTCGTCAGTAAAATACCCGATGGACTCAAGCAATATTGGCCTGCGGTCGAAAGTGCCGATGCCTTTCCTCGATTAAAACAGGGTGCCAAGGTCATCAACTGGGCGCTGGATAAACCCCTCGGTTACCTTAACCTCGCCACATCGGCCTATCAGGCGTATTCACAATCCGGTAAAAACGATCACGCGTTCTCACAGTACATGGCTCAAGCTAGCCAATATGGCAAGCGCACGCAATCGGTGTTACGCAGATTAACGCAAGAGCAAGACAGCCAGCAGATACGCGACCTCCTTGATCAAGAGCGACAAGCCAAAGAGCAGTTCACTTCAACCTTAATCAACAGCTTCAAAGAAAAGCAAGGTCACGTATTATTAAACGGCAAACCCTTTGCTGATAAACAGCTGTCGGAAGTGGGCAAGCCAAATATTCTCACGATTCTGTTCCGCTTTGATAGCGCCCAATACGACCTTCCTGACAGTGAACAAGCCTACCTTGATACCGTGCGGGAGTTTCTCATGAACACCGAAACCGACATGTCATTGCACATCGTCGGCCATACCTGCCGCATTGGATCCGAAGCGTATAACG
>JAOICL010000085.1 GCA_028131545.1 Vibrio sp. | reverse complement strand
TACTTATGATCAAGACGGTAATGATGCAACAGGCTGCCACCATGGTCACTGTGTCAGTGATATTGATGAAGCCAATGTCCTATTTAATTACGTATTTTTAAAACCTGTGAATAATGGGGCACAAGCTAAACACGTTGAATTCAACGATGACGCTCATCAGCTACGTAACATTGATATCGTAAATCAAAATGGTGAAGATGCTGATACATTATTCGACGGCATGATCGTAGAACCAGGCACGTACGAAATGTGTTTGTATGTGAATGGTGCACATAATGGCGGTGCAGCAGTAGAAACGGAATTAGATTCACACGTTATCGAAAAAGACGGTGTAACTTACTCACTTTCAACACCAAGCCAAGGGTCATGTGAAGGCGCTAAACCACCAAAAGACGCTCGTCAATATGGTCGCCTGATGAGCGCACAGTTTGTAGTAGAAGAAGGCAAAGAAAACCAATTGGCTTTCGTTTTCGATCTTGAAGAACAATTGGTGTACAACAAAAATCATGATTGGCGTTTAGACAATAGCGTTCGTTTTGACATCGTGCATGAAGACATCACGCAAGGTCATATTGTAGGATCAATGAATGTTGATGGCATCATGAAGCAATGTCATGAACAAGCGATCAACAATGGCTATGATTACGCTATCTTGGATAAAGCGTACCTTTATAAAGGAGATGTAGAGGAAAACGCCATGGGTGGTGTTCATTCTTTAGAATCTGAGCGTACATTACCGCATCAAACTGCGATGATCGCGACACCATTGATCGTTGAAGGGATGATCGTTGAAGGAAGTGGCGCACAAGCTTCATTTACGTTTGAAGGAATTGTGGCTGGTGAGTATTCCGTCGGCTATACCTGTACGGCAAAATTGGACACCGATGCTGATAACGCAGCTAATTTCACTATTTTTGACGCTGAAGACGTCAATGTGGTTGCAGGTCAAACATCGCATATCATTCTAGATTAAGGTATCGGCCCTAAAACGCAAAAAATCCGCAACAGCTCAGCCGTTGCGGATTTTTTTAATAAAGAGACATTAGTTTATGATGTTCTTCTCTTGTTCCATATAAGAACACATTGCTAATCTAATTGTACGTTTAGCGAAGCTTTCAAACTTCGACCATTCTGTCATGTTCATAAAAGTCGATTTATCAATGGCACTCAGTACACCAATGTTACCTTCTTCAACTAATGCTGGGATATTGTCTACTTTACCGTAAAAAGACGAGACGTTATTGATGATATTTTGAGCCAACAACTTCATTACTAATACTTTTGCTTCCGCTTGACCTTCTTGAGCACTGTGTAAAACAAAATTTAAATCATTTTGTTCAATACCATCGGGTGTTAGACACTGGCGAGCCATATTAACCATCATTACATTGGATAATTCTTGTGTTTGCATCGTGCTCTCCTGCGTGAATTCATTCGTCATCAATGTTGCTTCATTTATCGCTCTTTTCATAGAATGTCCCTCTTCTATTCTTTTCTTTGGCTAGACATCCTGTCTGCTCTTACTTAATAAGTTATCATAACATTGTACTAACAAAAGAGCGAAAGCACTAAACATTGCGTAAGAGATCCGCCATGAAGATATAGCGTTACTTAGAATTTGCAGACGAGGTTCACAAAATAGCTCTTGTTTACCGCTAAATCATCCATTATTAAACGGCTTTATGTGCAAATAAGGCGATTTAAGAACCGTTTCTGACAAACGGAATAACTCCTCAGACAGCCCTGAATGCCATTGTGGCCAAATTCGCGAGATATAAGCATTCTCACCCTCTCCTTCTTGCTGAAAACCGCCAATAAATCGTTTCTCCATTGCAGCTGACACTTTATCCACGTCAACGGACCATTGACCTGTTTTATCAATGCAGGTTTCTACCATTGTTTTCGCACATTCAGGGAAATACGGTAAAGGTTGATTTAATCCTTGGTAATAATACTGAACCAATTCAGACAATGCTTCTTGTGCATTAATAACGCCTCCCTGCCCTTTTTCTGTTGAAGTGGAAGTTGCGACTGAGGCGAAAGTGGAAGTTGAGTTTAAAGCTGACACTGATGGTAATGCTGGGAAATATATATGCTGTACCCCTGCTTTTCTTTCAAAACCAATAATGTGCGTCGCTTTCTCTATACCCATACAATGCAAACATAAATGATCAATCCAAGCGGCTAACATATCCTGTGAACGAATACGGCCTGTTCGATAGCGAACCAATCCTTCTTGATAATATCCAGAGAGCCACCCTTGTAACGGAACCGTTTCTTCCATTCCAGGGATAACCATCGCTAAATTCACCTCCAATGGTGGCAATGGTGATTGTATCAATGGCGTGACTGCATCATAAAGAGCAAAGGATTGAGAGATAATGCCTGCTAAATCATAACGACCAAAATTTTCGACGGGTAACATGCCCTGCGCACTTTTAATACGAACGTAGCCTTCAATGACTTTCTCTCTGGCAACAGCATCAAGCGTGCTTTTTTGAGATAACAATAGGTTTAGGATCTCGTTACGAACTTGGTAT
This sequence comes from Vibrio sp., assembly GCA_028131545.1. GTDB lineage: Bacteria > Pseudomonadota > Gammaproteobacteria > Enterobacterales > Vibrionaceae > Vibrio. Next base: position 2,903 of record JAOICL010000085.1, on the reverse strand, counting down.
CCACCGAGCCCATCGAGTGCAAAGGGTTCATGATCCAATAATTCGTCATTTTGTTTCGCAAAGTTTACCTTGAGACGCTGTGTAAATAAATACTTTACCGGGAGCTGCCAAAAGCGCTGTAACTCTTCAAGTTCAAGCCCGACTTTCACTCGGTCGGTTGGCGTTAGTATGTCGGTATCCGTTATGGCAATAGGGCTGGAATGAACCCCTTGATGAATTCGTTCGGCTGCGGGTAGCCACTCTGCTGCAAAGCTCGATAAAGCAAAAGAAGAGGTGGCATCATCACCGGTAAACAGAGCGGGATTAAAGGCAAACATCGGGTAATTATGATTTAACGCCTTGCTAACCTCAATCAAATCATTTGCCCCATCGACGGTCATTTCATAATGCTCATCACAATATTCCAATAACTCAGAGACCAAAATCGAAGGGGATTTGGGCGTATTATCTTGAATCGATCGACCAATATAACTGATATAAAGGCTATCTTGCGCAGACAATACTGCTTCAAGAAAAAGATAACGGTCATCATCTCGACGAGAACGATCCCCACGGCGGGTATCCATACTCATTAAGTCAAAACCCAATCGAGGTACATGACGAGGGAATACACCCTCATTCATACCCAGTAAGCACACTTGTTTAAAAGGAATAGAACGCATTGGCATTAGGGTACAGAAGTTAACTTGTCCGGCTAAAAATCGCTGGTCAACGCGCGTGGAATTAATATGGTTTTGAAGGTATTGGAAGACTATCTGTAAAGAAATCGGCGTTTTTGTCGAATCTGTTGTTATCGAATCCGTTTTTGTCGAATTAATGTCAATCGAGCTGCCTTGATCCTTATCCGACGTGGTGACATACCCCGAATCTTGTATCGTTTCCTTTAACGTATTCAGCTGCTCACGAATTTGGTTAAATACAATTTCTTCATTGAGTTCAACTAAGAAAAAGTCATCCATTAAATCACAAAGAGTGTCCACCCAATAATCAATGGTATTGTCATGAGAAAATCGCTGCTGATAATACCCTAATCGCTCAATAAATTGCGCCAACTTACCGGCTAATTCACTGTCTGAGCCTTGAACTTCATTATAAGGTGCTATGTCCATATACGGGTTTTCAAATAACACTCCGCCTTGCATGCCTCTTTGATCGGCCGTCATCGCATAGCCAGCGATCAGTCGTTCAGCACCGGTTTCCCATGTGTTTTGTTGGGTGATTGGTAAATCATTCGCCACAAAGGTGTGTTCGTTCAGCCCCCAGCGAATATGGTTTTCTTCAATCCAACGCTTCGCTTTATCAAACTCAGACAAAGAAAGATCAAACTGTCTCAGTACGGCTGGTGTTTCAAGCAAAGCCACCAAATCCGACGCTTGGTATCGAGTCACCGGCAACGACAATAACGTCATGAACGCCGTTAATAATGGCATTTCTTGTGCCACACTCATATCAGAAACAGAGTAAGGGATATAACGTTCTCGGGGCGCATTACCAAACACCGCTTGTATCAATGGGCTATAGGCACTGATATCAGATACCATCACGATAATGTCCTTTGGCGATAAAGACGGGTCACGATCCAGCATCGCCAGTAAATTATCATGCAAGACTTCCACTTCTCGTAGTGCACTGTGACAAGCATGCAAAGACAAGGAGTGATCTTGATGACTCAACTGTGTTTTACTCGATATATCGGTTGATCGTTTTTGCTGCGTAGGATCGGTTAGATCCAATATGTCAGCTTGAATATGATGCAATAAACTGTCTCGTTCAATATCAATGAACAAATCCATTTCATCGGCTTCAAGATCGGAGATCAGCGCCAAGTTGTCACGTCCTTGCTTACCCAATGACGAAAGCAATGCGTTGCCTACGGCACCGTCATCCAATTCATCTTTTTCATTATCTTCAACATTCCCTTTCAAAAGGGGGCTTTCGCCTAACTGCGCCAGCTCACGTTCTTGTATAATTAAACGGTGTCGACGTTGAGCAGCCATTCTAGCGAGGTAACGTCTATCTTTGATGTCACCCCAATAAAAACGACAAGGATTACTTAATAACAAATGCACATCGGTAAATTCTCCGATGGCTTTTAAGGCTTCCAGATATTTAGGTGGTAACGAAGATATACCGATAATAAACAATCGTTTAGGTAAAGCAGCCTTCGCTTGTTCAGGCGTGAGTGATGCGATGGCTTCTAGAAAAGAGTCGTACAAATTGGCGCGGTGGTATAACGGTTGGTTTAACGCATCGGTGTGCTGATACAATGCTCGCCATAAAATGGGTTGCCATGGTTGATGCTCTTCTAGGCTTTTTTCTTCTTCACGATCAGCTTCTTCAATTTGTATACCATTAATTTGTATCGCATTAATTTGGGTATCAATAGATTCCCCTTGCTCCCAAGCTGCGATCCAATCAGGTCTATATACTAAGTAACCATCAAAAATATCCGCAATTTTCTCGCACAGCTGATGCAATTTTGCTTGTTCGTATTCTTCACCCAGATAATTATTTAACGTTGCAAAGGACTCTTGCGGTAGAAATTGTGGGAGTAGATGCATGATCTTCCATGTCATCGCCTCTTTATTAAACGCGCTTTTCTTAGGAATATTCGGAAGTACGCTGACAAATTGGTCCCATATAAAAGAAGCCGGTAAATGAAATTGCAGATTAGCCGCCACCCCCATGTCCTTTGCTAACTCTAATTTTAACCACTGCGCCATACCTGTACTTTGTATGAGAATGTTCTCTGGCTCTAAAGGATTATCCAAAGGGGTCATTTCAATCAAGGTTTTGAGTACGGTTTTCAATGCGCTAAGGTGGTTAGAATGGTAAACAGTGAGCACAGGGTTTCTCCTTTAGGGAACAAAAAAGCACCGGAGAATCCTCATCCGATGCTTTTA
>JAOICL010000084.1 GCA_028131545.1 Vibrio sp. | reverse complement strand
GAGAAGTATTTATGAAGATGACAATCCCTTGTCTTATTCTAGGCATGACAGCGGCGTTGAGTTCGACTTCGCTTATAGCCAGTGTTGAAGAAGTTGATAGCATTCAAAATAAAACCAACCAACAAGCTGCAAAGAGCCAAACGGTCATTGATGACCAAGCTGAGCGCTCGATTGAATTACAGTCTGAGATTGATCGTTTGACTCAAGAAATCAATAATTTGACGGTATATGAATCACACTTGAATCAATTGGTGCTCAATCAAGAAGCTGAAAAAGATGCGATAGATGTGCAATTGCATGATGTGAAAGAAACAAAGCAAGGCTTAATACCGTTAATGTATCAAATGCTCAATGCGCTTGAAGTACATATTGTATCGGATAGACCGATTAAGTCGGACAGTAGAGAAAAACGTTTGAATTCATTACAAACAATGATGACACAAGCGAATGTGAGTGACGCTGAAAAATACCGCCGTATATTAGAAGCTTACCAAATAGAAATGGACTATGGTCTGAAAGTTGGGCTATTTGAGCAAACAATTGAAACTAATGAAGGTCATGTCACTGCTGAGGTATTAAACCTTGGGCGAATCGCTCTCATTGCTCGTAATCAAAATGGCAGTGAATATTGGGCATGGAATCAATCAAAGACACAGTGGGATGCCGTCGATATAGCCCAAAAGGATCATGTGGATCATGCTTTTGATGTTGCTAACAAAGACGTAATACCGAGTGTATTGATATTGCCCGTTTCAGTCGATAAAGAGAAGGGAGGTAATTAAGATGTGGCTTACTAAACCTCTTTTACTGTCAGCAATGTTCGTCGCTTTTTCTTTTTCTTTGAGCTCCACCAGTACTTTTGCTGATGAACTTAAAAATGCAGCTCTAGCAGAACAGCAATTGGATGCAAGTCATCACGCTCAGCGAGAAGCAGAGTTTAAAAAGAAAGAATTGGCTTTACAGGAACAGAAAGCAAAGTTAGAAGCTGAACGAACTCGTTTACAAACCAGCATTGATCATTTAACTAAAACCTTTAGCAATAATGAGCGAGTACTATTAGAACAGCAGAAAACCCTGACACTTGAAACGGGAGCATTAGGTGAAGTATTTGGAGTGGTTCGTCAGAATGCCAAAATACATCAAATTGATATTCAAGATTCTGTTACAGCATGGGATAATTCACAATATCATGCCACTGTGGACGCGATGGTTGAAGCCAAAGCGTTACCTAATATCGAACAGCTAGAAATTCTTTGGAAAAGCTATTTATTGCAAATTAAAGCAAGTGGTGAAATGTCATCAGGTCAGATTCATTATATCGATGAGACTGGGCGTAGCCATGAAGTGGAAGCGAAAAGAATAGGCACATTTGGTATCGTCACATCGAATGGTTACGTTAATTGGAATGCTGAGAAACAAGTTGCTCAAGCGTACCCTGTTCAACCAGAGTTTATGCCGACGTTAGAGACGCTTGCTTTAGCGGAAGTGGGTTTGTCAAACCCACTCTCGATTGACCCTGCACGTGGTGATTTGATTTCACAACTGGATCAAAAGCCGACACTCAAAGATAGAATGGAAGCTGGTGGGGTAGTGGGTCAAATTATCCTTATTATGTTAGCTATTGGTCTTATTATTGCTTTGATTCGTGGTGTCTTTTTGATGACGGCACGACGCAAAATTGCCACGCAATTAACGGCACCATTCGAGGTTGATAATCCATTCGAGGTCGGTAATAATCCATTAGGCCGTGTTCTTGCTGTTTATGAAAAAGATAAAGGTCGAAGTGTTGAATCATTAGAATTGCGTTTATTGGAAGCTATCGTAGATGAGCAGGCACAACTTGAACGTGGTCTATCCATGTTGAAGCTGTTTGCTGCATTAGCACCCATGTTAGGTTTACTTGGGACCGTAACGGGGATGATCGAAACATTCCAAGTGATTACACAATATGGTAATGCTGATCCTAAAGTAATGGCAGGCGGTATATCAACGGCACTGATCACCACGGTACTCGGATTGGTGGCAGCCATGCCTTTACTCTTTGCTCATAATATATTGAGTACTCAGGCTGAAGCCATTCGCCAGATCCTTGAAAAGCAAGGTATCGCATTAGTCGCAGAGCGATCTGAGCAACGCACGATGCAGACAGTATAGAGAGCGTAACGATGAGTGCTTTCTTGAATATTGATTATCTCAGTGTATTGCCCGACTCATTGGCTGCCTTTATGCAAGAAGGTGGGACAATTGTATGGTGGCTTGCTTTAACTGTGTTCTTTTTTTGGGTGCTGGTATTAGAACGTTGTTATTACCTTTTTGTTGTTTTTCCAAAACACAAAGCTCATTTTATTGCTCTATGGCATCAACGAGAAGAACGCAGTTCTTGGATTGCTAATGCGATTAGAGAAGGGTGGATTAGCGATATTCATTTGGCTCTCTATAAACATCTTAATCTGGTGAAACTGCTGGTTTCTTTATTTCCGATGCTCGGGCTACTGGGTACGGTAACAGGTATGATCGCTGTTTTTGATATTATGGCTTTAGAAAACAGCAGTAATCCCAAAGTGATGGCTTCAGGGATTTCAATGGCGACATTACCCACATTAGCGGGCATGGTGGCGGCAGTTGTTGGGTTATTTATGCATTCTCGAATTACAAAGGCATGTCGCACACGTGAACTCAAGTTTGAACAAGCATTAAGGAGACGCCAATGAGATTAGGGCGACAATCAAAAGCACAAGAAGAAGCGACAGTCGATTTAACTTCTATGCTAGACATCGTTTTTATCATGTTAATCTTCTTTATTGTGACTAGCTCTTTTGTGAGAGAGTCGGGTGTAGAAGTGAACAGACCCAGTGCGTCTAATTCGGTTGCACAAAAGCAAGCGGGTATTTTCGTTGCGATTACCGCTGACAATGAGATCTATATTGATAAAAGAATGGTAGATAAAGAACGAGTACAAGCTTCTCTGGAACAGTTAATTATTGATATGCCAAATCCATCATTAGTTATTCAAGCCGATGAGCTGGCATTTAATGGTACCGTGGTCACGGTGATGGATGCAGCAAAAAGTGCAGGTATAGAGCAAATTGCCCTTGCGACGGAGAAGCCATAATGCCGAGCAATCAGTCTGCTCACCGAACTTCTGTAACAATGGGAAGCTCATTAAGTGTGTTTGCTTTTGTACCTATTGCGTTAGCGGTGACGTTTGCTTTGTTTGCTTTTATGTCTTGGATGGTGGATTTTAAATCGTTGACTATTGAAGATGAAAAAAACCTGTCGATCAATATCCTTGTGAACGAACAAGAGTCCGAAACAAGACGTCGTCAACGAGAGTTACCTGAGCCACCAGAACCTCAGCCCTCAGAACCTGCAGCAGTCCAGCCATCAACGCCAGTCGCGGCATCAACAGCGATCACTACTGATATGGATATTGATATGGATCTGTCTATTGAAGGGGTGGCGATATCAGCACCGAGTCTTGATGTATCAGCTCCAACAACTCAAGCGGCGGTCTCAACATCGATTGAGGCACCGTCGGTGGATTTATCCGCACAGTTAACACCAACCTATCGACCGGTACAAAAATACCCTCCACGTGCACTAAAAAGAGGTATAGAAGGGCAAGTTGTATTGAGCTTTGATATTGATGAAGAAGGTCAGCCTATCAATATCACGATAATTGAAGCGACGCCAAGACGTGTATTTGATCGAGAAGCGAAACGCTTTCTTGCCAGAAGCAAGTATCCGATTACTAGAGTGGATGGTGAACCGATTATCAAACCGAATAATACGATTACAGTGAGTTACCAGCTGGATAAGTGATGAAATTATTTCTTTTATTTTTTAATAACCTTCTTAAGGTTTTTTTTGTGGGAAGTGTATTCACTTTAACGGTGCATGCTTCTGAGTTAAGTTCTTCGGCGTACAATACTATTACAAAAGCACAACAACTCGTTGATAGTGAACAAATAGATTCAGCTATTGATCACCTAGAAAAATTTGATGGTCAGCGCACGGCCGATAAAGCGACGATTGCACGTATTCTTGGGGTGTATTATTGGCAAAATGACCAACTTTCTGAGGCAGTAAACCAATTAGAATTTGCTATTGCAAATAAAGAAGGACTGCCGATTTCGGCGGCATGGTTAACTGAAAAAATGTTGGCGGATTTGTATTTAAATACCAATGAATATCAAAAGGCAAAGCAGCATTATCAAGCATTGTTGCAGTCTAATTCTAGTGGTCAATCAACAGAAGATGTTGAACTACGTATAGCACAGTCACATTATCAGCTAGAAGAATGGAAATCAGCGTTAACAGTATTAAATGCCTATTGGAAACGTCATCCACATCAGAGTAAACAGATTGCTGCGCTGACATTAGCACTGGGTTCAAGCCTTAATTTAGAGCTCTGGGAACTATCGATTCAATACACTAAGTTACTTCGAGATCGTGAACCAAAGCAACCTCGTTGGTGGAAGCAATTAGCTCGCCTACAAGTTCGTGAGCACCAATATCGAGCAGCAATGAATACATTATCATTGGCTCGTATTCAAAATATTGTATTGAATGAGCAAGAACTGATATTACTTTCCCAGCTTTATGCGAGAAATAAAATCCCTGAGAAAGCCGCAATAACGTTAGAAGATGTATTGGCAATAGGGAAAAAGACAAAGAAAGACAAACTGACGTTATTAAAAAGGCAAGCGGCTTATTGGCAGCAAGCGAAAGAATGGCTACAGTCAGCAAAAGTGTGGGGAGAAATCGTTAAGATTGATAGCTCTCAACTCAAATATGAAATAAGCATGCTTAATTTAGCTGGCGAGTACCGAAGCATCATTCAAAAGTTGGAAAATCAATCTAATTTATCACCGTTACTCAATCTGTCATTGGTACGTGCTTTATACAAGGAAAAGCGGTATGACCAAGCGGTGAACATTGCTAGACAAGTACACCAAAAAACAAACAGTGAAGAATCTAAGCAGTGGGTAGATTATTTATCACAACAGCTATAGAACAAGAATGGTAACAACAAGAAGGAGAGCAATAGGTACGATTGTTCCCATTCTTGTTGTTATTAACGAACCTTTTTCACCCATCCATTGGAGGATTTTGGTGGCTATAAGCTTAATAAGCTAAAAGTTAGGCTGATTAAACAAAGATTGCAGTTGTTCTAAAAATTGACCAACATGCAACCCATCCATCAAACCATGGTGTACTTCAATTGAGTAAGGCATGCGCATGGTTTCATCTTGTTTGGTCAGTTTACCAAAGGCCATCTTTGGAATACTGTCAGGAAACTGAGTATCTCTAGCATGAGTCATACTGGTAAAATCAACCCAAGGTAATACCGTCATGTGTATGGTATTTTGTTTGATTTCTTTCCCTATAAATTGGTCTACGATAAATGGGGTCTTTTTGATCTCATCTTCCCGTCTAGATGCCGCTTTTGAAAATGATGCAAAATCTGGTTGGTAGTCTAAATCACAAAACCGCACCGTTTGATCGTCTGCAAGAATTGCAATGCTCACACACATGGGTGAATAAACCCGAACTTCATCCCCAATCAGTCGATACGCCATCGGTTTGTACTGATTTAATGCTTGCTGGGTGAGATAAAGGTAAGCATGAAAAAATCGATGGTTATTCTCTTTGCAATACTGGTAAAGCTGGGTGACAT
>JAOICL010000083.1 GCA_028131545.1 Vibrio sp. | reverse complement strand
TATTTCTAACTTATACAGAAAAGGATAAACACCATGACCGTACAACCTCATACACATCAACAAACAACTTACCAACACACCACTCGTTTAGAGCATGCCAATATCACCGTCCCTAGCATTGATGCGGCGACTGAATTTTTAACCATTGCCAACCAAGATTGGGCAATAAGAAAAAATGCTCATAATGGCCAACATCGATGGGCACATATCGGTAACCTCGAATGTTATATCGCATTACAAGAACCTCCGCATGATCATATTCCTGAATCACTCCGAGATACTTATATCAATCTTGGCATCAATCATCTGGCAATGATCACCATTAATATCGAAGAAGTATCTCGGCGCCTTGTCGAAGCGGGCTATACACCAAATGGAGGGATCGCTTCTGAAGCCAATAGGAAAAGAATGTACTTCTATGACAGTGCAGGGTTTGAGTGGGAATTTGTTGAATATTTTACAGATGAACTGGAAGAGCGTTACATCTATGAATAGATATCTCATTTAAAACAACACTAAAGGTAACTTGAATCACCTTTAGTGTTGTTAAATAGGGCGATAAGTCAAATGTTAGAAGTGATAAGGCATAAATTGAGCAATGGATTCTCCACTTTGTAACGTCAGTGTTTCGCCATTAATGTGGTAGGTCACACCCAACGAGTACATTTGTAGGAACATAAAATCCATTGATTGGTCATCAGGATGACACTGCTTCTGGCTAGTTGCTAACGGAGACACCTTAAATTCATGATCGCCTATCCAATTCACAGGTCCAAAAAATCGGTTACAACCGGCAATACCTTCGATACGATCATCTTCTATACGCAACATGGAACCGATTTGTGAAGGTGTTCCATTGATTGATGTCACGATCCATTCTTGACCTTCTAATTGAATTTGAGATTGGTCTGTTGCGCTACAACCGGCAAGTAAAATGGAAAGAAATACGACTTTAATTTTCATCCAAACTGATCATCCTATGATTGTTAAGATCTGCATTATTGCCTGATAAGCTGCAATAATATAGGCATTAAGATAAGCAACTGACTGAATTCACACAAATATGACACTTGAGTTTAAATAACGAACACTGAAATGGTTTTAATTTTTAGCGATAAATTAAAACCATGCTAATATTCGATTAAACTCGAATAATTGAATGGATTACACATGGAACAGATAGAAAAAATCGCAAAGGCACTAAAAGAATTAGGTCATCCGATTCGATTGCAGATCTTCACAACCATCATACGTTTTGGTAACACTGGAATTGAAGTCGGTAAAATAAAAGACGAGCTAGGGTTAGCTGGCTCGACGCTTTCTCATCATATTTCTGCTCTTGCCTCTGCTGGGCTCATTCATCAAAAACGCGACAGTCGTAAACTGATGTGCTTTGTCAATGAAGATGAGATTAAAGCTATTACGACATTTTTAGATTCGTACTGCTGTACTCATCAAGATTGCTAATGATACGTAGTTCATAGACGTTGCAGCATTAAAGGTGACAAAGGTACATGATGCTGAGAGGCATAAGCAACGGTATCTGACAAGATCAGTAACATGATTGCATTCCGTCGTACTGTATAGGTATTCATCATTTAGTTACACATAACACCATTTATAATAGTTTAAGCTAATTTTGCAACGATCTTCCCTACCGTCCGTTGCTGGCGGATCCGATATAAAGCATCAGGGATCTGATCCAGCGTGATCACCTCAATATGAGGAAGCTGAATGTCATTTCGTTCTATCATCGAGTTAACAGCATAACCCGCCTCTACCATAGCCGACTGTCCTTTATCACCATAAACATGCCCCGATCCTAAACTCAGTTGGTGAAAGGTGAGCCCTTTTAAGAAAGCATTATTATAATCTGACGGTTGTGACAGCTGAACGAGTTCAACCATCTCGCCTTCATACGCTAACACATTAGCACAATCAATTGCGCTATCTCCTCCAACACAATCTAAAGAAACATCAACACCCATACCATTAGTGATAGATATCACCTTTTGTATGACATTTTCATTTAAATAGTCAACTGTATGGGTCGCGCCTAATCTGTGTAGGTAGTCATGGTTTTTCGTCGTAGCTGTGGTTATTATTGTTGGTACACCAAATTGTTTTGCTAATTGAATAGCAAAACTTCCTACGCCGCCAGCACCACCGGCAATAAAAATGGATTGCCTTGTCGAAATACGGAGCTTATCAACAAGCGCCCGATAAGCAGTCCAAGCTGCACAAGGAATTACCGCTGTTTTTTCTATAGCAATTTTCGGGTGAGTGAGTAGCGTTCTAGAATCATGAATCGCGTATTCAGCAAAACCACCATGCGCTCTTCTCATATTTCCATGATAGACCACCCTATCTCCGACTTCCCATTCAGTTACACTGTCACCAATTTGAGTGATTTCGCCTGAAACATCAAGACCGCCGACAAATTGATCCGTCATTCCATATACCATCTCATGCCATTGATCAACTTTAGCATCAACCGGATTAAGTCCTACCGCATTAACTTTAATCAACACATCATGTGGATATTCAATTTCTGGCGTTGGGATGTCTGCAAGTTGGAATAGGTCCTTAGATTGACAATATATAACGGCTTTCATGCTACTCCTTAATCACGAACAATATAAAACAAGAATGATAATATGGTGTTATCATATAATAACAATGCCATAATTTAATTTTATAACAGGCTGTACAATAATGATTTTTCAATAGGATGTCACATCAATGAATCCCATTTGGTTAAAAACCTTTATGACGCTCATCGATACACGTCATTTTACGAAAACAGCTGAAAAGTTGTTTATGACACAACCAGGTGTCACTCAACATATTAAAAAACTTGAAGAAGCATGCCGCTGTGAGCTTATCATTCGAGATAAAAAAAGCTTTTCTTTAACTGAGCAAGGTAAGCTTGTCTATCAATATGCTCAAGCACATGAGATACATTATCAACAATTATTAAATAAACTCAGCTTTGATGATCCATTTTCTGGTAGCTGTCATATTGGTGCTTCAGGCTCTCTAGCCAATAAAATTTATCCTGAATTACTCGATCTACAAGTCAATTACCCAGAACTTGTCATTCAGCTGCATGCGACTTCAAATAAAAGTATTTTAGACAATATAGCAAATGATACGTTTGATATTGGTTTAACCACGAAAAAACCAGATAAACAGTACTTTGACTGCCAAGAGTTTGGCTATGAAATACTTACGCTTGTGTTGCCGAAACAATTCCACAATCTCAGTAATCCAGAAGTATTTTTAAATGAATTAAAATTGATATCACATCCTGATTGTACACATTATTTATCCCTATACACTCAACATTGTGGTGATATCTACTTATCTGATATTGATATACATAAGTTAAAATCGCTAGGGACGGTCAATCAATTAGGACAAATTCTGACTCCTGTTGTAAAAGGATTAGCTTACACTGTTTTACCCAAACACGTGATTAGTCATCATCCTAATCACTCTCAATTACATTGTTATGAAGCTCCAAATCAAACTTACGAATGTGTGTATTTAATATCTAAAAAAGGAACGACTCTACCAGCTCGATTCTCTGTCATCATTGAACAAATAAAAAACTGCCTTTCCGTTGAAACTTTTTAACAACATAGCAGGTCTGAATATAAGAAGATAAGGTTAAAACGATCGTTTTTTACAAAACATTCATTATTCCTTAACAATACTGACATTGTTTTTGTTTATATTAAGGCTATAGGTGATCCCCTAATACCGTTACCAAGGATATAGTGATCCTACTATAGTCATTTTAAAGGAAAGAATTCATGAAGAAAATGAGAAAAGCTCAGCTTCATCGTATCAGAATAAAATACTGGAAAGATGTAGCAAAATCAGTATCGACCAACAGCTAAGCCCTTACTTATCACGTTTGTTGTTCGTACAAAACCGAGTTCTTAAAGTTCGAATATTTTAAGGGCTCGAGTTATTCTTCATCCTCACTCTCCATCAAAGATTCATGTTCAATCTCATACTGATTAAATTTAAAGGTTGTTTTTCCATGAATCCGTTTCGTTAATACTTTTACATCACCATATCGAATGGTTACTTGTCGATATACTCGATTAATCGCATGTAGCGTATTTTTCTCTAAATCTTGTACCACTTTTTCTTCTAAATCATCTAGTGATACTTTCAAATCGGCCATAGATTGATTGGCAGCATTTTTTTCTTCTTCTAGAGCTTCAAGTTGTCCTGGTACCCTTTCTGCTTTGGGTGTTTTCTTTATTTCAAGTTCCTTACGAACTATTTCCATAACATCATCTTGTACTTGCTTATAACTCGATTTTAATGTATTTTTTTCATTTTTTATCGCATTAAATCGAGCAAAAACATCAACAGTTGTCGCTACGCCGCCTTCAGCACCTAGGTTAAAGCAAGTCACTTTCCCACCTACTTTAGCTAGTCCACCACTCAATCCGCCTTTTTCTTTTCCATCAAATACCGTTAAATCTCCACCACATTGCAACATATTACTCAATGCATGTATTTCAAAGAACATATCCCCCTTCGATTGAACATTAGCGTACTGAGTATAATGCGCTTTGATATCTCCGCCCGCTTTGACCGTGCAGGAGTAGTCTTCATTAATAATATCCGATCGCCCTATAATACCTTCTTTTACAGTAATGTTTCCTTGGGCTTGAACATCGGCCGATTCAATAAAACCACCAACAATAATATTCCCTGTTGCTCTCACCGTCATATCGGCTTCAATGTTACCATTCACAACAATATTACCTTTAAATTTCACATGACCCGTTTCAACACTGATATTTTTTAGGCACAGAGCATTATCAATACTGACCGTGTTCTTGTTTAATGTCGGCATTCCATCTTTGGTAGCGACTAAGATATTAGGATTATCATCAGAAATCTGAGTTCCTTCGGATGCTTTTAAAGGAATAATAGTAATCGGATTCGGTTCAACCACATGACCTAAAACCGTCCACCCTACCTCCCCTTTCTGCTCGGGTATTTTCTTTAGCAAAGGTTGGCCCTGTGAAACCGTTAGCATCATTCCTCTGTCATTGATATCGACCTTACCAACATCATTACTATCCTCTTCACTATCAGATTCCTGTCCGTCAAATAAAACTTCAAATTGAGTATCTTGACCTTGAACAGGGTACCGACCAATTGCAATAACTTGTTCCTCTACTCCTCCTTTTGGTAGAGTGTGAGAAAGTACTATCAATTTTTTTAATGCTGCTTTATTTAATCCCTGATTTATTCCTGATGAGATAATGGCATCAAGGACAATCTGTTCGCTTAGCGGTTCGCCATTGATGGCAGCAGTCACAACCCCTACTGCTTTCATGTCGCCTTCTTGAAGTTCAATATCCAATGTCGCGTCTTTTTCTGTCACACTGGCAACGATCACGCCTTCAATCGCTAGGGGTAGCTTTTCTTTTACTGCAGCCAGAAAGTGATATGTTGCTTCTTCATCAATACATAAATGACTCAGTTCCATCTCAGTCAAGGCATCATTCAGAGTCTCTTGCTCTAGCTCTAGTTGATAGCTATCTTCATTAGGTAACTGGGCTTTGACTGATGTATGATCATCATTCGGTATTAAAATATCTTGCCACATAATGTTTTCTTCTATTCTGATTTACAGTGTAAATTCGATTGGTTATACATTGGAATACTTATAAATATAACGGAACCCGACTTAGTCTTTCTACCTCTATAAAATATAGCTCATCAGTTCGAACACGGGAGAATTTATCCCTACTTCATTATCATCTTTCACTCAACAATGTAGCTGTTTTGTATTTATTATACTTGCCAAT
>JAOICL010000082.1 GCA_028131545.1 Vibrio sp. | reverse complement strand
CTATGCCTTTAATGTCGTCATTCCCATGCCCTCACCACCGTCATTCCCATGAAAATGGGAATCTCGCTTTTACTGGCTCAGGCGTTCGCTTGATGAGATTACTGCCTTCGCGGTAATGACGGTCGTGTTGTAACTTCCATGCCCCCATGGTCGTCATTCCCATGCCTCACCACCGTCATTCCCATGAAAATGGGAATCTCGCTTTTACTGGTTTAGGTGTTCGCTTGATGAGATTACCGCCTTCGCGGCAATGACGAGTAATCTGGTATAACAGTCACAGCCTACTTATTTTTTAACCGGTCGAGTCCAGTTTTCTCTACGAACTTCCTTAGAGCGAGTGATCACCAATTCATTAGAGCCAACATCTTTGGTGACGGTCGTTCCTGCTCCAACAGTAGCGCCATCGGCAATGGTAACCGGAGCGATGAGCTGGCTATCAGAACCAATAAAGACATGGTTACCGATGATAGTTTTATGCTTATTCGCACCATCGTAATTACAGGTAATCGCGCCAGCGCCAACATTGGTGTTATGGCCGATCTCACTGTCACCCACATACGATAAGTGATTCACCTTACTGTTCTCTCCGATCGTAGCACTCTTCGTTTCCACAAAGTTACCGATTTTAGCGCCAGAATGAAGTCGAGTTTTTGGGCGGATACGCGCAATCGGGCCGACTTGGCAGTGCTGACCGATATGTGACTCTTCAATCAAGCTATAAGGTTGAATGATCGTGCCATCTTCAATTGTACAATCTTTCAAAATACAACCCGTACCGATCACCACGTTATTACCTAAGATGACATCACCTTCAATAATCACGTTGGTATCGATCTCCGTATCCATACCACAAGTTAATGTACCTCGAAGATCAAAACGGTGAGGATCTCGGATCATGACGCCTTGTTTCAGTAATCGGTCAATATTGCTGTGCTGATAGGCGCGCTCTAATTTAGCCAGTTGAGCACGGTCATTCACGCCTTCAACTTCAATTGGGCAGCTAGGGTGTACGGCTTCTATCGCACGGCCTTCATCATGAGCGGCTTTGATCACATCCGTCAAATAGTATTCACCCTGCGCATTTTGGTTTTTCAAACCCGATAGCCAGCGCTTTAAATCCAATCCAGTGGCAACCAATACCCCAGTATTCACTTCTTTAATGAGCTTTTGCTCTTCAGTGGCGTCTTTTTGCTCAACAATGGCCACGACAGGGCCTTTTTTACGCACGATTCGACCGTAACCCATAGGGTTATCTAAGTTAATCGTCAATAAACCAATGCCACCATAGGGTTGTGCATCGAGTAGTTCATTAATGGTGTCTTTAGCGATTAAAGGGACATCGCCATATAAGACCAAAATCTTCTCATCATCTCGAAAGTGTGGCGCGGCTTGATTCACGGCATGGCCCGTACCCAGTTGGTCATTTTGTAGCACCCAATTGACCTTTTCATTGGCGAGAGCGGCTTGCATCTGATCACCACCATGGCCGTAGACCAGGTGAATGTTACTGGCGTTGAGATCTTTACACGTATCAATGACGTGTTTCACCATGGGTTTACCGGCTAAGGTATGCAATACCTTGGGTTTATGAGAGTGCATTCGAGAGCCTTTGCCCGCCGCTAATATCACCACGCTGAAGTTCATGTGTTACCTATTCTGTTCTTTATCAATTGTTTGAGTGTAATTATAGCTAAAAAGAGTGTGATATGCATCGCGAAGTCAATTCTATGTGAATTCAGTAGCAGTATTATTTCTTTTATGTACTTTTTTAAATCAAGTCGAAGTCACTCTTATCTATGACAATAACCCTTTTGTTTATATATCAGTCATTTTTGGAATTTACGATCCTTTCCTATTAGCGCTAATCTGGTTGTATAAAAAATAGCAACCCAAGGAAAACGTTATGACAATCTCACCCGAGAGACTGACTCACCTGAAACAGTTGGAAGTTGAATCGATTCAAATCATGCGAGAAGTGGCGGCTGAATTTGATAATCCTGTGATGTTGTATTCGGTTGGAAAGGATTCATCCGTCATGCTTCACTTAGCTCGAAAAGCGTTTGCGCCAGGTGTACCACCCTTTCCATTACTGCACGTTGATACCACCTGGAAGTTTAAAGAAATGATTGAGTTTCGAGATCAAATGGCTGACAAGTTAGGCATGAAGCTGTTGACCCACCAAAACCCAGATGGACTAGCGATGGGCATAAACCCTTTTGTTCATGGCAGTTCTCGCCATACGGATATTATGAAAACACAAGGCCTAAAGCAGGCATTGGATAAATACGGTTTTGATGCCGCGTTTGGTGGTGCGCGTCGTGATGAAGAAAAATCACGCGCAAAGGAGCGAGTGTACTCATTTCGTGATGAACACCATCGTTGGGATCCTAAGAATCAACGCCCAGAGTTATGGAGTACCTATAACGGTAAGGTGAATAAAGGCGAAAGTATTCGAGTCTTCCCATTATCAAATTGGACGGAACTGGATATTTGGCAATATATTTATTTGGAAGACATTGAGATCCCAGAACTGTATTTATCGAAAAAACGCCCAGTAGTCGAGCGTGATGGCATGTTGATCATGGTGGATGATGAACGCATGGCGTTAAAAGACGATGAAAAGATTGAATATAAGAGTGTGCGTTTCCGTACATTGGGTTGTTACCCATTAACGGGGGCGGTGGAATCAGAAGCCACGACATTACCTGAAATTATCCAAGAGATGCTACTAACGACGACCTCAGAACGACAGGGCCGAGCGATTGACCATGACAGTTCTGGCTCGATGGAAAAGAAGAAACGCGAAGGTTACTTCTAAGGAGTATTTGAATGATAACGCCTTACGAAAAAAAGCAGAACGATTCAGTCAGTGAAGATGTGGTTTGGCATCACTCGACGATAACCCATGCTCAGCGCGAAGCATTAAAGCAGCAACAATCGGTGGTTCTTTGGTTTACTGGGCTAAGTGGCTCTGGTAAGTCGACGATTGCCAATGCCGTAGAACATTTATTACTTCAGCAAGGCAAACACAGCTATTTGCTCGACGGCGATAATGTGCGTCATGGGTTAAACAAAGATTTAGGCTTCAGCGATTCGGATCGGGTTGAGAACATTCGCCGTATTGGGGAAGTGTCGAAACTGTTTGTGGACTCGGGTGCAATTGTATTAACTGCATTTATCTCGCCATTCATCTCTGATCGTGAACAGGTTCGTTCACTATTAAAGCCCGATCAATTTCTAGAGGTGTTCATTGATACGCCATTAGAGGTGTGTGAACAAAGAGATCCGAAGGGCTTATATAAAAAGGCACGTGCGGGTGAGATTAAACATTTCACAGGAATCGATTCAAGCTATGAAGCGCCTCAGTCACCAGAAATTCATGTCCGAACCGAAGATGGATCAGTGACCGCATGCGCAGAATTTATCGTGGCAGAATTAACTCGAAAAGGGTATCTGTCATTGCCTTCAATTCGTCTTCATGAACAGGAAGCAGCACATGCATTATGATGTTTTTAATGGCGATGCCGATGGCATTATTGCACTGGTGCAAATGCGTTTGGCCGAGCCTAAAACATCAACGCTCATTACTGGCGTGAAACGAGACATTCAATTACTTAAACAAGTGGTTGCGAAGGGCGATGCGACGTCGGTGACGGTGCTGGATATCTCAATGGAAAAGAATTTATCAGAGCTGAATGGGTTATTGGGCGATGATATCCCGGTTTTTTATTGTGACCACCACCGTACTGGTGACGTACCGGATTCCGTAAAGTTATCAGCACTGATCAATCTTGATGCGGAAGTATGCACCAGTTTATTGATTAACGGGTATTTAGACGGGCAGTTTGCTACCTGGGCGGTAGCGGCCGCCTTTGGTGATAACTTAAATCACAGTGCAGAACAATTGGCAAACGAGCTGGGTTTATCAAGCGATGATACGGCGTTCTTAAAAGAACTGGGTATGTTGATTAACTATAACGGCTATGGTGCCGGTATTGATGATTTGCATATGGCGCCAGCGGATCTTTTTCAGCAGTTATTAGCGTATTCGTGCCCATTACAGTTACGCGATGATACGACCTCTCCTTATTACCGTTTAAAAAAGGGGTATGAAAAGGATTATCAATACGTGACTCAACTGACGCCGATTCACCAAGACAATGTTGCTTGTGTGTATGAATTACCCTGTGACGCATGGGCGCGTCGCATCAGTGGGGTGTTCGGAAATGAACTCGCGAATAGCTCGCCTGATTTAGCACACGGTGTACTGACGTTAAATGCCTCTGGTCAAGATTACACCGTCAGTGTGAGAGCACCGCTAACCAATCGCACGGGTGCTGATGAAGTCTGTTCTTCCTTTGCGACTGGCGGAGGCCGACGAGCGGCGGCGGGCATTAATGCGCTTCCATGTGATGAGAAGCAAGAATTTATTCAAAGATTAACGGCTTTTTATAGCCAATAAATACAAGGATTAGGTATGTCTCATTCATCAGATTTAATTGCACAGGATATTGAAGCTTATCTAAAAGTGCATGAAAACAAAGATCTTCTACGTTTTTTAACCTGCGGTAACGTTGATGATGGTAAATCAACACTGATTGGTCGTTTACTGTTTGATAGTAAGTTGATTTATGAAGATCAAATGGCGGCGATTGAAAAGGATTCTCAAAAATTCAATACCACGGATGAAGCCTTTGACTTGGCTTTGTTAGTCGATGGTTTACAGTCTGAGCGTGAGCAAGGGATCACCATTGATGTAGCGTACCGTTATTTTTCTACGGATAAACGTAAGTTCATCATTGCTGATACCCCAGGGCATGAGCAGTATACACGTAATATGGTTACGGGTGCCTCTACTTGTGATCTGGCGATTGTGATGGTCGATGCTCGTCATGGTATTCAAACGCAAACTCGTCGTCATAGTTACATTTGTAGCTTGCTGGGTATTAAGCACATTATTGTTGCGATCAACAAAATGGATTTAATGGACTACAGCCAAGATATTTATCAAAAAATTAAATCTGATTACCGTGAAATGGCGAAAGATTTTAATATTGATGATATTCGCTTCGTACCAATATCGGCATTAAAGGGCGATAACGTGGTGACACCAAGCCAGATGATGGATTGGTACCCTGGCGCAACACTGATGAAGCTGTTAGAAACGGTGAAAGTGGATCAGGATAAAGATTTACAGCATATGCGCTTCCCGGTGCAATATGTGAATCGTCCTAATCTGGATTTCCGTGGTTTCTGTGGCACCTTGGCATCGGGTATTGTGCAGGTGGGTGATGAAGTCACGGCATTACCATCGGGTAAGTCTTCGCGCATTAAATCGATTTACACCTTTGATGGTGATTTGACTGAAGCGCAACCAGGCCAAGCGATTACATTGACGTTAGAAGATGAAATTGACGTATCTCGTGGTGATATGCTGGTGCATACAGGTCATGAGCCAGCGGTAACGAATAAGGTTGATGCGCATTTAGTATGGATGGATGCGAATCCGATGCGTACCCATAAAGAGTATATTTTTAAGTTTTCGACGAAATCCTGTGTAGGTAAAGTAACAGCGATCCCACATAAGGTCGATGTGAATAATTTGAAACAGCATGATGAAAATGCTGAGCGGTTAGATCTGAATGAAATTGCCTTAACCAAGGTATCATTAACCGAAAGCATGGGTATTGATATATACACTCAATTACCACAGACTGGGTCGTTCATTGTGATCGATCGTCATACTAATGTGACCGTTGGCGCTGGTGTAGTGAGTGCGATTCATGTTCAAGGTGAAGCTGAGCAGCGTGTGTACTCTCAAGCTGAAAAAGAACTGAATACCTATGTTCGTAAGCACTTCCCTGAATGGGGTTGTTCTGAAATATAGGTCTTTCGTTGATAGTATTGTAGCGATGAAGATGTGAATAAAGCCGATATACGAAAGCGTTTTAGCTTAAAGTATGTCGGCTTTTTTGTTTGTTATTAATGTGCGAG
>JAOICL010000081.1 GCA_028131545.1 Vibrio sp. | reverse complement strand
TCATTGCAAAGCGTATGGATTTTCTTTACTTGTGTACGAGTTTTCTTTTTTGTATTTTAAAGTTTCTCATTTTCAATGACCTACAAGTGTTAGTTTAAAAGTAAAAGAGAGTTATATCAATAATCACGTGATATACATCCCATAATAAAGGAAGGTTGTACACAAAAAACAAGTATTTATAATAATCACGTTGAAATTAATGGTGTACTACTTTACATTAAATGGTGTACTACTTTACATTTAATGGTGAGTTATGAGATTAAAAGATTATCATTTAAAAAGTCACGATATGATTTATTCACATAGTGATTTAAATGCTATGCAAATGAATTTGTTTGCTTTGATGATGACAGCAATGAAAGAAGCAGATTGGCAAGGTGGGAAATCTCCAGAATATAAATTTAACACAGATGAATTAAGTGAATGGCTAGGAGTGCCGAAGACCAGTCTACATTCAGCGTTAAGATCACCCTGCAAATCGTTGGCTCAAAAAGTTATCTCAGTTGAGTCTAAGGATGGATTCTCATATACAGCGCTAATGGAAAATGTGAGCTATAAAAAAGGGGTGTTAACATTAGTACCATCGAACAGACTGAAAGATATTTATATTGTTAATAGCTCTGATAAGGGCTATGCAAGAGTAAACAACGAGATATTCAAGTCACTTAAAAACCCAAATTCAAAAAAAATATTTGAGTTTTTAAGTCGATATAGATTTGATAAAGAAATGTATTATTTGAGTCTAGAAAAATTGAAATTCTTCCTGGGCGTAACTGACAGTAAAGGTAAAATAGTAAAAAAATCATACACTAAAGATGCTGAGTTTATGAGAAGAGTCATTAGGCCAGCTCTTATTGAGATAAAAGAAAATACTCACGCGCAAGGTAAAATCCTAATTCGAAATTCAGAAGACGGAGAAGTTGGCTTTGAAATTGAAAACTTAAGTGACAAAAGTGGTAAAAAAATCAAGTTCTTAGTGAGCTGGAATTCAAACATTGATGAAGAAAAAAAGTACCTTGCAGGAAAATTAAATTACATCAAAGAAAAGCTATTTGAAGTGGAAGATAAAGATACTCAGGTGATCTTATTTTCTGAAATGGAAACAGTTCTTAGGAAGTTAAAAATGACCTCTGACGCCGATAAATGCATGATAAAAATAGAATCATTGTTAAAAGAAATTTCTGAAGAGAAAAAGCTAGATGATAATGATGGACTATCGCAAGGATTGGATGAATTATTCAAGATTTAATACTTACCCACAGAATACGTGGATAAAAATTTAATAGAGGCAAAAAATGAGTGATGTAGTAGAGGTCTATTTCAATAGATTGAAAGAGGGATATCGACATTTGTTGATACAATATTTGTTTAATTCAGATCATAACAACGTTTCAAGAGAAGATGCGATTAAACGATTACATAAAAAAGCATTAGAGATAGGGGTTACTGATAAAAATACTCTTACAGTTGAGTTTGTAGAAAGAAAAGCTTTTGCAAACAAGATGGTAAAAACCACGCCTTTTTGGCTTGCTCTATCAGCGTATCACTTGCTATTAGAAGATGATGCTTGGGAACCGAATAAACCAGAGCACATGTTTTCAATGATAAGCGTATTCATAAAAATATCAGGTAAAGAACTGGATTTCGAGTACGTAAGATTATTAAACGTGATACCAGAGAAGCTGGAAACTGAGCTTGGGATTAAGTTTTTAAAACAAGCACTGGAGATATTGAAAAGAATTTAGGTGTCACATTGACATCGATATTGTGGTGAGATATTATTCTATGTACAGGCAATTAAGCCGATCTAAGAGGTGTGTATTATGCAATTCAAAGAAAAATATATCGATATATTAACCGAAGTCTCTCAAATGCTAAAAGGAAACTGGCGTGTTAATCAGATTGTGAGCAAATATGATTATCATATTGTTCTGAGTTCATATGATAGTTTGTATATCGAAGTTAAAAGCACTTATGGCGAGTCCCTGCCGCAATTTAAGCTAGGTTATATGATTAAGACTAACCAAACTACGTATCGCATGCATTACCCCTTTAAAATCGGTTGCAGCTTGAATAAGGGGGTTTCATCAATTGTTTGTGATATTGAAAATAGACTTTTGAAACATGTTGACAGTGTGCTTAAAAGAAAAAGGAAAGAAGAAAAAAAATTAGAAGATAAACTAAACGTTCAAAGTATGAATGATTATATGGTTGAAGCGTTTTCAAAAAGCATGGATATTTCTAAATCAAGTGGATATAAATCACATATGGAGTTTGATATTTATAATGAGAAGACTCGAATTGGAAGAATGAACAAAAGCGTTTATGGTGAGCATTGGAATATAGATCTTTTTGGTTTAACCGTGAATGAAATCATCAATATTCATACGTTATTAAAAAAATTAAGGGAATAAAAATCATTAAATTAGCGTTAAAAAGTTACAAAATCCCATCAATTCTCTAATCAAATTAAAAAAGTAATCTTTGATTTGGCTGATACCCTCCCTAAGTGGGAGGGTCGGGCTTTTCCTCGTACGTTGTACTCGTCGAATCGATAACTTGACTCATAACGAAATCAATGATTTCTATTCGTCTAAGTTCCTGATACACAATCCCTATCAGAGTTAAATTTAACCTATCCTAACGCTCGTAATATTGCTAGGCATTAATTAGATTCCGTGTGCCCAAAGTTCAGTGAAAAAGCAGTTACAAAGTAGTGAGCTGTAATTACGAATAGGTTTAGCAGGACGAGGGGAGTGTGACTCATTGAATTAATTGTAAGGCTAACCGCGCCAGTTGAATTTTTTGCAATCATTTGTGATTAGTCGGGTGGCTTGGTGTTGCGGTTGCGCAAGCGCAGACCTTATCCCTGCGGGGCTTGATTTTGTGATCGTATTGAGTTTATAGAGTGCGCTTATGTGCGCAAATTAAATAACAAAAAAATCAAATGTCAGATTGACAATTGAATGGTTTGTAACTATAATATATATAGAAGTTAAGGCAATAGAGCCGATCAAAGAGAGAGTAAAAATGAACATATCAGAAGTAAAACAAAAACCATTAATAATAATGAATGGAAAAGGCGATATCTTAGAAAAGAAAAACGCTCCAAAAGACGGGTGGAACCAAGAGGATATTGAACTTATTGGCCTAGTTTATTCGTATTGTGAGGTCTATTTCGGTGATGAAAAAGTAGAAGATTTAATGTTTTTTTAAGTGAATTGGGGCGAAAGCCCCTTTTAATCATTTGAGAAAATTAATGGCGTTTAAATTAAAAAAATTAAAGTGGTTGGTTAAGTTATGTTGATTATTACAGATATCAAAGAAGGCGAAAAAGATATACTAGAACATGTCAAGTTTGAAGAATTAGTGTTTAAAAATTTAGAAGGTAAGATCATGGTGAAAATGGAAGCACCTAAATCAGGATGGAATCATGAAAAATTATGTATCATAGCTGAAGACTTGCCGAATTGTTGGAAGGTGGAAGGTCTAGAGGCTTTTCTATGTGGTGAAATTATCGGATCAACTGAATTCTAAATGAAAAAATGAGGCTGGGCATTCTTGATATACGAGGGAATGCCTCAGTAGATAGTGAGAAATTTAGAGTCAAATTCGACTATTTGTATCGATTATTTGTTATAATTCAATCATTTTTATGTGTGAAGGTTTGTATGAATATAGATGAAAAGTTAGAATTTGTGAATGAGTTTAAAGGATTAAAAAGACAAGCATTGTGCTTTCAAATTGCGATGACTTTAAAGTTCGCAGATGAAAAAAAAGGTGAAGGTATTGAAGGGGGTACTTTAATTAAAGAAGGGGTTATTTACTATAAAAAAAATATGCTTCTCCATTATATTAAAGGGGCTCACCCTAGTAATATAAGTCATGCTACGTCGGTAATGATTGAAAATGGGTTTCTTGATGTTGCGATTTATGATGAGAAGAATGATAAATTCTTAGAAGGTGTGAAAGCGACCAATTATGAGGTAGGTTATCGATTAACTGAAAAAGGAAAAATTATTTTTTAAATGAAATGTTAACGAATTCTATCGATATGAAAACCTTCTTATTGGATTTTGATTATTAAGTAAAAACGAAGATACTTTAGAGTTAAAAAGTTACAAAATCCCATCAATTCTCTAATCAAATTAAAAAAGTAATCTTTGATTTGGCTGATACCCTCCCTAAGTGGGAGGGTCGGGCTTTTCCTCGTACGTTGTACTCGTCGAATCGATAACTTGACTCATAACGAAATCAATGATTTCTATTCGTCTAAGTTCCTGATACACAATCCCTATCAGAGTTAAATTTAACCTATCCTAACGCTCGTAATATTGCTAGGCATTAATTAGATTCCGTGTGCCCAAAGTTCAGTGAAAAAGCAGTTACAAAGTAGTGAGCTGTAATTACGAATAGGTTTAGCAGGACGAGGGGAGTGTGACTCATTGAATTAATTGTAAGGCTAACCGCGCCAGTTGAATTTTTTGAAATAATTTTTGATTATTCGGGTGGCTTGGTGTTGCGGTTGCGCAAGCGCAGACCTTATCCCTGCGGGGCTTGATTTTGTGATCGTATTGAATTTATAGAGTGCGCTTATGGGCGCAAATTAAATAACAAAAAAACTCAAATATCAGATTGACAATTGACGGGGTTGTAACTATAATATATATAGAAGTTAAGGCAATAAAGCCGAACAGAGAGGAAGTAAAAATGAAAGTAAACGAAGCATTTAATCTTTTGAATATCAGCGGTAAAGTTGATAAAAATCAAGTAAAAAAAGCTTATAAGAAAGCATCAATAAAATTTCATCCCGATAAAAACCCATCAAACAAGCATCTAATGGTTTCTATTAACTGCGCCTATGATTTTTTGAAATCGATATTAGAAAATCAAAGTGAGATTTCTGAGGATATAGAAGACAAAATAAAGGGTATTTGTGCTGAAGAACTACAAAAGATATTAGATGAATTAGTAAATTTGGAAGGTTTAGAAATTGAAATATGCGGTAACTGGATTTGGGTAACTGGTGAAACAAAAAAACATAAAGATAAATTAGGTAAAAATGGAATAGGTTTATTCTATGCAAAGAAGAAAAAATCTTGGTATTACAGACCTAGTGACTATAAAAGTAAAAGTAGAAAAAGTCACTCTATGGATGAAATAAGAAAAAAATATGGTTCAAATGAATTTAAAGAAAAAGGGAGGAAGAAAATAGCAGCATAAGAAGATAAAAGCCCCAAAACTCTCACATATTGGGGCTATCAATAACATATAGGGATAATATTAATGACAGTTTTAAATATAAATGAATTTGAAAGAATTGCAAGTTTTATGTCAAAAAGAACGAAAGAAAACATAATTTATGCAATGAGTAAAAGCAATGTAGGAAAAGTTCAATTGAATTTAAAAACGGGGGTTGTAGAGCCAGTTATAAAATAAGTTGAAATGAATGATTTTAAATGATAAAACCACCTTTTAAGGTGGTTTTTTTGGGTTTGAAATGAATAGAATTTATTGCATTTTGTTTTTGTTGATTAGTTTTGAGTCTAAATCTTTTTGCTTTGAGGAAGCAGGGTATAGATATAACATTGAAAGTGATTTAATTAAGGCTATAGCAATTGTTGAAAGTGGGCTTGATGAAAAGGCAGTTAACAGAAATATAGATAAGAATGGAAAGGTTTTAAGTGTAGATCATGGTTTGATGCAAATCAACTCATGGTGGTTTAGAAGGTTAAAAGAATTTAACGTAAATGAAAAAACAATATACGATCCATGTTTTAACGTAATGATAGGTGCTTATATATTGAGTTCTAATTTTTCAACAAACGGAATGAATTGGGAGTCAGTAGGGGCATATAACGCAGGATTTAAAAAATTAAATGAAAAGAGTAGATTAATATACATAAATAAAGTAAAAGTAAAGTATTACAAAATTAAATCAAAAACGCTTCAATAACATCTTACCACATGAAAAATTAAGCCCCCTTTATTAGTCGATAAATTTAACAACAAAATCATAGTCGAGTTGGTGTTTCTTTTAAAGATTG
>JAOICL010000080.1 GCA_028131545.1 Vibrio sp. | reverse complement strand
CTGCGTTATATTCAATTACAGGTAGTAATATTTATTCTATTCTGTAACATTATGTGTGGAAATTTCATTGGCGAACCTCTTTTTTCAACTAGGTATCAAAGCCGTGAAGTTACATTTGAATACATCGTATAGTCGAAGGTTAATATGATTAAAAAGATTGGTGTGCTGACAAGTGGTGGCGATGCGCCTGGTATGAATGCAGCAATTCGAGGTGTTGTTCGTACTGCGTTATCTCATGATATAGAAGTCTTTGGTATTCAGGATGGTTATTTAGGACTGTATGAGGATCGTATTAAGCAACTTGATCGCCACAGTGTATCCGAAGTAATTAACCGTGGTGGTACTTTTTTAGGCTCTGCTCGATTCCCTCAATTCAAAGAAGAAGCAACACGCCGTAAAGCGATTGAAAACTTGAAAAAGCATGACATCGATGCTCTTGTCGTTATTGGTGGTGATGGCTCTTATATGGGAGCCATGAAGTTAACGGAAATGGGGTACCCATGTATAGGCTTACCTGGCACTATTGATAATGATATAGCGGGGACGGATTATACGATAGGGTACCTAACAGCACTCAATACCGTTATTGATTCAATTGACCGTTTAAGAGATACCTCTTCTTCTCATCAGCGTATCTCGATTGTGGAAATCATGGGACGTCACTGTGGTGATCTAACATTGATGTCATCTATTGCTGGTGGTTGTGAATATATTATCACTCCAGAAACGGGTTTAGACAGACAGAAGCTGATTACGAGTATTAGAGAAGGTATATTGAAAGGCAAAACCCATGCCTTAATTGCACTTACCGAACTCATGACAGATGCTAATGATTTGGCTAAATTTATCGAAAAAGAGACGGGCCGTGAAACACGCGCGACAGTCTTAGGCCATATTCAACGTGGCGGTCGCCCAACGGCTTTTGACCGAGTTCTTGCTTCTCGCATGGGGAACTACGCTGTTCATTTGTTATTGGAAGGCCATGGTGGGCGTTGTGTTGGTGTTCAAAGAGAGCAACTTGTTCATCATGATATTATTGATGCAATTACCAATATGAAACGCCCTATTCGCCATGACCTTTATAAGGTAGCAGATGAATTGTTTTAACAATGACACTGTTGAGTAGATAAAAAATGCCGCTATAGTTTAGCGGCATTTTTATTTATCTGAATTTTCAGATGAACGGTTAGGAAGTACTTTTTTGGGTGTCGTATGATTTTTGTGTACACCTCTTTTTAACTTATGGAAACGAGATTCAAGTAAATCAATAAAAGCTAAAGTACTGATCACGACTAGAGTCAGTAGTAAAGATGGAGTGTTATAGCCGAGCCCAATCATAATTCCAAGCCCAGCTTGTAGCCATATCACGGCGGCAGAGGTGACACCATGAATCTTTCCATTTTGAGTCATCATTACCCCAGCTCCAAGGAAGCCTATCCCAGTTATTATTTGGCCTAATACTCTGGCATGATCTAAGGAATCTTCAGATAAAGAAAGAGCGAGAGAGATAAAACAATACGTACCGGTAATGACTAGTGTTGACGTTCGAAGCCCAACAGGCTTACCTTTAATTTGTCTTTCTATCCCTATGATACAACCATTTACAAGGCAAAATAAAAGACCCACCCATTCAAGGGGGTATATGTTAACAGATAAGGCCTCACTCATTGATTGGCCCAAATAGTATATGATTGCACTATTATCGTCACTTCAGCTCTCTATAGTTTGAAATAGCTTTACTATCCAGAATTACATTCTAAATCCAAATTTAGCGGTGTCTTACTTGGGTTTCCACCAATTTCCCTTGCAAGTCTCGGAACTAAATAACCTGAGGTTTGAGCGATGAGTTCTTTCATTATTAATTTGGCTTCTTCATCCGAGACATAAAAATGAGCAGCGCCTTGTACTTTATCTAAAACATATAAATAGTAAGGTAGAATACCGATATCAAATAAGCGTTGACTTAAGCTTAGCTGTACTTTTGCGCAATTATTAACATTTTTCAGCAAAACAGATTGATTCAGTAATGTGACACCAGCCACTTTCAATTTATTGATTGCATATTGAAGTTCTTCATTGATTTCATTTGGATGATTGATGTGCGAAACAAAAATACAGTTTAAGCGAGTATGTTGAAGTAAAGAGCACAGTTTGTCGGTTATTCTATCGGGAATAACGATAGGTAAACGAGAATGAATTCGAAGTCGCTTGATATGAGGAATGCTTTCTATTCGCTGAATTAACCATTCTAATTCATGATCCTTGGCCATCAAAGGATCACCACCAGACAATATCACTTCATCAAGCTCGGTGTGGTTTGTAATGTAGTCAAGATTACTTTCCCAAACCCCTTTGCTGCCCTTGTGATCAGAATAGGGGAAATGGCGACGAAAGCAGTAGCGACAATTGATGGCACAGCCGCCTTTTAATATCAATAATACCCGGTTTTTATATTTATGAAGTAAGCCTGCTTGAGAGCTGCCTTGCTCTAATAGAGGATCATTTGTGTAATCATCATGAATGTCAAACTCTTCACTGAGGGGAAGAACCTGACGCAAAAGTGGATCAAAAGGATTGCCTTTTTCCATTCTTTCGATAAAACTTTTCGGAACACGTTGAGCGAAAAGTTTTTTTGCTTGAAATCCGGTTTGCCATGGAGAAGGATCAATTTCCAATATCTCTAAGAGCTCTTGAGGGCTTGATATGGCATTTGCAAGCTGTTGAAGCCAATTTTGCTCAACAGATTCAATATTTCGGGTTATGATGTGTGGCATAAGTTTCAACTCGAATAATGTAATGAGGATAATATGGCTACAGTTAGCACGAATGAATTCAAAGGCGGTTTAAAAATCATGCTCGATAATGAGCCGTGTGCCATTCTAGAAAATGAATATGTTAAGCCAGGTAAAGGCCAAGCATTTAACCGTGTAAAAATACGTAAACTACTGTCAGGTAAAGTTCTAGAGAAAACATTCAAATCCGGGGATACTGTAGAAGTTGCCGATGTTATGGATATAGATTTAGATTATCTATATACCGATGGTGAATTCTTCCACTTTATGAATAGTGAAACCTTTGAGCAAATCGCTGCAGATACAAAAGCAGTGGGTGATAGTGCTAAATGGTTAGTAGAAAACAACACGTGTATGTTAACTCTATGGAATGGTACCCCAATTGTCGTAACACCACCAAACTTTGTTGAGCTAGAAGTGGTGGAAACCGATCCAGGTCTGAAGGGGGACACTCAAGGTACAGGTGGCAAACCTGCAACACTAACAACAGGTGCTGTTGTGCGTGTACCACTATTTATTCAAATAGGTGAAGTACTTAAAGTTGATACTCGTTCTGCCGAATATGTTGGACGTGTAAAATAAGCATGATTTATCGGTTATTCCTGAAGGTTGCACTATGCAGCCTTTTTTTTTATCGATTATTTTATATACTCATTAATAGATACCGATGATAGAGACAATAAAAATGACAATTAATACTTCTGCATTATGTGATATTTATGGCGATCAAATTGATGTCGTTGAACCCATTTTTAGTAACTATGGTGGGAGAAGTACATTTTCTGGCAAGCTTACAACGGTTAAATGTTTCGAAGATTGCGGTATTATTAGAGAAGTATTAGAGCATGACGGACTCGGGCGTGTTTTATTGATCGATGGTGGTGGTTCTTTACGTCGTGCATTGATTGATGTCGATACTGCATCCATTGCGGTAGAGAATAACTGGGAAGGTATTGTTGTCTATGGGGCAGTTCGAGAAGTTGATGAACTTGATGAGCTGGATTTAGGTATTCAAGCTATGGGAAGTATACCCGTTGGGGCTTCTGAGGATTCTATTGGGAATATTGATATCCCCGTCAATTTTGCTAGCGTGACATTTATGCCAGAAGATTATCTTTATGCGGATAATACCGGAGTGATCTTATCGCAGGAGCTGTTAGATTTAGATACAAATATACTTGATAGTGATGAAGAAGAGATTCCTGAATAGCCGCATTTTCATGTAATAAAAAAGGGTGGCGATATGCCACCCTTTTTTATTAGAAGAGTTCAGTCTTTATACTGACTTAGCTGCAGCCGCCGCTTTAGCAATAGCAGCAAAACCAGCAGCATTTAATGCAGCACCGCCGACTAAAGCACCGTCAATGTCTGGTTGTGCGAAATAAGATTCCGCATTTTCAGGTTTAACTGAACCACCATATTGAATGATCACTTGTTCGGCAACAGCAGCATCTTTCTTAGCAATGTGAGCACGGATAGAGGCATGGATGCGCTGTGCATCATCAGCTGTTGCTGCTTTACCAGTACCGATAGCCCAGATTGGCTCGTATGCAATAATTGCATCATTTAGCGCTTCGACACCATAAGCATCAATAACAGCGTTGATTTGACGAGCGCATACGGCTTCTGTTTCACCCGCTTCATTTTGTGCTTCAGACTCACCAATACAGAAAACTGGAGTTAGGCCATTCTCTTTTAAAAATGCAAATTTCTTAGCAACGAATTCATCAGATTCGTTGTGATATTCACGACGCTCTGAGTGACCAATAATAATGTGTGACGCTCCGAAATCTTTTAACATTTCAGGAGACATGTCACCGGTAAAGGCACCGCTATTATTTAGGTCTGTATTTTGAGCGCCTAGAATGAGTTTATTTCCGCCTTCAGCAATCAGACGCTCAGCTAAATCGATATAAAGAGCAGGGGGTGCTACCGCGATATCAACACCTTCTACACCAGCTAATTCAGTGTTTAGGCCAGTGATTAAATCAGTAACCATTGCTTTGCTACCATTCAGTTTCCAGTTACCCATCACAACAGGACGACGCATAGGAATACTCCTTTCTTATTAATGTAAATGAATTGAATTGAATTGATTCAAAATATACCAGATAAAAAAGCAGAGATCATGAAAGTGTTAAATAAAACATAATTTATATTCGAGGAGGCGTTACTTTCTAAGTAATACCTCTTCAACAAGATGGTCATTCCCTTTTTTTAAAATGAGTTGTGCTCGCTCTTTTGTTGGAAGGATATTTTCAGTCAAGTTTTTGCCATTGATATTACGCCAAATGTCTTGAGCTTTAGTGATGGCTTCCGATCTAGACAGCTGTGTATAGTGACTAAAATAAGCACCTGGTTTAGTGAAAGCACCCTCCCTAAATTTAAGAAAACGTTCAACGTACCAGGTTTCTATCAATGAGATGTCGGCATCGACGTAAATAGAGAAATCCAAAAAGTCAGAGATAAAAACACGGTGTGGCTCATGGGGGTAGTCCATTCCGCTTTGTAGAACATTTAACCCTTCGATGATTAAAATATCCGGTTGATCGATGACTTGAACATCGTCGGTAATGTCGTAAGAGATATGGGAGTAAATCGGAGCTTCAATCAGTTCTTTCCCTGCTTTTACATCCGAGATGAACTGAACAAGCTTTTTAATGTTGTAGGATTCAGGAAATCCTTTTTTATGCATTAGGTTCTTTGTATCTAGCTCTTTCTTAGAATATAAGAACCCATCCGTCGTAATTAATTCTACTTTAGGATGGGATGCCCAACGAGAAAGAAGGGCTTTTAGTAATCGGGCTGTTGTACTTTTACCGACCGCAACGCTACCAGCGATACCAATAATAAAAGGAGGAGAGATATTCGATTGATTTAAAAACTCATCTTTGATGGCATTTTGGCTTTGCTTCGATTCTACATAAAGATTGAGCAGTCTAGAAAGGGGTAAATAGATCTCTACAGCTTCTTCCATGGTTAATTTATCATTGATTCCCTGCAACTCGATTAAGTCAGATTCCGTTAATGTCATTGCAACAGAGTTTCGTAATTCAGACCATTGCTGTCGATTAAATAATAAATAGGGGCTCATAATAGGTAAACTGCATTGTTTTCAGAGTGAGGGTAAGCTAGGAAGATAAAAAGCTAACCATTCACATACTCTAACTCTATAAATGGGAATGAAGAACAAAACATACATCAAGTGACCACGAAAGCCAATGGGTATCCTGAACTTACCTAAAGTCAAATAGATAAATGTGAATCACGGGATTAGTTTTTATGTGAATACTATTTTTTAAATAAAAGTCGCGATAAA
>JAOICL010000008.1 GCA_028131545.1 Vibrio sp. | reverse complement strand
ACAAATTGGTTGACGATTAAAACGTTCTTCCTTTGGTTGCTCACCTTTAGCTAATGCATCAAAAGTTCTAGAAAACGATGTTTTCATTAGTCCATTTGGTGCATAAATTGAGTAAGCCATAGCTTTTCTTCCATTATCATTCGACAAATCAAAAGTTTCATCAAACGAAGAAATACCGTAACAGTTTTCAAGACGTACTTTAAGATTGTTCATAACTCATCTCTTTAAATGTTCACTGAGGGGAAGATTAATAACTTAAGCCCTATAACAATTTATTAGATCCAAGAGTATCTAATCATCTTATCTTTTAAGGCTATCTATCATATCGCCTTACCATCATCTATCAATGATAACGAACGGCCATTTTCATCGTTTCATGATATGCATCTTAATTTTATGCTTCTTGTTTAATTATTTATGACTTAGCGCACATGTGAGACAATTATCATATCAGCGACTATCTATTCAACACGCATTAAAAAAGGGCTAAATTGCCCCTTTTTAATCATCAACGACCTTATTTCAACACCACTACAACTCATTCACGACATTCAATTCATATTCATCGGCGACTTCATTGAAACT
This sequence comes from Vibrio sp., assembly GCA_028131545.1. Lineage (GTDB taxonomy): Bacteria > Pseudomonadota > Gammaproteobacteria > Enterobacterales > Vibrionaceae > Vibrio. Next base: position 63,439 of record JAOICL010000008.1, on the reverse strand, counting down.
GATCACAACAAGTTCAGGTGAAAAGCTTCTCGCGTAGCGCGCTAATAAGGGTCTGATTTGTGGTGAGGTCAATAAGACTGGAACCATGCCCTGCTGCTGCATTTGCTGAGCAATGCTTGGCATACTGATTTGCAATTGTTGCAATAGATTGGGATCAATCGGAATCGCACTAATTGATATATTGGGGTTTTGTTCATGCGCTAAACTGATGGCGCTTCGAATCGCGGTATCCAAATCGTTTGATACCGTGGTCACGTTCAATAATTTCTCACTTTGCGTGATCAGGTTCAATATCGTGCGTTTCAATGACACCCGAACATCGGCAGCAATAATGGCCGGATCGGTGAACTTAGAGGCCGATTCTAAAATCGTATTCGCGACCACTTTTAAGTTTTTAATCGGAACCTGTTCGGTTAACAGCTCTCGAATCACTTGCAATTGTAAACTGATGTCGATTTTAGATTGCAGTGTCTCAGCCAATTTAGGGTGCACCACCGCGAGCTTGGTGTGTAGGTGGTTAATATCATCGTAGTTAAACACACTCGATAGATTCGATGCGATGATTTTACTGATGTGGGTTGCGACTACATCCGGTACGCTGATCACCTGAAAACCAAAGTTCGTTGCGGCGGCTCCATCTTTTTGTTCAATCCATAACACGGGCATTTCATAGGCTGGGTCACTGCCCATGATGCCATCTAATCCTTCAAAATTTGACTCAGCAGAAACGGCCATAACACGATCTGAAATCACCTCACCTCGCGCAATTTCTTCACCATCAATAAAAATAACGTACTCTTCAGGGTTTAAAGACAAGTCATCGCGTATGGTGACTTCAGGGATTAAAAAACCGACTTGTTCGGATAAATCTTTACGGATACCTTTTATCGACACCAATAACTCAGGTGGGTTGATGCCCTTCGATTCAATGAATTTCACCAATTTGAACCCCAATGAAATCCCAATCGGTTCGACATCACTGATGTCTGACCACTCTAAACGAATCGAAGAATCAAGGTGCAATGGCGCGGGTTCAATCGTATCGTTCTGTCCATGAATGTCGGTTTGTAATTTGGATTGTCGCCAACCTGCAAAGACTAATAGGATCGCAAAGGATAGGAAAGCCACATGCGGCATACCCGGTACTAACCCAATCACCGCCATCACGGCCGCACCAGAATACAGCACACTCGGTGATGCTAGGATTTGTCCTTTAATGTTGCTGAACATATCCTGATCAGAGCTTGATACTCGCGTAACAACAATCGCTGCCGAGGTCGCTAAAAGAAGCGATGGTATTTGAGCAACCAAACCATCACCAATGGTTAATAGCGCAAAGGTTTCAAAGGCTTGTTCTGCTGATAAATCGTGGCTTAATATACCAATTAACAGACCACCAATCAGGTTGATAAACAGAATCAATAGGCCCGCAATCGCATCACCACGAACGAATTTACTGGCACCATCCATTGCTCCGTAAAACTCCGCTTCATTCCCTATTTCTTTACGACGATCTTTGGCTTGTTCTTGATTAATGATACCGGCATTCATATCCGCATCAATGGCCATTTGTTTGCCGGGTAACGCATCTAAGGTGAATCGAGCCGACACTTCCGAGATACGTTCGCCACCTTTGGTGATCACGACAAAGTTAATGATCATGAGTATCGCAAACACCACCATACCGACAATATAGTTACCACCGATCACGACCTGACCAAAGGCTTCAATTACTTGACCCGCAGAGTCTCCGCCGTTATAACCTTCGAGTAAAATGATTCGAGTTGAGGCAACGTTTAAACTCAAACGTAATAAGGTCGCGATCAGAAGCAAGGTAGGGAAAACAGAAAAGTCCAAAACACGCTGTACGGTGGTACTGACTAATAATACCGTGATCGCAAGAACGATATTGAATGTGAAAAAGGCATCTAACAAAAAGGCCGGCAAGGGTAATACTATCATTGCCAATAGCATTAACAGGCCAATCGGGATCATGGCACCTTTACGTATTTTTTTTAATGCTTCAAACATAATAACCTCAAAGCGGGTTGGCTTTAGTAACGCATTCCCTCAGGAATAGTGAAAACGGCTAATTGGGGTTTATCGATTTGCCCTTTACGATAGGCTTCAAGACACATGACATAATTCAAGATGTGTGCCACTGCGGTATACAAGGGAGATGGAATCATCTGGTCGATGTTCGTCGTAAAATAAATAGAACGGGCCAGTGGCGGTGCGATGACGACTTCGACATCGTTATCCAGCGCGATTCGTTGGATGTATAACGCGACTTCATCTTCCCCTTTGGCGATCACATAAGGAGAATCGGCTTTTTCAGGGTCGTATTTTAAGGCAACGGCGTAATGGGTTGGGTTCATGACCACCACATCGGCTTCTGGAACGGTTTTAGGGATCGCTCGCTTAATCATCTGCTGCTGAAGCTGCTTTATTTTGGCTTTTACTTCGGGCTTACCTTCGTTTTGTTTATGCTCTTCTTTGACTTCTTCCTTCGTCATTTTTAATTCTTTGTTGTAGAGATAGATTTGATAGGGCGCATCCGTTACCCCATAGAGCACCATCACCCCAATCATAAACAAACAAAACTCTAATAATGATTCAAGAACATGAGCATAGGAATGGTTAAAGTCACTCATTTGAAGGCTAATGATTTCAACAAGGTGCACATCAAGGTAAAGATACAAAATAGAAAACACAATGAAGCTTTTAATCATAGAACGGAGTAATTCCACCAAACTTTTGGTCGAAAACATGCGTTTTAACCCAGATATAGGGTTGAGTTTTGAGCCTTTAAAGGCGATGTTTTTGAAATTAAAAATCCAGCCACCAAACACTACCGCACCAATAAAGGCACCGGCAAAGGCAAAAAACATCAGAGGGAAGAAGAAATCCATCAATGTGGAGGCCACCAGACGCAGCACTTTATCGTTATGCGTGGTCGAGAAGATAACGTCGTGGTCAAAGTGAAAGGTTTCTTCATACACATTTTTTAGTGCATAGAACAGCGTGTCGACATTGATACTGAAATACCACACGATGAACAGAATCATCACCGCACTGGTTAATTCTTTCGAACGAGGCACACGCCCATCACGGCGGGCCTTCTCAATTTTCCCTGGGGTGGCTTTCTCTGTTTTCTCTTGTGCGGGTTTACTCATAAACTAACCATTAGCAACCTATGAAAAGGAAAAAGAAAAGATAGACACTATCCGCCTTGTATAAATAACCTCACCTGAGCCAGAAGCGTAAATAACAGTTCGTTGTAATAACTGCCTGCGTTACTGATTGAGATAAAGAAAGCAAATAACCCCAGCAGCATTGTCATTGGGAAGCCCAATGCGAAAATATTAAAACTGGGTGCCACGCGACTCATGAAACCAAAAGTAATGTTCGACACCAACATGATCGTGACCGCTGGCAGCACTATCGTCATTGCGCTTACAAACATCCATGCACTCAGTTCCAAAATGACTTTAAAGCCCCCTTCTCCGATACCTTCGCCAATGGGCCAAACATCGAAGCTTTCTCGTAGTAGCATCACCACGGCAATGTGGCCATCCATCGCCAAAAATAACAGCATACAAGCAATATGAAATAGTCGACCTAATATCGCGACATTGACCCCATTTGCTGGGTCATTCATGACCGCCATACCCAGCCCCATTTGTAATGAAATCGCTTGCCCTACCATGGAAAAAACAGCAAAGAAAATTTGAAACAACAAACCGTAGCTCATCCCCCAAATCAGTTCGACAAGACTGACTCTTAACATCTCTAAACTGAAAGGGTCGATATGCGTCGGCACCGTGACTAATGGTGCGATCAAAACGGTTAATAGCACCGATAACAACACGCGTATCTGAACTGGAACCGAGCCATCACCCAATAAGGGAGCCATAAACATGACCCCCGTTATCCGTAACAAAGGGAGCCAAATACTAAGCAATAATGTGAGCAGTTCCTCCGTGGTAACATCAATCATTGAACGCCCCACTCCTCACTGTTAGCCAATTAATATTGGCATATTGAAAAACAAGTAATGAAAGAAGGTCGTCATTTGCCCTAACATCCAATGGCCTGCCACGACCACCATAATTAATAGCGCCATGAGTCGTGGTAAAAATGACATGGTTTGTTCGTTGATTTGGGTTGCTCCCTGAAAGACCGCAATCACCAGACCAATCACTAAACTGGGGGTAATCAACACCGCCGTAAATTTCACGATAACCCAGACAGCATTAGAAATTAAATCAACCGCAATTTCTGGTGTCATGATCTCTCCTTATTGTCTGGTTTTGCTAAAAGGATGTGGCTAATGAACCGACTAACATCGTCCAACCATCAACAATCACGAAGACTAATAGTTTAAACGGTAACGATACAATCAATGGAGAGAGCATCATCATACCCATCGACATCAATGCCGATGCCACGACCATATCAATGATTAAAAAAGGTAAGAAAAGCATGAAGCCAATTTGAAACGCCGTTTTTAGTTCACTAATGACGTAAGCAGGCAATAGGATGGTAAAGTCGACTTCTTCTGGCGGTGTCGATAAGGGTTCACCACCAATATTCATCATTTGCTCTAATGCCGTCGCATGTGTTTGTCTTAGCATAAACACGCGTAGCGGCTGCTCCGCTTCTTGAATCGCTTGTTTAAAGGTGATTTGATTTTGCTCAAAGGGAACGTACGCTTCGTGATAGATTTCAGTCCAGACTGGACGCATAATCAACATCGATAACACCAGCGCAATCCCGACTAATACTTGGTTAGGTGGTGATTGCTGTAGACCAATCGCTTGTCTTAAAATCGCGAAAACAATAATGATCCGAGTAAAACAGGTACACATTAAGACAAAAGCCGGAATGAAACTTAAGGCTGTCATCAAAATCAGTACTTGGAGTTTTAAGGTGTAATCTTGTTCACCATTCTCAGAATTGGTGACACTCAGAAAGGGAATGCCGCCCTCTTGCGCATAACTCAAGCTGCTGCTTAGTAAAACAATAAAGAAAAGTAAGACCAATGCCCTAATAATGTGTGAGGCACACTTTAAAAGGTAAGTGGTATCACTTAATGTCAACCTAAGCTTATCGAGCACTTTCATTGGTTCCGTTACTTATCTGACAAGATTTCAGAGAAACGAATACCGTATTGGTCCTTCGCTATAACAATTTCTCCTCGAGCAAAAATTTTCCCATTAACTTTGATGTCTAAAGGCTCACCATTACTTTTATTTAGTAGCACGACCGATTCGGCATTCAGTTGTTTGATCTCACCCAGCGTCATGGTGGTTGATCCCACTTCCACGGTGACATCGACTGGAATGGAGTTTAATAATGACTCTCTATCCCCTTCATTGCTTTTACCTAACGCATTCGAATGAAAACCTCCTAAATCGGATAAACCATCACTCGCTAAATCATCTGTGTCAAAGTCGAGTTCAAAATCATCATCTTTCATGGTTAACCCCCTGCAATTTTAAAAGTAAGCTGAGTATCGTGTGAGCTGATTTGTCCTTCAAAGGTGAAGTCTTTACTGTATTTGAGTGTGGGTGTCAGCTTATCCATTAAGACAACATCCCCTACTTGTAAGCTATTTAATTCATTGAGTGTCATCGATTTAGACAGCAGTTGTACCGTGCCATTAATGGGTACTGATTCGAGGTTTTGTTCAAAGAGATCGGCGGTAAATTTGGGTTTCCCAATGTGCTCTTCATAAAGTGAATCAAAGGCATCAGAACAGAAATAATAATTCAGGGTGAGTTGATGATCACCAATAATGATAACTTGAAGGGCACGAAGGACGAAGGCAGGTAACGGTTCGTTATTATTCAGTTGTATGTTGTCTTTATCGAAGCTTAGCTCTAAGTTTTCCGAAACGATGCGTTCAAGTAGGCGGTGCATGGTGTGATTTTCAGTACAGTCACCATCAAAGGGAAGGTCATTCAAATAATAACTGGTCAATACAGCTAAATCATGTTTGGTCATTTCAAATAATACGGTACCAAACCCTTCTATCTTTGTCGGACAGACTATTTCATCTTCATCAATATCACATACAACCGATAAATGTGTTTTTACTGAGGTCGCTGAATTTAATATTTTGCTGTAGACTTGGCAAATAATACCATCATTACTCGCAATGGTTGGTTCAATAATAGGAATTAATCTTTTCTGTGGTAGCCCTAGGGACTCCATATTAATCACTTGATAGTCCATATTATTTACCCGATTTATTTTTTAACAATATGAGTATAGTATTAATACTTTCTTCCTCCAGTTTTCTTTTCCTTTTCATCTCCTGTATTTTTTTCTTTTCCATATAAGCATCTAAAATATCTAATCTTTCTTTTTCTCTTTCGTAAAAATATTTTTTCTTTTCAACTTGTCTATTAACTTCATGAAGATGTTCATCGTTATCTTTATTCACTCCATCCAAAGAAATAAGATAAGAGGCTGAATTTAAATTAATTAATGAGGTATCACTGTCATTCACCGCTTGGCTTTTAAGGCGTAATATAGCCTGTTGGTTTTCTTCTAGCGTACGGTATTCATGAACGCTTTCTTGATAGGTTTCATGGTATTCAGATACCCTATCGTTCACAACCTCTTGATATAAAGACAATGCGTTTTTATTATTATTCATACGCCATACCATATAGATTAATGAAATCACTTCCCTTATTAAGGTGTTTAGGGTCTTTTCTCTTAATTAAATGATGACGAGTTTTAAATAAGTCGATGTAATTATTATCTATCATAATCCACCGAGTCTCCGTCAAAGCTAAAAATCGATGGACGTAGTGATACGTTTCCTTGGGTAATGGACCGCCTTTCTTAAACTTTTTAATACGCCCTTCTCCGGCATTATAAGCCGCAACCGTGAGCAATATATCTTCATCAAAATAGTCATATAACCATTTTAAATATAATGTCGCCCCTTGAGTACTCACTCGTAAGTCGCGTCGTTCATCGTGTTCTGAGTGAATGGCCAGACCAAATCGCTTTGCCGTTTCCGGCATCAATTGCCATACCCCAACCGCCCCCTGAGATGACACCGCATCCACTCGATAACTGGATTCCATAAAGGGTAAAATAGCGAGCTCAATGGGTAGATTTTGATGCTTCAACTCATGGTGTACATAGGCATTAAACTCCGTAAATTCCGCAACTCGCGCCATAATAAAATCCTGGTGCTCTTTATAATAATGCTGATACTGGGCAAATAAGGATTCAGAAATCGAAATGGTTTTAGATGGACTTTCCGTTTCAGACAAGCTTTCCGTTTTAGGTAAAGAGTTTAGAGTATTTTTCTGTCGCTCGATGAGGGCATCGACATTCAATGGCGTCACATGAAGGTCTGCGTGTATTTTGGGGAATAACATCGTCTTTTGATTAGACGATGGATGTGATGTCAAAGAGGATGATTGAAGAGAAGAGGAAGGTGATGAAGATATGGATGTTTCTGGTGATATCGAAGAAATAGATGGTGTTGAAGATGACGAATGGTATAAATTTAACGCCTGAAGAGAAAAAGCCGTCAATGTCATGAATACTCCGATCAATGCCGCAATAGCCTGACAATGATATCTCACGTTATGAATATTCAAGGTGCTGTGTTCACGAATACGATTCTCATAAGCACTATGTTCATGGGTTCGATGTTCATAAGTACCATGCTCACAAGTACCATGTCCATAAGTACCATGTCCATAAGTACGATGTTCAAAGACATTATTGTTGAATCGATACATGTACGACCCCTTCACTCACGATTTCAGCACGATAAGGCTGCTCCGTTTTTACATTGAGTATCTCTATCGTGTCACCAATGTACCCACTCTCTAAGGCTTTGCCCTGCGTTGTTAATTTAAAGCCATCTCGCTGTGCATTTACCTGAACCATGGCACCTTCACGAACAATGAATTTAGGTAATGCATCACTTTGATAGAGAATACGCCCTACCTTTAAACTTTTGCTGCTCATCCACTGATGCTTTTGTGACTTAGTACCTTGTGAATCGACAGTACCTTGTGAATCGACAGTACCTTGTGAATCGACGCTACCGACATTCAATATAGGAAGTCGTCGAATATCCAGCTTTTGCTCCATCCACTCAATGTCATTGGTCGCAATCAGTTGATGTCTTCTTTTCTTGCTTTGAAGCACAGGCGCTAATGCAATGAGAGTGACTTGTACGTTAAATGGGATTTTTCTCTGAGAATGAGCACTATGGCACAGCAGTTCATACCGCATTTTGTTACTCACCTCTCTGGCTTTAGAGGTGACGCTGTAACCTGAATCGCAACTCAGTCGTTTAAGGTTTTTCTCTTCCTTTATATGGAGCGTTATTTTAACGCCATCAACTTGTACAAGTTTGGCAGAGAGATTCCGCTGTACATCGGTCATCACCCATTGGTGAATACGGTCAATCAACGGCTCATTGGCAACGGCCCTATTTGATAAGGTGAAGAGCACAACCACACAACACCAAGCAATCAAATAAGGCACAGCACGGTGAACATTAATGTTTATGATAAGAATCAACCAATTCATCAATTTTTCGTTTCGCATCAATGAAAATATCGACGATATCGGTACGTACATCCACTTGACCCGATTCCAATAAATTGGATTCTTTTAACGTGCAATCTTTGAAGCAATCGCGGAAGTTACTATCAAGCAGCCCCATGTCTTTGTTCGATAGATAAATCGCTATTTCACTGGGTTGCTCTGGTAGCTCATCGATTGCCCCTTCAATCCAACGTCGAATGATTGAGGGGTCCATTTGAATTTCTGTTTCTGTGACTTTTTGTGTAATGACTTTGGTCAGTTGCAGCGTGGTTTCTCGAATTAAGGATTTATACTGATCACCCAACTGATTCAAATTATTGCTCAGTGAAATAAAGGTTTTCTTCAGAGGGGCCAATTCCGTTACCGCCATTTTTGTGCCATGCTCAAATCCCTTGACCTCTCCTGATTTCACGCCTTCTTCATAACCAATCTTTTGACCTTGCTCAAAACCTTGTTGATAGGCGGATTCCGATTCTTTTTGATACGCATCATCGGCTGCTTTCTGCATTTTAGCAACAGGGTCGACATAAGTCGGAATCGACTCTCTGAGTGAGTCATAGTGAAGGTTATCCTCCGGAAACTCAAAAGCATCGAAAGCGTTTGCTTGCTCTCTACGAATAATCATTATTGCACCACCGTCTCTTGATAAAGCATGATTTCAATAACACCTTCTTCATTCAGCTGACGAACTTCTTCCATAATATCGCTTTGTGCTTTACGTACTGTTGATAATGGGACTGAGCCTTTTTCTTCCATTAGCTCTTTCAGTTCTTTCACTTGTCTTGTTGTTAAACTATTAAATAGCACTTTGCGTAAGTCATCATTGGTCCCTTTCAATGCCACTGCCCAACGTTCTAACCCGATGTAATCATGTAATGATTCAAGTACTTCTTGTTTTTGATTAGCCAATAAGTAGAAGTCGAACATGTTTTCTTGAATTTTCTCAAAGGTGTCTTTGTCTCTTTCACGCAACACTTTAAGTAAGTCGCCTTTATCACCTTCAAATCGATTGATAATATCGGCAACTTGCTTCGTCCCTTTTAAAGAGGCCGATTTGTTGCTGGTATATTCATACGCACACTCATCAATAAGGTTCAATAAATCTTCGGCAACATTTTGATCCAAACCTTCAATTTGACTGATGGAATACAATAAGCCAGCACGCGTGTCATTATCAAAATAACTCAGTACGCTCGATGAGGTTTCTGGAGGTAGGTAAGCAAGAAAGGCACAGATTATTTTTTTATGTTCATGTTGAATAATACGGTAGATTTCATTTTCAGGGATCCATTGCAGTTTTTGCATTTTCTCTCTAATTTCATCACCATAGATATTCGCCACTAACCCTTTACCGATGTTATCACCCAAGGCCGAGTTCAGCATAGAATCCAAGAATTGCTTACTCGCCCCTTGAATACCAGAGTGATGTTTGAATTCATCGAAGAATTCGGTGATGGTGCCTTTTGCCTCATCAACCTGTATCCCTTGTAGCTTTGTCATGGCCTGAGCGACTAACTCAAATTCACGTCGCGTAAAGTTCTTCATCACTTTACCGGCATTCTTTTCACCTAAACCAAGCAGTAGAATCGCCGCTTGGTCGATTTTTTTTAATGATGATTTAAGGCTCGGTATCGGTGCGCTGTCTTCCGCAACTTGAGTTAGATTTGGCATTGTTTCCTCCGGTTGGAGCTAAGTTCGATTCTTTTTGTCTTACTTCCCGATGCTTTCTTTATTACTGTCTTTCTTTATTACCGTCTTTTTTATTTTCTTTACTGCGTTGTTTATTGTTGTCTTTATTGCGACCTATCGCTGTTTTTATTACGATCTATAGTTGTTTTTATTGCGACCTATAGTCGACATGACCCTATAAACACTTAGGCATTAATCCAGTTACGAATAATCTCAGATACTCGTTCTGGATGGTGCTCAGTTAACAATTGTAAATGCTTAATCTGTACTTCAATGGGTGAATTTGGATCCGGTAACATATGCTCTAGCATGTCGATCTCGGTGTCTTTTAGCCCCATCGCCTCTAGACGATTTTGAATTTCTTTTTCAATATCCACTTCGTGCTGTGTGGTTTCACTCACTGCTTCTTCTTGTGCCACTTGAAGTTCTGTTTTCTTATCGATTGAATCGGTAATTGTTTTCACTAATGGACGTAATACCGCAAACACAACAAAGATAACCACGGCAGAGAAGACACCATACTTAATCAACTGCTGATTATTTTCTTGTTCATACCACGCCGTGATCGCAGGGTTAGGTAATGACACGGGATTAAAGACAAAAGCATTAATGTTGATTTGGTCATTTTCCGTAATGCCAAGCGCACTGGACACTATCGCTTGAATCTTCGCTAGATCTTGTGGCTGCCATACCGCACCATTAGGCGCAACCGATTCATTCACCACAACAGACACCGACAGTTGTTCCACTTGTCCCTGTTGTTTTTCTGTTTGAGTCACAGAACTGCCCACAGCATACCGTTTATTAATTTCACTGCGTAAATCGGAGTTATTGGCGGTATCTGGCGTAGGCGTTTCTGTTAAAGGTGGGTTGTTTGATAATGACCCTGGAATGCCCACCGCAGCTTCAATGGTGGTATTATTTGTCACGATTTGTTCATTCAGAACAACCGGTGTGGTATCAAAGGTTTCTTTTGTTTCGGTGACCTTTGAAAAATCGACTTTTGCCGTTGCTTCTACTCTGAAGTTATCGACCCCCAGCATTGGCGCTAATAGGTTATTCACTTGTTTTTTGATTTTGTCTTCGATGTTTTTCTTAAATTCTATTTGTTTTACATTCGCGACAGTAAAGTCACTATTGAAAACATCTTCTGATAAAAATCGGCCAAATTGGTCAGTCACCGACACATTTTCTGGTTTCATTCCCGCAACAGAGCCTGACACGAGGTTAACTAATGATTGCACTTGTATTGGGGTTAATGACATCCCTGATTTTAGAGACACTAATACCGACGCCGTTGGTACAGGTTTATCTTTACCGACGAACAATGTTTCTCTTGGGATCGAAAGGTGTACCCGCGCATTGGAAACCGCTTCCAATGACACCATTGATTTCACCAGCTCCCCTTCTAAACCTCGGGTAAATTGGGCTTTTTCTAAGAATTGAGAAGTTCCTAATGCCCCTTGCTGACCTAAATTATCAAACCCAACAGGCAGCTCTGCTCTTACCCCTTTTGCTGACAATAACATTCTGGTTTTCGCTACGTCACCATCAGGAACCAGAATCAACCCATTGTTTGGATTCATTTCAAAGGGAATACCCTCTGTTTCCAATACTTGAATAATATCAGATGGACTGAACCCTTCTTGGCTGGCATACAACGGTTTGTACGCAGGTTTGACCCAAAAGAAAAGTAACGATGCCACAATAGCGACACCCGCTGAAAACAAAATGACTAATACGATTAAGTTGCCATTCACTTGTAATGTCTGGAAGGAGCCTTTCAACATTTCTAGTGGTGTTTTCTTAACGGATGCGGGCGCACTGCGTTGAGAGTCAGTAGGGTTACTTTTTGATGCATCACCCGTCACAGAGCTTTTATCGGAAATTGCGGCCTGTTCCATACGTACACCTATCAGTCGATTATCATTGGTTCAAAATAACAAGTCGATTCGTTGTGTTAATCTCGTTTTAATACTCGTTCTGCATCTTAATAAAAAAGAGATTTACAATGGCATTCGAAGAATATCATTAATACCAGATACCGCTTTATTACGAACCTGCATTAAAGCAGTGAAGGAAAGAGAGGCTTTTTGTGTCGCAATAACAGCACCAATGACATCATCACTTTGGCCAAGCTCAACCGCTGTAACATGATCTTTGGCGACGTGTTGAACCTCATTAACGGAATTCACGGTTTGTTTCATCAATGCCGAAAAATCCACGGCCTGATTTCCTTGTTCTAGGGTGTTTTTCATCAACGCATTGTCTTTTGCTGCGAGGATAAGAGGTGATTGTACAGCGGATATTTCATTGGAAGAGATCATTGAATACGACATTACTTCTGCCCTCTTTTTACAACTTGAATCTCGACACGACGATTCATGTCTTTGTCTTGCTCTGTTTTTTCTCGAACTAACGGATAGCGGCTACCATGACCACGAGTTTCAACCATATTTTTTGAAACACCGTTCGCAATAAAGTATTGCGCTATATTGTCTGCTCTTACTTTTGAAAGGCGTACATTCGCCACAGAACTGCCCCCACTATCGGAGTGCCCATCGACTAATATTTTCACCACAGTGGGATCTTTTTGAACGTAATCAAGAATCGGTTTTAACTGTTCGATGTTACTTTCTGAGACTTTAGATTGCCCCTTAACAAATCGAACAATAACCGTACTAATTTCATTATAATCGCTTTTCGGAAGCTTGCTTACACAATTTATAAAATCATCATGATATTGATGGTAACCAATTGAAGGAATTGAAAAATTAATTTGACTGTATTGGTCTATTTTAACGTTATAGAAGTGTAACCATTTACCGTACGATAATTGGTTTATTAGGTACTCAACATCATGTGCGACCTTAGCTTCATTTTTCTCTACTTTTCCTTTTAGAGTGATGCTCGCTCTGCGTTTGCTGTTATTCCCCCAATCAGGTGCTGATGCCGTTACCATAAATTGGCTGTTTTCTTCCAATTCTCGATAGGATTTCAACTGTAACTGGGCGTTCTTCCCTGCTTTTTGTACAAACAAAACCTCTAGACCGTCAGATGGGCTTTTTAGTCCTAACTGGCATTCTTGTATTGCACTATTGGCATACCACTCCACCCTATCCATGGGGATAACAATGTCGATCTCTTCAGCTAACGTCGTGTGTGAATAGCCCAATAACGTGAGTGCTGTCAGATTCAATAGCGCTATTCTTTTATAAGCCGATACCGCTTTATAACCCGACACAGCTTTATAACCCGACACAACTTTATAACCCGACACAGCTTTATAATCCGAAACTGCTTTATAACTGGATTGACTGTTATTACCCGATTTACTGTTATAATCAGGCACGTTTTTTTCACGGGATAGCCCGCTATTCTGATTTCTCTGAGATCGTTGAGTTTGATGTTGTTGATAAGAATCTTTCATATCTTATCTCACTTAGGTCAGCTATATTTCATTAAATAACGATAATCGATTTATCCCTACATACGCTTTCTGAGAAGCCTGTAACGCATTCATGAATTCATTAAGATTCACCGACGCTTCTGCGTAATCTAACTGATTAATCCCTAAACTGACTTGCTCAACGAATAGCCCAAGATCCTCTGAGTTTTCTATATTCGTATCCAAGTTGTTTATTTTTGAACCAATACTGGCCATGACACTCGATGTATCACTGATCGATTGATGAATACCCTCTAAAGAAGCATCAACCGTTGTCATATTTGGAGTGACCGCAGAAAACTCACTCATCAAATTAGTTAAGTGTTCAAGAATGTTAGGTGTTGTGGTCAATATTTTATCGAGGGTAATATTATTTTCGACCGTTAATCCATCCGCGACGGTTGTCTCCCGTGTATTGGCATTAATCGCTGGATTAATCGAAATGACTCCCGTGATATCATCCACTAAAATAGGCGCTTCATTAATCGCGGTCCCTGAAAATAAATACGACCCCTCATCATTCTTTGTATTTAGGGTATTCACTATGCTGTCTTGGATAGCTTTAAGCTCAATGTTAATCGCTTCACGTTCATTTACGCTAAAGGTCCCATTTTTACCCCAAAGTGCCAATTCATTCGCTCTTTGTAGGCTATTTTCAAGCATATCTACGCGCCCTTCATAGAGGGACAATTCACTTTTCACATTTTCGGAGTTGGTCTTATATTGCGCCAAGACACTTTTTTGCGCGTCAAGACCGACCAATTTTACCGATCCTAAAATATCGTCGGAAAGCTTGGTAATATTGTCACCGGTCGACATTTGTTGGAACAATGTCCCCATCTCAGCACTGTTTGCATTAAGGGATTGAAGCATGATATTGGATAAGTAACTGTCTGATATTCTCATCATCGCCTCCTAAAAGGCATTTAAAATGCTGTTGAACAACGTATTCGCTGTCGAGATGACTTTCATATTCGCATTATAATTATTCGTGTATTTGATCAGGTTGGCGGCTTCTTCATCACTGTTCACACCAGAAACCGCATCTCGACTCGCGACCGCTTGATTCAGTAATATTTGATTCGCATCTTGCTCGGTCACGGCTTGTTGCGCCGAGATAGCGATGTTACCAGTAAGAACTGCAAAAGCTTCACTGAGCGTCATGGTGCCATAGCCGCTGATACTAAAATCGGTCTTTTCAACAGCCGCAATCGCTTCAGCAAGCGAACCATCCCCCAGCGTACCATCAATCGATAAAGCTAATTCTTGCGCGGTAATACCACTGGTCGTAAAGGACTCCGCTTCATACCCTGCGGTATAAGTGAATAATGCCGCACCCGGCGTATTACCATTCAAATCAGTCCCTGTTAACAGTAATCCATTCACTTCGTCGGCCAATTCTCGTGCCATGTCATTAATCACATCCAGTGAGGGTAAAATAACGGTGTTTTGCATATTTTCAATCGCACCTAAACGCCCACCAATTTCCCCTGAAGACACAGGAAATGACTGCCCTGATAAGGAAATTGAAATCGTCGCTTGAAATGGATCACTGGCTAATGGTGTCGCCACCACCGTTGCATGTGAACTTTTCATCACCAATGGTTCACCATTCGGTAGACTGATTTCAATCGAACCGTCACCTGGATACACCGTGGTAATACTGACATTTTCAGACAGTTCTTTGATGAGAACATCTCGTTTGTCTTCTAAGATTGCGGTATTCTCACCAAGATTAGACAGCTCAATGATTTTTGAATTATAACTCGCGATATTAGCCACTTGCCCGTTAATATCATCAATGATGGTCGTACGATCACTGCTTAATGTTTGGTGCTGATTATTGATGGCTTGACTCATTAAGTTGAATTTTTGCGCGAGAGAGTCCGCACTGGAGAGCATTTGTTGGCGATATGCAAGGGATTCTGGTCGTACGGTTAATTCATGCGCTGAAGAGATAAATGCATTGATCCCACTCGACAAATCAATCGAGTCAGAACCGATGATTCCTTCCATTGAGGCCATGTATTGATGAAAGCTATTGGCATTGGCGGATAAATTACTCGACTGCCACAGTTGTTTCGTTAAATAGTCTTCGGTAATACGTCGAATCGAGGAAACTTGCACGCCTCGACCTGGCTCGTCGTATTGCCCTGCGATAGAGCTTAACAATACATCTTGTCTTGAATACCCTTCGGTATTCACATTCGCAATGTTTTGTGCTGTGGTGTTTAAGCTGACTCGATTCGCGTTTAAACCCGTCGATGCTATGTTTAACATACTCATACCGCACCTCTATTTTTCCTAAAAATCACATCATCTGCGATGATTCTTTAGTCATTACTGTGTGTATTCTTCATTATGGTATCGTTAGGTTTCGATTCTGAATTCATGGACACCAAAGGGCTAAGTTGTTGCATTAACATACTACTGATCCCTTCTTGTTGTTGCACGGCGATCACCTGAGCCATTTGTGAATCATGCAGTTCCTTAGCAAAGTCCAATTTCGACGAACTCAGTGGGCTATCTTCATCTCTCAACACATTACTGGCTGCACGCATCGATTTTAGAATTTGTTGAAACATCAAAGCTTCAAATTGCTGTGTGACTTGCTTTAACGCTTCTGGTTGATTGCTGCTGTATTTCATTTTATTTAATTGGCTAAAGCTCAGGACAGAATCCACTTGTGTGGCGCTCGTATGCTGGGAAGAAATCATGTTCGTATTGATCATATGATTGCCCTTATTTTACTTTATGCTGTTTTAATGAAGGTCGACTCTTTCGCTTGTACTCACTAAATAACCAATAACTCAGCGTTAAGCGCACCGATTTCATCTAATGCTTGTAATATTTGCATCAGGTCATCCGGACTTGCTCCTACTCCATTCACTGTATTCACGATGGTTTGTAAATCGACACCTTCTTCCCAGATAAACATTTGATTTTTTTCTTGTTGAATGGTGATCGTCGAATCTTGTATTCCTTCGGTTTGACCACCTTCATTAAAGGCGTTGGGCTGACTGATGTACTGATCTTCTGCAATCGAAATAGTGATGCCCCCATAGGAAATGGCTGCACGTTTAATACGAACCGTTTCGGACATGACCACGGTCCCTGTTCTTGAATTAAAGACCACACGAGCAGGACGTTTTCCTTCTTCCACATCCAATTCTTCTAACATTGAAACAAACATGACTCTTTGATGTGTATCCCTTGGCGCCTGAACTTTGATTTGATTTAATGAAATCGCTACCGCGACTTTAGGGCCGAACGTGTCGTTAATCGCTCGTGAGATGTTTTTAGCGGTTTTAAAACTGGGTGTTTTCAGATTGAGTGTAATCATATTTTGATCATTGAAATCAGATTGAATTTCTCGTTCAACGGTTGCGCCACTTGGGATACGACCTACCGTTGGAATGTTCATAGAGACACTAGACCCATCTTGTCCTTCAACACCAATACCACTGACAACCACATTCCCTTGAGCAATGGCGTACACATTCCCATCCACCCCTTTTAATGGGGTTAATAATAAGGTTCCCCCTCGTAAGCTTTTTGCATCACCTATCGAAGAAACGATCACATCAATCTGTTGCCCTGCCCCAGTCATTGGGCCCACGCTGGCTGTCACCGATACTGCCGCTACATTCTTTACTTTTGGAGACACTCTGCTTTCAAGCTGAAGCCCAAATTGCTCCAACATATTTTTAATCGATTGCTCAGTAAATTTGGTCTGTGATTTATCCCCTGTCCCATCCAAACCCACAACTAGGCCATAACCAATCAATTGATTGTCTCGAATGCCATGAATGTCCACAAGGTTCATTAACTCACGAGCATGACTCGTCAGGCTAATAAACAGTAGTGATACGAATACACATACTTTCTTCATGACATCACCTATTTCGTTTTTATGATAACGAATGTATGGGTTTAATTAAAATGGGAACCAAGGTGAATTAAACATTTGTGATAACCACCCAGAGGCATTGGAATCCGCGAGAGTACCCGTACCTGAATAGCTAATACGCGCATCAGCAATTCGTTGGGAAGAAACGGAATTATCGTTACCAATGTCTTCTACTCGAACGATACCGGTTAAGCGAATGTATTCCTCACCTTGGTTGAGAATTAACCACTTTTCTCCTTTTACCAATAGCGCACCGTTCGGTAATACGTCGTGCACCATGACGGTAATGGCTCCTTCCAGTTTGTTTCCCTGTGAACTGGATGCAGTTCCGGCAAAGCCACGTTCACCTGATAATGTCCCTTCTCTATCTTCAGTCCAACCACCGGAAACGATATCCACATCAAACCCTAAATTCGAATCCTTACCGTAGGACGTATCGGCTTCTTTTTCTGATTTGGTTTCTTCATCTAAGCTGACGGTTAAGATATCACCGACTTGATACGCTCGGGTATCCGTAAAAAAACTGTAATCCGTATTAGCTTGAAATAAGCTACCACCTGAGTGCGTCGTGTCGCTATAATCTAGCTTTGGCGGGGCAAATTTCTCATCATCTTTTGACGGTGGAACAAACTCTTGACGTACAGAACATCCAGAAACAATGAAGAGTGTACAGGCTAAGATCATCACCTGCGTTAATGTCTTTTGGCGTGCGTATCTCATCATGAGTGTTCCCCTACTTGACTAACTTGCTCTTGCGATGTATTGCAGCATTTCGTCGGCAGCAGATACCATTTTTGCGTTCATTTCATAGGCACGCTGCGTTGAAATCATTTCAACCATTTCTTCTACTACATTCACATTCGACCCTTCTAGTGAACCTTGCTTGATAAAGCCTGCGCCATCGGCTCCAGCAATTAATTCATTAGGAGCCCCAGAGGCTTCTGACTCAGAAAATAAGTTACCCCCACGTGCCGCTAACCCTGATGGGTTCATGAATGTAGCCAATGCAATGGTGCCTAGGTTTTCAGGTTGAGTTGACCCCGGTACGATAGCCATGACGGTGCCATCGCTACCAATGGTGAGGCCTGCAACATTTTCTGGTACCACAATTTCAGGTTCCAGTGCTAACCCTGCGGTATTCACCACTACCCCTTCAGAGTTGACGTTAAATTGCCCATTACGTGTATAAAGAATCTCACCGTCAGAATTGAGTATTTGAAAGAAACCGTTACCTAGAATCGCTAAATCCAAATCTTGGTTGGTATTGAGAATGGCTCCCTGCGTATGGACTTTTTCAGTACCCACAACACGTACACCATTACCCAGCTGTACCCCTGTTGGTAGGGCTTCATCATCATTTTGTTCGATACCGGGTTGCGTTTGAATGGAATAAAACAAATCTTCGAAAACCACCCTATCACGCTTGTACCCATTCGTATTGACGTTAGCAAGGTTATTAGAAATCGCATTCATTTTGGTATCTTGTGCTGAGAGACCAGTTTTACTGATCCATAATGCTGCGTTCATAATCGGTCACCTTATTCGAGGTTAATCTGTAAGATTGGTAAAGAGACACGCGAAAATTATTCAGTTAGATAATTCATAACTGTTCATCGTTTCAAAAAACTAACTATGTCTAAGCAACTACTTGTTTCAAAAACTCACTGTTTCGAAGTAGCTAACCATTTCGTAAAGCTAACTGTTTCTAAGTAACTTGGCCCCATTGGCGGCAAGTTGATCAGCGGCTTTCATTAACTTAACTTGCATTTCATATTGCCTCGTTGACTGCATTAAGCGAATCATTTCCGTCATGGTTGAGACATTCGATTGCTCTAAATTTTCAGCCACGACAATCACATTCGCAGCGGGATCAAACGCTTCTCCATTCTTTGATTCAAAGTAGCCATTGGGAGAAAATGCCAATTCTGATTTGTCGGGCATAACTAGTTTAATTTGCCCGATGTTAATACTACCAACACCATCAATGGGAATGACCGTAACACTCCCATCCACGCCAATATTAACGTTTTGATAGGGAGGTAATATC
This sequence comes from Vibrio sp., assembly GCA_028131545.1. Taxonomy (GTDB): domain Bacteria; phylum Pseudomonadota; class Gammaproteobacteria; order Enterobacterales; family Vibrionaceae; genus Vibrio. The sequence goes on along the minus strand of JAOICL010000008.1, from coordinate 43,750 downwards.
ATTTCATCGCCATTCGCATTGACGAGACTACGTCCATTAATCGATAAACGTCCATCAGCATCAGACTTGATGTTACCTGCCCGTGTATACACTTCTTTACCATCTGGATTTTGAACCGCGATAAAGCCTTCCCCATCAATACCAATATCAAGAGGATGGCCCGTTCGATATAATTCACCCGCAGTAAAGTCAATGGCCGTTGAGTTTGAAACAGAAGAAGCTGATGTATTAAATCCAGCGCCTTCTCTTTCAACCGCCATAGAGCGTTCAATGATCGCTTTAAAGCCGGTCGTATTGGAGTGAGACAGGTTATTGGCGCTCACATGCTGTGCATAGAGTATTCGGTTTGCACCACCTGCTGCACTGTATAATACAGGGTTCATTCTTCCTCCTCACCCAACGGCTTATTTTGAAGTTAAAGTGTCATTAACGGTATCTATCGCTCATTCAACGTTACTTTAGACAGCGTTACTTTAGACAGCATTAAACAGGGCTTGCGTTAATCGGTCAGATGTTGAAATCGTTTTGGTATTCGCTTGGTAGTTTCTTTGCGCTTCCATTAGGTTGACGATTTCTTGGGTAATATCCACATTAGACGTTTCTAATGCACCTGAACTTAAACTGCCGAGCACTCCTGTGTCGGGTGCACCTACGATGGGATCACCGGATGCAAAGGTTTCAACCCAAGCGGTTTCTGTCACCGCTTGCAACCCTTGAGTACTGGCGAAGTCCGCTAAAATCACTTGACCTTGAAGTGCATCTTGTCCATTAGAATACTGTGCATACAGATACCCATTATCTTCTATACGGATCCCCGTTAGCTCACCTGAACTGTATCCATCTGGACTATTTGTCGACACAACAAAATCAGAACCAAATTGTGTAATTGAACTTAGATCAACGGTTAAATTCATGGGTGCGGCGCCATTCGTTAACGGGTAGTTAAGCGTATAATTACTGATGGACGTTGCACCATCTATTTGGCCTGTTCCATCAAATACAATGGCAGGGTTTGCCCCCGATGCGGGCGTGACAACATTACCGTCAATCGTGGGAACGACGGTCCATTCATTAGGGGAAGTATCTGATTTAATGAAATATTGTGTCAATGTGTGCTCGTTACCCTGCGAATCATAGACTTGAGTGGTATATGAACTATTAAATGTGGTGACATCACTAGTATCAAGATTGGTCGTATAATCCGTCGCCGGTGGAGTCAGTGTGACACCGGTTAATCTGGCATCTAAGTTTGCACCAAATTCTAATGTCGTCGTAGGTTCTGCCCCCAAAGAGGCTTGATACACTTGAAGATCATCAATAATACCCGTTTGCAGGTTATTATTCGCATCGACACCGTATCCTTGTAGGGTATCCCCAGAAAGGTTAACAATATGATTATCTTTATCAGTATAAAAAGCACCAGCGCGTGTATATAAAGACCGTCCTTGACTGGTCTCAGTAATAAAGAAACCTTGACCGTTAATCGCTAAATCCAATGTTCTATTGGTTGTTTCTATAGAACCACTTTTTTCAATATTTTGTGATTGCCCAGCAACTTTAACCCCCCCACCCGCATCACCATTATAGATACTCGAAAACTCGGTACGTGATTCTTTAAACCCCGTTGTCCCTGAGTTTGCGATATTATTTGAGATGGTATCAAGTTGTGTGTTGGTTGACTTTAACCCTGTTAATGCAATATTAAAGCTCATGGTTAGTCCTCTTCTTGCTGTGATTGACCACCAAATTTAGCGATATCATACAGTGGCACACTACCCAGACCTGCGATATTCACTATCGAAGTCGACCCATTTTTTGGTACATCAATATTGTTCACTTTACCCTGTAGCTGAAGATCAGGAATGTAATTTTGTCCTTTAGATAGTTCGACGTTAACGGTAAAGCGACTGCCTGCCATATCCGCATCAATCATGTTCAATTCAAAGGGAACAGTACCTGCTCTTTGATAACCCAATGGGTAATTTTTTGTCTCACCAAATTCGTTCGTGACGTTAACATTCACTTGAGAGCTGGGTGCCAATAACGTGATCTCACCTTTGACATGATCAACATCGCTGTTAAAGGTATTGGTTCTCACATACACATTTTGATCAACGAGACCAGCCGTTGTATATGAGTGAAGGCTAGAGAGTAATGACGCTTGATCTTCCATTAATTGAACGAGGGTTTCAGAACTTTGTACCTGTGAGAATTGAGCTAACTGACTTACATATTCGGTACCATCAGCAGGGTTCAGTGGATCTTGATTTTGGATCTGAGCCACCATCATGGTCAGGAAATCATTTTTTAGCTCATCAGGTGAATTTGGATTACCAGAAACGGGCGCACTTTCCGATGTATTTAAGTTTATTTGAGATCCGATCGAAGAGACTGACATCTTACACCTCCAATACTCGAATTAAGGATTGCTGCATAGACTTTGCGCTACCTAATACATCGACGTTTAATTCGAAACTTCGACTTGCAGACATCATGTCGGCCATTTCATTCACCGCATTGATCCCTGAGTAATATACAAATCCTTTATCATTCGCTAATGGGTTACTCGGTTCATAGCGCTTATCCATCAAAGAGTCGACTTGAATAACATCCGCCACCATCACTCGAGCCGATGGGATCGATCGATCACCTCTGAATTGATCAAAGCTGTCTTGCGAATGATTTAATGTGGTTCTTTGGGTATGATCATATTGAGCAACAAAAACAGGCTTTAGTGGTTTGAACACTTCATTAGGATTCCCCGATACTGAATCGGCATTCGCTAAATTACTTGAGATCGTATTTAATCTCACCGTCTGTGCATTCATGGCGCTTCCAGCCACATCGAATATTTGATTAAAGCTCATGCCGCTACCTCTTTGAGAACCTCGTTAAGAACGTCACCTTTAAACCTGTTTTTACAATGTATTTCTTAAAACGTATTTCTTAAAACGTATTGCTTAAAACGTATTGCTTAAAACGTATTCCTTACAATGTGTTTCCTATCGCTTGTTCATCATACGATTTATTTCCCTTCAATAGCGCCACGTAAGCCGCGAATTTTTAACTTTAGAAATGTCAGGGATGTTTGATAATCAATCTGGTTCTTAGCAAACTGTGCTTGCTCGACAGACAGCTCTACCGTGTTTCCATCGATGGTACGCTGATAAGGGATGCGATATTTGGTTTCAGGGTGAATGGAGGTTGACTGGCTCAAATTATTTTGACGAAAGACAGCATCAAAGACTAAATCTTGGGATTTAAAATTGGGTGTATCCACATTAGCAATGTTATTCGCTAATACCTGTGCCCGCTGAGCTCGAAAGTTCAACATATCAGGATGAATACCTAAAGCAGAGTCCAAATTCATAACAACACCTCACGCTACAGCAGAATGCGTTTTATAAACTTAGACTTTAATACTTGATAAATCCAGATTTTATATTAAACATGTTGTACAGTAATTTAAAACCTGTAAGAAATTAAGGAGTTAAACTATAAATTTTTACAATTTATTTTGCTATATCAGTCAATATAGCAAAATAAACAGCTAGTACTTTAGTATGAAAAAAGTACTAGCCATAGACCAAAATAAGAATTTTCGCTTATCTATTTCAATTTTTATTTTTGATGACTCGCTATGTGCTTCAATAAATAGGTTTCACGAATGATGCTTAACCCTTGCTTATCACTGTGTGCAAGAATGTCTTCGTTATGCGCAATCGCATCATGAATGTTGACCCACATGGGTACCATACCATTATTAATTTCATGGGACTCTAACTCTGGAGTTCCTAGCTCGTCATCTATCTCGCAAGTGAAACAATAAGAGATCATATTCATCACATTTGCATTATCTCTATACCAAGGACGGTACTCTTCATAAATCCCATAAGGCTGTAAGTTACGAACATTCTGAGCCCCTGTTTCTTCGATCAATTCGCGAGTACATCCTTCTAAAATAGGTTCCTCATTGTCAAGCCCACCACCAGGCAAGCTGTAATCCTCATATCGCTTGGTGTACATCAATAATATTTGGTCATCTTTTTGAACAATGGCGCGTGTTGATAAGCGCTTTACGGTAATAGGATCTTGAATTAATGTAACGTCTGGGTGGATTGCGACGGTTAGTATGCGCATGGAATTGATAAGATCTTGCATTGTATCTACTACTCTCTTTATCACTGATTGACGGCATCATGTTGACATCAATTCATTATCACTGAAGGCTTTTCTCAGAATGTATTGAGGATCATTATACTTGTTGATCGTAGCCATTCTCGGTTAAAAACACATAGGCGCGATAAACCATTTCTGAAATAGGTTGCTTGATCTGGTAGCCTAATTCTGGGTAACGTAACACTCTTTCGAAATCAGCCACCATCGTATTGATCATTAAGTGAATGTCAATATCTGCAGTTGGGTAATCATCGAAGCCGATATCAGGACAACAAAGAGTAACGGGCTTGGTTGGTTCATACACTCGGAATGTCGCGATCGCTCGTCTCCCCATAAAGTTTTTTTGAATCAACATAAAGCTCTGTGGATTAATGCCCTTCTGTTTTAATAATTCGAGAGAATACGTCATATTTTGACCGGTATTCGTGGCTTTATTCTCAATAAACATGTGATCGGGATTGACCCCTTTCTTACTGGCGATGTCATGGAATAATTCGGCTTCCGTTGTCGTAAACACACCTTGAGTATTGCGCCCAAATGCACCAGAAAATACCACGTGTTTGGCCATGCCTTTTAACATTAACTCACCGGCATAGTCCGCCACCCTCAAATCGTTCGACCCCAATACGATCATACAATCGACGGGTTTCGGCGTCTCTTTTATTTGAAGGTATTCCCATAAAATAAGGGCTTGCTCTTTGATGTCACTTTTTATGGGTGTATTGAATAACGTCTTGTTCTCCATGTTCTTCATCCTGTCTCTATTCCTTATATTCTCTGTTATATAGATTACTCGTATTAAAATTTTAACCTTAATTCGTAAATAACCTTTCTTATTAAAATTCACGACTGGATTACCGAACGCTATACTTATCAACGTTTTATTGAAATTTTGGCTTAGTTATTGCTTTCTATTTGTCGCCTTATATAAACAAATGGAATGTAATATGAAAAAGAAACTACTCACTTCTTTAATCGCAGCATCAATAGCCAGCTTTGGTACCATCGGTTCCGCTCAAGCAGTGTATTATTTCAATGATACCGCACCTTCAAATGATCTCTCTGGTAGCTTCCAAGCTGAAATCAGTTATGCCCAAGTCATTACCACGCCACAGACCAATGATAAAGGAGACTTAAGGCCTCATCTTGCTGGGCAACGAGATACCTTACTAATGGTTCGTCCACTGCAAACTCTTTCAAATAACAGTACGGTAACTGTCACTGCACTTGACCAATCGGGACAACGATTAGGTGATATCACACTAGCAGCGCCCTCACAATTACCCAATCATGATAACAACGCTCTTGTTACTACCATCAAATACGCTGATAACACATGGAGCGGTACGTTACCCGCTAACTGGATGTTACCTGGTTTAACACTACAAATTACGGCTAATGGTAATACCAGCTATCTTAATGATATTACCATTGGTGCTTCAAGTGAACTATGGATTAATACCTTAGATTTAGGTATCTTCACCGCTCCTCGTAACTGGTTTCATTTTGCTGATGATATTAATCGACATCGTGATTACTTCCAAAAAATACCGATCAGTAAACTGACCGTCAATAATTATGCGCCGATGCAACTCTCTAGGGTTGTGTTTGCCGATGGTCGAACCATTACAGGTCGCGACCCAAGTACTGGTGGTTGGCATACCGGTGATTCAAGACAAGCTATTGTAAAGATCCTCTTTTCCCATGGCATCAACATGGCGAACTATGGATTGAACACGTCGGATGGTACCTCTGAAAAAGCGCACCCTTATACCGCTGTTCAAATGACCGGTACCAGCGCTGTTGTCGTTTACAGTAACGGTACGGTGAAACACGGTGGTAGTGGTGGTAATGGAATGATTACTATTGATGACAGCAGAAAAAATGAATGGAGTCATGAAGTCGGTCATAACTATGGGCTAGGGCATTACCCTGGTGGCTTTGAAGGCTCTGTTCATCGACCTCCCACTGAAATAAATTCGGCTTGGGGGTGGGATATATTCCAAAAGCGTTTCATTGCCAATTTACAATGGGGACTAAGTGCCAAGAATCAAACCATTCCTAATACAAATCAATCACAGCCACCATTTTTAGGCCAATATACGTATAATACCGATTCGATGGCAAGCGGTAATAGTCGTTCAACTATCACAGACTATACATTACATACCCCCTATGCCTTACATTCTATTCAGCAGTTTTTAGAGAATAAAGCCATTCTCGATGTCACCTCTCCTACTGGTTATCGCCTTTGGAATGAAAATACAAAAGCAATGGATATTCACTCTCCTCAGGTACCCAATGCACAACAAACCATCAATAGCAGAGCGACACTTGATTTAATCAAAGATGATACCAATGGTGAAGTATTACGCAGTTTCTTCACGGGATCAGACTTTATTTCCATTATTCTCGAAGATGGCGTATGGATTTCCGATATTTATGCTCCTAATCCGACTTTATTACCCGATGGAAAGCTACTGTCTGTCAATCGTAATTCATCCTGGGGAGCAGATCTTCATATTAACGATGAAACCATATACCTTGGTAATCGTAATGAAACATTGTACTTCGAAGTTCAAAATGGAAGCTGGGTAGAGGTCGATATTTCACAAGTGAATGCCACTAGAGATGCGCCAGCCCCAATAGATAAAGGCGTTCCAGTTACGACCTTATTAGGCTTTTATGACCCTGAAAAAAGCATTAATGGCTATCTATACCCTGCTTTACATGGTGCCTCTGGATTCATCTATCCTTCGATAAGCGCATCACAAATCAGTGATAATAGTTGTTATTTAAAAGTCAGTTATTCAGCTAAGCCAGATGACTACTTTGAGCTTCAAAACCAACGCTACTCACCGATTCAAATGAATAAATTACACATCAATGTCGCAACAGCAGATCAACCAAACCGTGCCGATGTTATGTGTGATAACACAGTGTTATCTTCCAGATCAATCAATCAGCCAACTCAACCTTTGACCGTGTCTGTTATCACATCCGATTCCTATGAAACACCAATTGATCCAGATATTCCCGTGACTAACCGTGCACCTTCTGCGAATGCTGGTAACGATCGTCAAAGTAATGCCGGTGAAACGATCACTTTATCCGCTTCCGCCTCAACGGATCCTGATAATGATGCGTTAACCTACGAATGGCGTCAAATTTCTGGCACTGATCTCAATCTAGGTATTCAATCCAGTCAGTTACTCTCTGTTACGATACCCACTACTACCTCTGACAGTGCTTACCAATTTCAATTAACCGTGAATGATGGCGAGCTATCGGATTCTGATACTGTGACGATTATTGGTATCGCACCAGAAGCCAATCAAACTCCAAGTGTTAACATCAATAGTAGTTATACTGTGGAGGAGGACAATACCATCACGATCACGGCCTCCGCAAATGACCCCGATGGTGATCCATTAACCTACGCTTGGAATACATCAGGATTGTCTTATCAATTCGTGTCTAATAACTCGATTCGAGTAACGGCTCCTCAGGTGGATGTAGATACTAACTATTCCATTTCGGTTACCGTGCAAGATCCCGAATTGGCGAATGCAACGGACATTGCCAACTTGCTCGTCACCAATAAAGTCACTGTGGTCGATCCAACACCAGGCACCTGTACTGTTGGCGATCCTGCTGCTGCGCAATACGCAGCATGGTCAGCCAGTAAAACCTATACTGGTGGGAATAGGGTGAGTCATCAAAACTTAGTATGGAGAGCCAAATACTGGACAAGAGGTAATACTCCTGACTCCAGCGCGGCTTGGGCATTGGAGAGTGATGTCGTATTACCTTGGAAATCTTCAACAGCCTACTCTGGTGGTGCCATTGTCAGCTTTAATGGTAACCAGTACGAAGCTGCGTATTGGACATTAGGTAACCAACCTGGAACACACAGCGTATGGAGAAATATCGGTGCTGCGTGTCAGTAACTTCAATCGATAACGGCATGCTAAGTGGTTATATTACGATAAATTTAGTCTCTTAATCGCTTAGTTACTTAGTTACTTAGTTACTTAGTTACTTAACCACTTAGTCACTGGCCGTGGGAGCTATAGAACATACACTATGGCTCCCTATTTCTTGATTCACTTATATAGACGATGTAGAGAATGAACATGACGTTTAAGAATACGATCTTCTCAATAATAATTACCTTTCTGGGCACAACTCAATTGTCTTATGCCATTCAAGAGTTGGATTGGCAATCATTAATACCTGAATCTGCTCGAAAGAGCATGAGTTTACAGCAACAGTTGATGTCACAAACCAACCATACCATAGACGCTCAAACACCTCAGAGTCAGATCAGTGAAGTCAGAATGGATCTCCATGGTGAATATGTGAAAATTCCTGGATATATTATTCCGTTGGAAGGCGATCATGAGAAAACCACTGAATTTTTATTAGTACCTTTTATGGGAGCGTGTATCCATGTCCCCCCACCACCACCGAATCAAATCATTCATGTCAGTTTCCCTGATGGGATTCCTGTTACCGAACTTTGGGACTTAACCTATGTGATCGGTAAAATGAACGTCACCTCCCAATCATTTGAATTAGCCAATACGGGTTATTCCATTGATGGACTGGCGATTGAAACCTTTAAAGAGCCCTAGGTCATGTATTCTTATTGAGACAGATCACGTTCAGATCTGTCATTGGTTCATTCGCATGTAAGAGATCCCCCCTACTTTACTGAGATTTCGTTATTTCATACTATAGGTAAAACGTATATGAAAATCACCACAACACCCTGTAAATGATTAAATATCAATAACTTAATGCAATATCAGTAAAGTATTAGTATTTTATACTCATACCAAATACGACGTAGATCACTTAAAATTCAGTCGTTTAATCACATAATGGTTTCAACGCAAAGGTTTAACATATCGAAAGGATTTATCATGAACACGACAATGACACAATCAGAACACATTCAAGAAGCAATCTTAGCTAACGCAGCAGTTAACTCTTTACGCTTTAGTGATATTCCAGCAAAAGAAGCACAGGAAATATTAGGTTACGCGCTTGAAGGTTCGGTTGAAGCAAAAGCACTGGTTTTAAAAGTGTTTTCAAACATTGTAGTGAACGCATGTTCTCGTTTTTTAGGAGAGAATTGTCGTATGGAAGTCATCTTAGATAAAGCAAACAAAGCACTTTTACAATCATTAGAGTTAATGAGCAGTTTTGGTGAATATTCTTTGAACGTATTTCAAAGCTTAGCTAAAGTTCAAGTGAAATTATCCCTTAATGAATTATCAAATAATACAAAAATGAGTTACGCAGCTTAAGCTAGACCTGATCTCGTTTAGAACTTAACCGTTACGATGAATAAACCTTTCAAAAAAAAACCGCCTTACGGCGGTTTTTTCATTACTACTGAGTATTAAACCCCTTGCTCATCGGCTAGCTTTCTAGCAATCGCTGGCGCATTCCATAATGACGGTAACAAAATCAACGATACCGGTACGGCGGTAATTACAATAAAGGATTGTAAAGCCCCTATCCCACCTTCACCTAAAGATATCAAGATAATCGCCATTGCCCCCATCATCACACCCCAGAATGTACGAATGAAAGAGTTAGGTGTCGTAGTACCACTAATAACAACACTGATCGTGTAAGTCATCGAGTCACCCGTCGTGATAATAAAAATGGTCGTTAGAACCAAAAATAGAATCGATGTAATCAGAGGAAACGGTAACGATTGGGTAATCGCTAATAAAGCTCCAGGTAAATTAAATCCTTCGAACGCACTACTTACAACACCCGGGTTCGCAATTTCAGCCGCAAGGCCTGTGCCCCCAATAATCGTAAACCAAAAACACGTCACTAAAGGAGCAATAATACTGATCGTTAAAATAATCTGTCTTAACGTTCTTCCTCGTGAGATACGAGAGATAAAAATGGCCATCATTGGTCCATAACCTAAGAACCATCCCCAGAAGAAGACTGTCCACCAGCTTAACCAACCTTCATCCCCGCGATACGTCGCCATTGGAATAAAGTTATCGATCATGTTACCAACACCTTGGATATAACCATTCACGATAAAATTGGTTGGACCTGCGATTAAAATAAAGACCATGAGTACACACGCCAATATCACATTAATTCGGCTTAAAAGCTGCATACCACGATCTAAACCACTGATCGCTGAAATGGTGTAGAGAACAATCGCTCCAAGAATCACAATAAACTGTGTAGTAAAGCCATCAGGTAAAGCAAATAATTCATTTAAAGCATAGCTGATTTGGAAACCTAAGAAACCAATCGGACCAATGGTTCCGGCCGCTACCGCAACAATACAACAGGCATCAATGCCTGCGCCTAAATGCCCTTTTAATGCTCGCTCACCAAGCAATGGATACAACAACGTTCTTGGTTGAAGCGGCAAGCCTTTGTCGTAGTGTAAATGCATCATGACAATGGATGTTAAACTACCGACAATAGCCCATGCTAAGAATCCCCAGTGCATGAACGCTTGAGATAAAGCGTTAACCGCTCTTTCATGCAATGATTCAGCTTCACCATACAATGGTGGAGGATTAACAAAGTGTGCAATCGGTTCAGCGGCCGCCCAAAAAACACCACCACCCGCTAAAAGAGTACAGAATAGAATAGATACCCACTTAAAATCTTCCAGCTCTGGACTGTCTATTGCCCCCAATTTGACCTTACCAGTACGGCCCAGTGCTAGCGCCATACCAATTAAAAAGGTCAGTAACAACAATACTTGCCAATAAGGGCCAAAATAAGTCACCGCCCATGAGAAGCCCGTATTCACCACACTTGCTAATAATTTTTGATCGTAAAACGCTAGCAGAACGAATAATCCGATAAAGCTGCCGCTATACGCAAATACAGGGTTATTTAAACCAAGTTTAGTTAAAAGGTTTGTAGAATGAGAAATATCAAGATCCTCTTTAGAAGTATTCAATTGTAATTTATCATTATTGGAATAGTCAGACATACCTGACTCCATGATCAGTATCTGTAAATAGTAAGCCTATTTAAACAGATGAATTAAAAGAATCTTCAGCTGATGCCACTTGCTAAAGGTGGTGTGTCAAAATTCTCTTACAAGAATAGAACAGGATCTTAGTACGTACCTAATTATCCTGTAAAAGTCCACGTTAAACCTCAACTTAAGTTATAATTACCCCATTATGACGCCCATGTACTATCGATTGCATCATATTGATTAACTATTTCGTCTTTATGATTAGCTATTGCACATAATGATTAACTATTGTGTCTTTATTATTAACTATTACGTTATGATGATTGACTAGAATTACTATAAGAGTGAATAAGTGGTAAATAAGAAACTCAGCAAACGATTAAACGGTATCGTCGATATGATTAATAGCTTTGTCGTTAATAGCTTTTCCATTGAAAATCCTGTCATCAATAACGCTGCCATTGATAATCCCGTCACCGATAACCTTCTATTTGAAAAGACGCAATACGATCATATTTGGGATTGTTGTTGTGATCATGGTTTCTTAGGTGCGTATTTCCTAGAGCATCACGACAAACCTCATGTCCACTTTGTTGATATCGTTCCAAGCTTAATCGAAATCGTCCGATCTCGGCTCTCTCAGTTTTACCCGCACCTATCTCATCGCTGGGATGTTTATTGTCATGATGTCGCTCAGCTCCCACTAGAAACTCATCAAGGTAAACATCTGATTATGATTGCTGGTGTAGGCGGCGAATTATTGTCGAACTTCATTACTTCGATTATTCAACATTGTGGGACACAAGATATCGACTTCGTTGTATGCCCTGTGAATAATGCCTATGAAGTCAGACAAACACTGAAAGATAATGAATTCTTAGTTATTGATGAGCAATTGTTAGAAGAGAATCGTCGCTTTTATGAAATTATTTACTGCACACGATCAAATGAACACCTCCCTACCATCACTGTGACGGGGCATTCCCTTTGGCAAATTCAAGATCATGAACAACAAAGCCATGCAACAATGTACTTACAGAAATTATTAACCCATTACCGTAAAATTCAGCAAGGGGGAAAACAAGACGTTTCACATATAGTTAGCGCTTATGAAAGCATTAAGCTATAGCGTTATCCAATATTTACAAGATACATAGATAAAGAAAATGAGTTGGGGTGTGATTCTAAAATACGAATAATAGGAAGTGAAAATGAATGCCTTACTTTGACAAGTGATGTCATCTATAAGGCATTGAGATAGAATACATAAATTGAAACACGCTATTCTAAAAAAGGGTTACCTTTAAAAAATTATAGAATACAATGTTTTGTGTAATCGCCCGTTTCTGATGCAGTCCAATCACCTTTCGGTTTTTTATCCATTTCTTTACACCAATCTTTACTACCAACTTCAGGTGCACACGCTGCTAAAAACAAACTGGATAACAATACAGCCATTACTTTTTTCATTTTGACCCTTAACTTAGCCATTCAAAGATAGTCAAAGGATAGAAAATAATAAGGTGAATAGCCATTATCAAAGGATTATCTAACAGTAAATTAACCAACTCGTCTGATTGCTTCGTTATTTCCTGATCTTATATAGGCATTGATGAGTGCTAGACATTTCGTTAAAAGATCGCTCTTCTAGCACCTCAAAGGCTCATCATATTCATCAACGTAATCCCATCGATTTGAAGGAATCGTTTTTAATGATTCAGTCATACGCTTTACGGCTGTTTTATAACACGTTGCTTTGGTAATCGCTGAAACGACGGCAACATTTTCAATACCAACATCCACTAAAAAAGTGACATTGTCACAGTTGATACCTCCGATGGCGACGATGGGAATCGGATGCTCATATTGTCGATTCAACCGATGAATGGCCGCTAACGTCTGTACCCCTTGTATCTGCCCAGTCATATCCTTGGTATAGGTAGGAAATATGGCACCGATTGCAATATAAGACGGATGTATTTGTCTTGCTTTCAAAAATTCATAATAGCCATGGGTACTGACCCCTAATTTCATCCCTGATTGTCTAATTTTATGTAAATCTGCACTGTCGATATCTTCTTGCCCTAAGTGAACACCATAGGCACCATGTTGGATGGCCAAAGACCAATAATCATTAATAAAAACGCGGCACTGATACTTTTTACCCAGGTCGATTACGTGTTTAATTGATCGTGATAATGCCTCTCCTGTTAATGTTTTCTCTCGATATTGAATCGTGTTCACACCCAATAACATTAATCGTTCACACCATTCCACAGAATCCACCACTGGGTATAAACCGATCGGTCTTCCCATCATCTGAGGAAAATGATGGAAAGATATCGAATTCAAAAAAGAAGTGGCTTGCAGAGGATGATCAATAACCGTTGGGAAATCGTGTTTATTGTCAGGAAGAAGGTACGAATACACCGAATGTTGTGCAAATTTCTCTCCCAATCTTAATGCTTGGTTTATATATGCTTTAGACAGTGTAAAAGCCTCTCGGAAATGCAATCCTTTCGCTAAAAAGGCCGATAAAGCCGAAGCAAAAGTACATCCTGTTCCATGATTCGATGCGACTTCAAGTCTTGGACTACTTAAGTAATATTCATCGTTTCCATCCAAAGCATAGTCAATGCATTCCTGTGTACCGATATCATGATGCCCTCCTTTAGCAATAATGCATTTCACCCCGCTCTGTTGAATTGCTTTTACTTGAGTGATGAGCTTTTTCCAAAAATACGCCTTTGATTCAGATATTTCCAACGTCTGCTGTCTCGATAATGGTTTTCCAACTGAAGTTATAGCATTAATAGTTATCGCATTAATTTCTATCGTATTCGGAGTGAGTACATCAACAACCGGTAGAAGGTTACATTTAACTTCATCAACGATAGACTTGACCGTCAATGCATGTCCATTAGAAGCAACCGACACGGGATCATAAACAATCAATGGTGTTGAATTCCCTTTTTGTTTCATCTCAGTGATAAATTGACTCAGCCAAATCACCTGCTCCTTCGTGGCAAGTAAACCAATTTTAATGACGCTGGGCATCGCACTTTCCGCTAATAATACCTCTATTTGCTCTTTAATAGTACGAATGGGTACCGGATTGATTGATACCACTCCTTGGCTATTTTGTGCTGTCACCGCAGTAATGACGGTATAAGGCGTTACCTTTAAGTTATGCAGCGTTTTTAGATCGGCTTGTATCCCTGCGCCTGCAGTACAATCACTCCCACCCACGGCCCAAACCACAGGAAAAGGTGTCTTTATTTCATTCATTAACATAATGCTACCCTTGATGCCAAAACGGCATACCGAATGTCGGTGTACTTGGCTGAGCAACGGATCTTTCAACCATTTTTCCTGCTAGATACGCGGTTCGGCCAGACAATGTGGCATGATAGAATGCCTTCGCCATTTGAATGGGATCCTGTGCTTGAGCAATCGCGGTATTCAAAAGAATACCATCGTACCCCATCTCTAACGCTTGTACGGCATCGGATGGCTTGCCGATACCAGCATCAATAATCAATGTCGTATCGGGTAAACGCTGTCGAATACTGTCTAATGCATAGGGGTTCAATAACCCTTTTCCTGTGCCTATTGGCGATCCCCACGGCATAATGACTTTACACCCCACATCAGCCAAGCGCATGCAAAGAACTAAATCATCCGTACAATAGGGAAACACATGAAACCCTTCTTTAATCAGTTTCTCTGCTGTACTGACCAAGTTCATTGGATCCGGTTGGAGACTGTATTCATCGGCGATGAGTTCCAGCTTAATCCAATTTGTATTGAATATTTCTCTCGACATCATCGCCATATTCATGACTTCCTTAGCGCTATGACACCCTGCTGTATTCGGTAATAATGTGAGCCCTAAACCTTGTATTCGATTCCAAAATTCATGACCGCTTTTATTTTGTGGATCCTGTCGACGTAAAGACAAGGTCACCACTTGAGATCGAGCTTCACTGATCGATTGTTCCATGCAAGATAATGATGGGTACAATGCTGATCCGATCAATAAACGGCTCTCAAAAAATTGATCATAAAGATTTAAACGATCCATCGTCGCTATCCTCCAAATATAGGAGATACGATATCAATACGATCCCCTGCTTGAATCTGTATCTTTTGATACTCTAATTCAGTGATAAAATCGCCATTCACTGCAACCGCATAGGGGGGCTTAGCACCCCAATTCATAATAATGTGTTGTAGGTTTGTTTCATCGAATGACACTGAATCTCCATTAATCACGATATGCATAAGCCTCTCCTTTCGTTTTCATATGAATTTGGTTATATGGATGTCTTTGATTTAATATCGTTAAATTTATTTAAGCTATTGACTTTCAGGTAATAACTGACGACATAAGACATATTCAACGAGAGCAATCGCTTTGTGGTACAGCACGGGAAGTAATAAATAACCATGTCGATATAGTCCATTGACCATAATGACATTGGAGTGTTGTCTTGATTTTTCTACTATCGGCTTGTTATCCAATAAAGTAGGCCGCAGCCCTGATCGACATTCCACAATTTCGGCTTCCGCAAACCCTGTATTCACTTGATAAGCCGCCGACAACAGCTCCAAAACGGAACGCATAGTTGGTTTGCGTTTATCTTCAGATTCTATTTCTGTCGCACCAATCGTGAAATGATGATGTGGCTTTGGCACAATATAGATAGATTGCCGAGGGTGCATAATACGAACTGGGTGAGTCAGTGATACCTCTGGTGCGTGTACCTTGATGATTTCACCGCGTACACCTCTTAACCGTTTTGATTCCTTATCTAATTCGTACTTTGCTCCTAACCCTCGACAATCAATCACACAATCAAACTCATTTGTTATTGAATCAATGTTTAAAGGCGTTCCTTCGTAAAGACGAATACGACTGCTTTTAATTTGATTTTCTGTCTCTATGTACAGCTGATCATTGTCAATATGAGCTTCTTCTTTAAGGAAATACCCTCGCTGAAAAGAATCCCCCAGTTCAGGCTCTATTGCTTGTAAATCACTTAAGTGTAATGAAGGTGATAATCCATCCTTGTCGGACACTAAAGTGACAAATTGCATCAACTCAGGTTCATCTAAAGGATGAGCCGTCACAATACTGCCTGTTTTATGGAATAGATGAGATAAATTCAATGTCGATAATATCTCTGGCCATAACACTAATGATTGCTTACCCCATTCAACGATTTCAGGTGACGCCTTGGTCGATTCAGAGGTGGGAGCAACCATTGCTGCGGCTATTCTTCCGGTTGAATTCGCATCATTAAGTGTGCTTTTTTCATAAAGATGTACCTCTAATGACAAACTCGACTGCTTCTCAAAATATAAAGCGAGCATTCTTCCAACTAGCCCTGCTCCAAGTATCGCAATGCTTTGTTTCATCACATTACGCCTTGCTTGTCTTTTTACTGGTTGGCGTATGATAGATTTCACTACCGCTCTCTTTAAACTTTTCCGACATCGTTTGCATGCCAACATCAACGATATTCATCTCTGCATCATAGTTATTTAACGTTTCAATGAGTCCGTAACCAGACATCGTATTATTTGAGACTTCACCTTTTGAATCATGTTCTTGGGCGGCGGCGTAATCACGTACTTCTTGAGATATTTTCATCGAGCAAAATTTAGGACCACACATCGAACAAAAGTGAGCGACTTTTCCTGATTCTTGTGGAAGGGTTTCATCGTGATACTCACGAGCACGATCAGGATCTAAACCCAAATTAAATTGATCATGCCATCGAAATTCAAAACGGGCTTTTGATAATGCATTGTCACGAATTTGTGCACCTTGGAATCCTTTCGCTAAATCACCTGCATGCGCAGCCAATTTATACGTAATCAACCCTTCTTTTACATCGTCTTTATTTGGTAGTCCTAAATGTTCTTTTGGCGTGACATAACATAACATTGCACAACCATACCAACCGATATTCGCAGCACCAATCCCGGATGTAATATGATCATAGCCAGGAGCAATATCCGTAGTCAGTGGCCCTAATGTATAAAAAGGCGCCTCATAACAATGTTGTAATTGTTCTTCCATATTGTCTTTAATCATGTGCATTGGTACATGACCAGGGCCTTCAATCATCACTTGCACATCATATTCCCAAGCTATCTTAGTCAATTCTCCTAGTGTTCTCAGTTCAGAGAATTGAGCTTCATCATTCGCATCTGCAATCGAGCCAGGTCTTAAGCCGTCACCTAATGAAAAAGCCACGTCATAGCGCTGACATATTTCACAAATGTCACGAAAATGCGTATACAAGAAGTTTTCTTGATGGTGAGCAAGGCACCATTTAGCCATAATAGATCCGCCACGTGACACAATCCCTGTCACCCGTTTTGCTGTCATTGGGACATAACGCAATAACACACCAGCATGAATAGTAAAATAATCCACTCCCTGCTCTGCTTGCTCTATTAATGTATCCTTGAATACTTCCCAATTTAGATCTTCTGCTATTCCATTAACCTTTTCTAAGGCTTGATAAATCGGGACCGTGCCAATAGGAACCGGAGAATTTCTAATGATCCACTCCCTCGTTTCATGAATATAACGACCTGTCGAGAGATCCATCACCGTATCTGCCCCCCATTTTGTCGCCCAAACAAGCTTTTCCACTTCCTCTTCTATCGAAGAAGAAACCGATGAATTACCAATATTGGCGTTCACTTTAATCGAAAAGTTTCGACCAATGATCATAGGTTCCGATTCAGGGTGATTAATGTTGTTTGGTAAGATCGCTCTCCCTGACGCTATTTCGTCACGAACAAATTCGGGTGTAATCATGCTTGATTGAAGAGAAGAATGAGCCTGCTGATCTGATTTTGATTGATCACTTACCTTTGATTGATGATTTAACATTGAAGGATCAATGCCAAAATGCTGCCCCTTATGCTGCTGACTTAATATTTCGGCTTCTAAGCCGTAACGATCTCGCCATTCTTGAAGCTTCATGTTTTCACGAATAGCAACGTATTCCATTTCTGGTGTAATGATACCTTGTTTAGCGTAATGCATTTGAGTCACAACACGCCCTTCTTTTGCTTGCTTTATACGTGGTAAATCTTCAAATCGAATATGCTCAAGCCCTTCATCGGCTAATCGTTGCTGGCTGTAGTTAGAGGTGGTTTCTGGTATATAGGTGGTATCTTGTCGATCATCGACCCAAGATTGACGCACTTTAGGAAGGCCTTTTAGCACATTAATCACAATATCAGGATCGGTATAAGGCCCTGAGGTATCATATATACGTATGGGTGGGTTGGCTTTAAACTTAGGATTGCTTTCACTGCCACCAAGGAGTGTATCGGATTGCGTCACTTCTCTAACACCCACTTGAATTGCATGTAATTCTCCGTCGAGATACACCTTATTCGAGTTAGGGAAGTTTAAATGTTCAAGGTTATGAATAAATTCTTGAGCTTGCTGTCGACGCTCTCTTCGTGAGGTTTTCATATTTTTCGCCTTTGTGTATTAAGTAAAACAAAGACGGAGTGTAGAAGGTAGGAGTTTGGGTAAACAGAAGATACACCATCAAGTAAGAAGCGATCAGCATGTTGACACAATACCTTGTTCCCTTCGCTGGTACTAACCAGATCAGGTTCTACGGATCCCATTTACATGGTCTCAGCCTCATTCTTGATACATCAAAAATAGTAGGCACTCCGACAAGTGATTCCAAGGTACATAAATACGGAGTTCGGTACTATGTAATAAAGAGTAAGTTGTAAACTAGCTCAATAAGATCATGGCATGATTGATTACATTTACATCAATAATTCACAGTGGATCATGGATACTCTACTTAACAGGGGTAAGACAATAATGAAATGGGAACGTTGTAATACAAAAATGCCAGTCAGAAAACTGACTGGCATTCCATTTAAGTATCTGATTTAACGATAACGTTAATCAAATTTATTGTGGATTAAGACCTAATTTTTCTAGGACTAGCTTGAAGTTATCACGACGGTCATCAATACCATCGACTTCACCACTGATAGGACACGTTGAATCTGGACAACCACGGTTCACGATGCCAGAAATATCATCGATAAACTTAGTACCTTGTAACCCACCATCAACATAAGCTTTCAGCTCATCATGGTAGTTCCAGTATGCGTAAGGGCCGCTGTCAATGTTGTAACCTTGAACATCATTAACCCAGTAGAATAAACCTGCAATCCATTTCAACTCTGGGTGTTCGTCTGATGTACAGATTAACTGAGGGTTAGAACAGAAGTCGAGGTTTGCATACAATGGATCCGCTGGAGCAGACGCAACATTAATACCTTCTACTACCGTACCGACTGTCGATGGATCAACATGGCTTCGACCTAAGAAGTGGTTCAGCGTACCGAAGTTTTGACGACCTGTAGTCTGGATAACACCACGGCCCCACCAGCCACAACCTTCAACTGATTTACCCGCTGCTCCATTATGAACAAATTCACCTGCTTTTTGTCCTACGTATGTTTTACACTCATCGCGTTCCCATACTTGCTTCGAGGTATCCACATTTTCAGGTGGGTTTGCACACCAACCACCGCCGTAGTTCCAGTAACCAACAGAACCATTCACTAACAGACCTGCTTCATCAAGAACCGCATCTGGTGCAGCAAATAATGGAGCCGGTGCACCATACCAACCAGCGTGTGTCGTTGCGGTTACTTCCATCTTCGGATTACGAGGACAAGAGTAAGGGTGATCACCGCCAGTTTGAGGGTTCACACCATAGCTGCCGTAGTCTTGTTGTAGCTGACCACACGATGAACTTAATGGATAATCAACAGGGTCACCTGTACCAATTGACCAGTTATTTTCATCACACGCATTGTAACGAATCGTCTCTTTCATACTTTGCGATAAGAATGCTGCAATCGCAACCTTAGCGTACATAGAGTTTGTTGTATCGTTAGCCGATTCATCATATAACCAGAACTTATTACCCGCGATGCCTACATTGTGCATCGAGCTTAAGCCTTGCAAGAAGTCATTCCACTTATACACGGTTGAAGGTGCATACGCATTACCTGTCGGCAATTCATATAAGAAAGCTTCATTGTTCATTGCATTTTCAGCAGAAACTAATTGCGAATTCAAAGAAGAAATGGTGGTCAATTCCAATCCAGAATCAACCGCGCTGCCATTACCTTCATGATACAAAGGTACTGTAGCCGTTGAATAATCAGCAATCTTAGCGTTTAAGCTAGCACTGTCTGAATCAAACAAGACAGCAAATACGTTATGGTGAGCAGTATTACGTAGTTTACGCTCAGCAGATGTTGCACCTAAGAAGTATTCACCAGATTGATTCGTTGGTACTGATAATAATGCTGGTACATAAACGAAATCAGAGACTTGCTTAACAAAACGAAGTGCATTATCCCATTGATCAGCCGTTAAAGTTGCGCTTGAAGAAGGTTTGCTGAATGCAACGATATCGGCAGCATGTTCGCCTGCGTATAAGCCGAAGTAATCTAATGTATCTGATGCTGATTTCGATGCCGAGTTCCACACCGAACGATAACCAGTATGGTAGTCATGAGCAAAGCTACCAATCGTCAATTCCCAACCAAACACGGCATTTGGTGCTAAAGAAGAGAAGATAAGATTGTATGCTTGAGCTACGCCCTTGGCATCATTTGATAGCGCTGCAATATCCGATGCATCAATCGAGCTTGATGAAGCCGCCGACGTTAGAGCAGTTTGAACATTTACAGAACCAATCGATGCACCACGATCATTTTCTGCTGCAATACTGTCTAGCAAATCACTGCTGATCACGACAGTATTTGAGCCTGCATTTTGAGCCGCAGCAATCGCCGTTGCAAATGCACTCGTTAGTGCCGAGACATCATTCACATCCGCCACATTAATCGCATCAACTGACACAGGCGTTGGTGTATTACTTGATGGTGTAGCAACAACGACTTCATTAGGCCATCCAGCGACTTCTAAGTGTACTGGATCCGCTGGGTTTGGCATTGATAAACGTGCTGGAGCCCCCTCTTCAGTACCATCACAGTTAACATGGTGATCCCATGTATCATCACTGCCTGGTTTAGATGAAGTAAAGTATTTCGCGCTGTAAGCAATATTGTCGTATACAACAATGTCACCACCTGTAGCATGGTCACCTTGTGGCCAATCAGGGTATACATTGAAGTCTTCACAAAGCTCATCAACTCGCGGGTCAACTGGGTCAACTGGGTCTACCGGGTCTACCGGGTCAACTGGGTCAACTGGGTCAACTGGGTCTACTGGGTCTACCGGGTCAACTGGGTCTACCGGGTCAACTGGGTCAACTGGGTCTACCGGGTCAACTGGGCCTGTACCGACCAATGTCCAAGCATCAGCCCAATGAGTACCCGTTCCTGGAGCATAAGCCCAATCTGCATCAGATGAACACCAACCTGCTATTTTACATTCGTAAATTGAACCTTCATTATAAACTGTATCACCAGCAGAGTATGCGTTACCCACTACATATTGTGGGGCTGTACCTGGGTCAACTGGGTCTACTGGATCCACCGGGTCAACTGGGTCTACCGGATCAACTGGGTCTACCGGATCAACTGGGTCTACCGGATCAACCGGGTCAACTGGGTCTACCGGGTCGGTCCCATCACAAGCATGTGCCAGTTCCCAAGAACTGTCTGAACCTGGTACGGCTTGCGTCCACCATTTCGCGGTATACGCATTACCGTTATGCTGCATGATATCACCACCAGCAGCGTGGCTAGGATCGCCTTTCCAATCACTTTGTGTCCAGTTTGGGTATGCATTTATATCTTCACAGCTTTCCGCTGCTGCTGCACTGTTTGCTGCTAATCCACCGGCAGCCATAGATACAGCGACGAAGAGTCTACTTAGTGTAAAGTTAGACATGAGTGTCCTTCCTCCAATTCATTGTGACAAAATATTAAAGTTCGATGAACTAAAATATCGTTCCATAGTCAGAGTATGTGAATTGTTAAATTTGTTACACTCGATATCTAAAAATGTTAATACTCAATATTTTTTTTACGTCTGAATTCAAGAAAATAAATGCAAGTTCACACCATGCTTACCTACTAGAAATGATGCGACTCGAATTAAAACAATTTAACCTTGAATCTTTACAAGTTAACATCACCAAATCGATGCTAAACATAAACAACTGATTTAAAACAATTTATATTACTAACTTCATTCATCAACCAACTGATATGAGATAACATAAAGTTCATTGATATTAGGATAAATATCTCTAATTACCGACTTAAGTTCAGGCAGAGTCATATTCTCTTGTACTGCATGAAAATCCGTTAACTCATCAAAATGAATCGGAGTGACTGATTCTATTTTTAAAGCACAAAAGCGACGATGCTCTTCCAACGTAAACACATCAACAACGGTATTCGGTGTGTAATCTTTTTCCGTTTCATCTCGAATCGTTATTGTCTTCTTACCTGATAAAATATCTGGTTCAAAGCGACCAAAAAACAGCATTTCTGTCATACTCATATTCAATCTACCCTTTCATTTGGAATTTACTTGTCATTGATAACTCATAATAGTTCATACTGTAACGACAAGAGCTTTAATTATCTTCACTTAATAAAGTATAAAGATAAAGCATCGCCAAGTATGACGTATTAAATCCAACCTTGCTTGTTTATCGTGTTTTAATGCTTGTTGCTCATTAATGGATGTAAATAACGTACTATATGAAAGAATGTAATCAATGCGGTAAGTGCTGTATTAAATATGGCGGTGAGGATCTTGATGTCACTCAAGAAGAAATCAATCTATGGGAACTGTTTAATCCTGATATTTTTGAATACGTGAAAAACGATCAGGTGTGGTTTGATCCTTCAACAGGTAATAAACTGACCCAATGTCCTTTCCTCGATATCGAACCAAAACAAAGTAAAGAAGAAAAAAGTCGGTATTTCTGTACCATTTATGCCGACCGTCCTGAAGATTGTCGACATTATCCAAGCTTGATTAACGAAATGGTGAAGGATGAGTGCGAAATGATTGAAATTACCGATCTAACGAATACAACAAAAGCCCAACAGCACCTAGATAGGTTGATGAAAGGCAGCCGACCTTCAACGTAATCACCCCTTACTGCTATGCAACATGAAACCCATCAAACATATGCGCATGGTGTCGCTTGGTTCGATAGAAAGTTCAGCGCATTCATTAAAAAAGAAACGCCAGTGCGCTTTTTTATCTTCCTTTCGTTATTTAAGGACGCTTAAACTTAAACTGATTTGACGTTGAACTGTAGTCATCTCCACCCATTTTACCTACAGAATCAATGCAATCTTGATCGATAATTCCATCATTATATAAATCATCTCGCACATAAATCGACTTCACATCTAAAAGGACAATAGTTCCTCCTGCCGGAAGCTCACTGATAGAAATAATCTCTTTTAATGTGCATTCATATCGAATTGGTGAGTCTTTGACTGATAAAGGCGCAACCTTATCGCTACTGCAATGTTCAACATTCGCATAGTCAAATTCACTGATTTCGTTGCCAAGGCTGGTACTGGTGATATTCATTTTCTCTACGACATCCGAGTTCACGATATTAACAACGCACTCACCCGTTTCTCGTAAGTTCTGTAATGTATCTTTATCAAGTCCACTTCTTTGAGTTACTTGTGTGTACAAAAGCACTGGTGGATTACAACTGGCTACAGTAAAAAATGAATAAGGAGCTAAGTTATCAATACCACTTTTGGATCGAGTACTGATCCAGGCAATCGGCCTTGGTGTAATACCGCCATTCAAAAGACGATACTTCGATTGAGCCTCTAATGTTGATATATCAAAATTCATTCTCTCTCCATTGAGTATTTATCGGCTGCACATATGTCTCAAATATGAGTAGCCTTACCTTGTTATAGTGACGTTTACTTATAAGAGTATACACCGCCTACCTTGAATACTGTTCAGCCGATACGTTCGATGCTTGATTATTTCTGGTTGCCATAATGTAAAACCCGACCACAGCAATAATAGAAACCAAAATAATACTCATCCAAGTAAAGCTATAACCGTATTGATCAATAAAGTAACCCACAACAATAAAGCTAGGCATCAGTAAACGGTTCGCAATGTCACCAATACACCTTGAATCCGACCTCGATGACTGGAAGGAGAATTATTCGCTAAATACACGCCCTCTTTTGTTAATAAAAGCACTTCCCCTATCGATAGAAAGAACCAAGCAACAAAATGCATTGGTATAGTCGGTAGAAGCATCACTAACGTATAACCAAGAGCAAACATGACTCCAGCATAAGCAAGGCTCATTGTTTCTGCTTTACTTGACGTTAATTTCATTAATATCGGAGTAACGAAAACGACTAAAACACAAGCATACGTCATCAATTGTCCGAATATGACAGGGCCTTCTTCATCGAATAGGTAACTAAGATACAATGGACTCGCCATCGTCATTTGGTTCAATGAATACCACAACAAACCACAAAGAAAGGTAAAGATGAGTAACCTTGGTCTTGCTTTTAAAACAGACCAAACCGAACCAGAAACAGGCTTTTCGAGTTCACTGTCATTAGAATGATCATGTCCAGGCTGTATTTTAATAAACTTCGCGACAATCAAAACACCCAATAACGCAGCAAAACCATTACCAAAGAAAACCCATTCCGTATGATTCCAAAATAAATACCCAGCCATAATCGGCCCCAGTGCAGAGCCAAAATTATAAGACAGATAACTTAAAGACATCACTGCATCTCTATTATCTTTATTTGAAAAATCGGCTACTAAGGCATTACTTGCAGGCAAAGCTAAACCAATAAAAAAGTAAGCTCCAAATAAAAACATCGGGACTAAAATAGGATGTTCAGGGAAAAAACCACACCAAATCAAGAGTAAAGACCCCGCCAGCTCACCTAATACCATGACTCGCTTATGTCCAAGTACATCTGACAGCTTTCCACCAATAAAGCTCCCTAGAAGATACGCCCCTGTTACTCCCATCGCCAAAGAACCAGCAATCGTTGCCGAATAACCTAACTTATCCGTTAGTAATAACACCAGAAAAGGGATAATAAAGTTACCCATCCCTAAGATCATTCTAGCCACTGCCAGATAATAAATATTGGTTGGTAAACCTCGATATATCGATAGAGAAGAGAACACTCTTTGGTACATGAATTTCCTTTTTAATAAATATTAAACACGTGATATTTCTGCTAATCATTCAAGTGAATGACTATTGGTATAACGTGTTCCGAATTGGGTTGTTAATTACGGGCAAACTAACATAATGACGAGAAAGGAATTAACATAAACATTGAAAACTCGATCAAAATCAACATTGAGGGGACAGAGAAAAATGGAACTGAGGGATTAAGACATGTAATAAAGTGCCCTCTGGTAAGATAGGCGTTACTAATGAAACAGTCGCTTCTAATTAAAATAATACATTGCTGTCACTTTAAGAAGAAACGACCTTATTTTTATGAAATATAAACGATTATTTCTTTAACAAGTCAACCATAGCTTCACCAACCGCATGTGCACTTGCAGGGTTCTGGCCTGTGATAACACGGTCATCAACAATGACAAATGAACCCCATGGTTGAATTTTATTGAAACGAGCAGCTTTACGCGTTAGTGCCTCTTCCATTAAAAATGGCACATCATTAATGGTACCGTAATCAACTTCTTCTTCACGAGTAAAGCCTGTAATTGATTTACTTGCTAATAAAGCCTCACCATTACTTAAAGTGATCGGCAACAAAGCCGCAGGACCATGACATACCGAAGCAATCACTCCGCCATTTTCATAATGCGTCGCACTTAGCTCCGCAAAATCTTGATTTGTTGCTAAATCAGATAAAAGGCCAAATCCACCTGGGTAGAATATCGCATCGTAGTCCGCAATATTAATTTGAGAAACAGGCGTAGTATTATTTGTACGATGCAAGAAATCAGCATCAGAAAACAGGCTAGAATTCACATCATCACCCTCGATATCTTGGCCATAAATAGGCGCTTTACCACCTTTAATGGAAGCGATTTCGTAATCAATACCGGCATGGTTTAATACATGCACCACATGAGTTAGCTCTGGGGCAAAGGTGCCATTTTCTTGATCTGTGTCACCTAAAGTTGCATGGTTAGTGACTGGAATGAGTACTTTTGTCATGGGAGAGCCTCGTTGAGTAAATGATTTTATCTGGTTATCTCTAATATGATTAAACCTAGATAGCACTTTATTGTATACCCGTGATTTAGATAATGCCTTGATTTAAACAATTATTGACAATGTTATGTCTTTGTACGCATGAGGTTATATTCAACATATAAAAAGCAAATTTATTCATTTTCTACGAAGGTGCTTAGCTTTGGTATGACAAGAGCGTAGAAGTATTTGTAGTGGTCAACTAAAATTGAAGTGTAAGAAGAGCATATTTGACGTGTTAATTCGTTTATCGTTTCTCACTTTCGTTTCTATTACCCCCACAGACTTTCTGTATCAAATCGAACATAAAAGAGCCTAAAGTAAAAAACACAATATACATACCGAATTTTAAACATGCTGCTAGTAAATCAAAATCATCAGTGAACAAGTTATAGCTCAAACCAAAAAAGTAACTCGTTAACTCAAAGCCAATGACTGCAACTAAAAATGAGAATAGCGATTTCATATTAAAATATCACTCCATGTGATAATGGGATATTAAACAATCCGTTTAACCTGTTCATTACTCGTCGGTATTTCAAACCATGACCAAAATAATTGCAACATGTCTGGTGTCATGTCATAGGACTCGCTCGATGAATCTGTATTTCTTTTCATCGCTCTATTAATGCATACGTCATAGGGTGTATCGAGGTAATGTAACTCAAATTTATAACCATATTGATTCGCCCATGCAATCATTTCATTCCTATCAATTTGTCGCCAGAAACCAAAATCAAAGATAACAGAAACATTTAAATCTAACATTTGTTTTGCTGACTCTTTAAACAAAGATTGAAGAGTCGTTAAACGAGTATCGAAGACCTCTCTTTCCATATGTTCACCATAAAGAGGAATCATCCACTCATCGATAGAAAAACGAAAAGCTTTTTCATCAACACTCAATTGCTTTGAGTAGGTTGTTTTACCCGAGCCTATAAATCCACAAATAAAATACAACGTCGCCATAGCGCCCTGCCTTTACAACACAATTTAAACAACAGAAAAGTAATAAAGACTTAAATATTTATTACTTTATGATTTTCCTAAATACTGCTCTAGAAAGTCGCAGACCTCTTTATGACACAAACCAACGTCAACCTTGATACCTGATTGTTCAAGAATACGAATACCCTCACCACTGTTTCGTGTATCTGGATCAAGCAATGAAACAATCACATGCTTTATTCCTGATGCAACTAATGTATTCGCACATGCTGGCGTTCTACCTACAAAAGAACAAGGCTCTAGGGTCACATAAGCAATCACACCATCCATTGTGCCATCGTACGCATTTAAGGCTTGAACTTCGGCATGATTCCCACCAATCGTTTGCGTAACCCCTTCAGATACCACTTCACCATTTTTAACCAAAACACAGCCAACTGGTGGATTAGGAACACAATCTGGTAATGCTTTTTTAGAAATGTGTAATGCTCTAAGCATATATTCGGCTGACATTACTTCGTGCTCCTTTTGAGTGAATTCTTTGTAGGTCTGATTTTTATTAGTTTTAGAACTGGTTATACCTGTATTCTATATTTCAGATCTTGAACCTCATCGCCTGTCATTCCCCGAAAGCCCCAGCAATGTGCTGGTTGCTCTTTTATTGTAATTTCAATATCTATCGGGGATATACTAAGTTCAGCTTCGATACGTTTAAATAACTCTTTAATTAAGGTTTTTTTTGTCTCAACTTGACGGCCTTCCATCATATTTATTTCAATTACCGTATAGGAATCACTTCTATCACTTGGACTGTAGAAATCTTCTTTGTCTAAAGGTACAAATCGATGAGCTCGTTTACTAGAGGGAAGTGTCAATATATCCGTCATACAAGACTGAATAACATCAGACAGTTGTGCTTTTATGGGGTTTAATTTATCGTTGATGCCATAAATAATAATCATTACTTTTCCTTATCGGTATAACACTAAATAGGTATGACGCTAATTTAGCACTACACGTAGGTTTTTCTTTTAAATTCAAAGGTATATATTATTTACTATAAACACTTTTCATAACACTGCTCAAGCTGTTTTTGTCCCCATAATTCACAATGCTCTTCATGGATTAACTGAAATCCATTTTTGATATACAAAGACTTTGACGCTGCTAAGCCGGCAACCGTCCAAAGAATTATTCTGGAATAACCTGATGTCATAGAAAAATCTAAAGCCTGTTCGATAAGGGTTTTGCCTAAACCTTTACCGCGCATTTTGGGGTCAACGGAGAACCAACGTAATTGAGCTTCAGAACTTGAATTTTCACAAATACAAATGGTTCCTACCAGTTCATCATTGAGTCTGGCTAACCAAATTCTCTCTCGTTCATTATTACGTTTAGCAAACTGAGCGAGAGGCTCAGCAACGTATGCTTCAAATGTAAAATCATAACCATATTCTTTCGAATAGAGTAAGCCATGCTGCTTAACGATATGACCTAAATCTCCTGGTTCTAATGTATTACTAATCAACATTATAATTTCTCTTGACGACAACGAGCCATATTAAACAATGACAAATCAACAACAAAATTACTCTGTGGTTCAATAGCAACCAACCATTAGAGCAATCATCAATTCTAAACCTAATACACTCACTTTGTGTACTATATCCTTTACCTACAAAGACAGAAAAGCATGCGATATGTAAGACGCGATGAACATCAAATATAAAAGATAATCATAACGTTAAATGAAAGTTAAATGATAAATCACATTCAGGAAATGTAGTTGAAAAAATAATAAAAAAGGAACTGTTTTTACACAGTCCCTTTGTATGTCGTATCCAAATACATCGCTGTACTAATGCACGAAGCGAAGAGCCCTAAAGAGATTTCCTTAGGGCTTTGTTATTACTTAAATACCGTAGTGGGTTGATAAATAGTTAAGGATAACGTCTCGCTCTTTATCATCAAGCTCATCCATACCTTGTTCATCAATCATCCAATCTAGAGTTTCATCCCAGCTGTCTTTACTTAGACCTTGCTGAGCAACAAGATGCAATGAGTGACAAGCATTACACGTTGTCGCCACTAAGCTCATGCCCTCCCCTTCTTTTAAAACACCGGCACCCGGTACTTTAATATCAGAGACATCGATATCTTGCTGTGCCCACGATGTTGGCACGTTATCATTTAATGTCGCTAGCCATGCAATAATTGCTTTTCTAGCACCATCATCTTTAATGCCAGGAAAGAGCATCTTAGTATCAGGAACCATACTCGATGGTGAAGTTAGAAACTGATCCAGTTGTTCAGGCGTCCACTTCCCAGATAGTTTGGTTAATCCATCGCTATAAGTAAAACTAGTATGACTACCAATCTCTCTTTCAGCTAATCCCCAAAGTGGTGGACCGATGCTCGCACCAGCGCCTTTATCAGTTAGGTGACAAGCCGTACAAATTTGGCCTTGTTCCTTTCCTGCAGCAACCAGCGCGGAATCATCAGCTAAGGCAAAGTTCGATATCAACCCAAGTACAGGTGTCATCAGCGACAAGCGTTTAAATATGCTCATCTCAGGCCTCAGCTGCTACCGTTAATGCAACACGGTGGAAAGAGTTATTTAAATAACCTTTCGGGTTCCATGCAATTGCAAATGGTTGGCTAACTTCTTTATCGTCAGTTGCTTTTGCCCATACTTCATAATACCCATTTTGTGGGAAAGTAATATTAGCTCTGAAATTCTGCCATGCACCGTTATTGATTGGTTTATCCAGCTCTGCATCAATCCAAGTTGCACCGAAATCAATCGAGATCTGAACAGATTTCACCGTTCTATCACCAGACCAAGCATGACCACGGATTTCAGAACTGTTACCCGCTAGCTGAGTATTATTTGATGGGAACGTAATGATAGATTTTACTGGCATACGCTCAATAATATTGAAATCTTTCTTATCCACTTTTTCGCCTGGTGAAACAGGACGATTTGGAACTCGATATGCCGTACCCGTCATTTTAGGGCCGTCATGGATTTGGTTACGAACTGTGATTTTTTGTAGCCACTTTTGTGAACAAGAACCAGGCCAACCAGGAACCACTAATCTTAATGGTGCACCATTCATAGGGTGGATTGGAGCGCCATTCATTTCAAAGGCAATTAAGTTTTCTTCACCAAGTGCTTTTTCGATAGGTAAACCACGTGAAATAGGCAATTTGCCTTCTTTACCTGATAGGTGAGAATCGGCACTGTAGTGTGCGGTATACACTGCTTCTTTTTGAACGCCAGCCGCTTTTAATACGTCCGCTAAACGAACACCTTTCCATTTCGCACACGCTACTGCACCGTTCGACCATTGATTTCCTTTTGCTTTTGGTTCAAAAGAAGCACGGCCGTTACCACCACATTCAATGACTAAAGCACTTTCAACAACTTCAAAGTTTTTCTTCAGATCATCAATGCTCAGTTCTAGTGGCTTATCAACAAAACCATCGATAGTTAATGTCCAAGTAGAAGCATCAACCGTTTTTGGTGGAATACCGTTGTTACGAATAAAGTGACGCTCAGTTGGAGTGATTGGATCATCCAATAAGTGAGCTGGAGTTTCAGCATTAAGAGGACGGTCATTTAATACTGTAAGGCCGTCTTTACCTTTAATTTCAAAATGGTCTAACTCACCAGCATACGCAGCTGGGATCATGCCACCAGGCATATTACGATGGAAAGGAATTAAGCCCCCCACTGCCGCTGCCATTGCTGTTAGACCTGCTCCTTTTAAAAAACCTCGACGATCAGGCTTGCTAACTCGGCCAAACACTTTTTTATCAGCTTCAATTGGATCTTTAGCGTATAGCTCGAATAAGCCTTCTTGAGTTTTCTTGTCCATTACTTTTTCCCTTGTAGTTTTAAATGTGCGTTTTATTTTTATTACTTTCTTAGTTAGCAAATGTTAAACATCAACATTCGCTAACTTAACGCCATATTATGTGAACATAATATGTAACCTTCTTTAACTCAACGACTATAATCACGAGATGAGACCCTCAAACTATATTATGTTAAGTCACAATCATTATTAGAGAATACCCTAACAACACAGCACTCAACCTGCTTCATATTATATTCTTTAATTAAGTTAATGCATGACGGTAATTATTAGATGACTCGTCTAAATTGCCAGAACTTAGAACTCCAATAAGGATTGTCAGTGCGAGATATCATAACTCCTCGTGATGTTGATGCATGCATAAACTCTTTATTGCCTAAATAGACACCGACATGCCGCGTCGTTCTAGAGGTAAGAAAGAAAATCAAATCACCGCGTTTGGCTTCCTTGTACTTAATGCGTTTACCTTTCTTAACTTGCTGGAGAGTTGTTCGTGGAAGGCGAATATCACTGGTATCTCGATACGCTATTTGCACAAATGCAGAGCAGTCAATGCCTCGCTTATTTGTCCCTCCTAATTGGTAAGGCGTTCCTTTCCATACATCATAAACCAACTCAAAATTAACGGGGTTATATTCTGGTTTTGATGGTGTGAAGAAGTTAAACCCTTTATTAGAGGAAATGTGAGATACTCTATTTACTGTCTTTGCATGAGTACTTAAATCAGTGACCGGTGCGGGTATGTGCACGGTTTCATTACTCGATAAATTGGAGCACCCAAATAAAAATAGGCTTAGGCCAATGGGTAAATAATTCTTTGTATTCGTTATCATTATTATATTGAATCGATTATTCTCTGTACGTTATTTCTAACGGACGATTATTTTTGACGGCATCCTACCATTCTTGAAAAAAATGATAAATAAAATACAGCGTCTAATTACCTGAATTTTGATCACACACCATTAAAATACGCTCCGCAGGGACTCGTAATTGCTTAATTAAATACGTTTTAAATTCTTCATTGTAAGGTTGCTCTTCGACGGCTTTTTCCATACATAGCATCCAAGAGTCTGCTTCTTCGTGACCGATGCGTAAATGACGATGTGCTTTAGGAATAGCGATACTCCCAAAATGTTCTGAGTACAACCTTGGTCCACCAAGCCAACCAGATAGGAAATACGCTAATTTTAAACTTGATTCGGTAAGATCAGAGCGATGCATGACACGAATAGCTTTGGCCTCAGGGAGAACATCCATGTACCCATAAAATGCATCAACAAGATTAATCAACCCAGATAACCCACCTGCCGCTTGATAAGATCTATCTCCTACACCATATGCTTTCTTTTCTATATTCACGTTTAATCCCCTTATTGTATATACCACCGAGTATCAGATCTATTGTTCGAATATGGAATAACTCATTTACTAATTTTCTCACTGACTTTATGGCATTGCTCCCTACTTGACAATCCATACAATAATTCATTTAATTCCATTAGATTGAACCAATGAAAGCGAATGAAATTTGAAAATAATAGAATTACGTGAATATAAAATCAAACCTGGTCAAACGAATAAATGGCTTCATTGGATGCGTGAAGAGCTACTTCCCTATCAACGTTCTAAAGGGATGGTGATTATAGATACCTACCTACGAACTGATGACAATGGAACCGATTTCTTTGTATGGTTAAGGGAATTCGAAGATGAAGAATCTCGTCAGCGTATCTATAACGACACATATAATGACTGGTGGATAACTCACATACGCCCAAAGGTATTTACATTGATCGATGAAGAGTCAATCAATGTGAAATTTCTGAGATCTGTTGACCTATAAATATGACATAACGCCTCATTAATCAGATTGGTTATTGTTTGATAAAAATACGCACTCACTGCTAGGAATTAGAATCATCATGTGGAAAAAAAGTTTAGTCTTAATCATCTCATCCATATTCACAAGCGGAGCATTAGCACAAAGCTTCGAAGCCATTACTTTAGGAAGTAAAGGTGGAATTCAAGATGGTAACCTCACGTCTTTCATGTTTAAAAACGAACAAGACAGTCATTACGTTTTATTAGATGCCGGCTCGGTCGTCAATGGCCTGATTGTCGCCAATGAAAAAGGAACGTTCGACCATATCGTTGTGCCTGAAAAGTCCCCTTATACTAAAGTCGGATACTTGCTAAACGAAAAGGTGAAAGGCTATTTCATTAGTCATGCTCACTTAGACCACGTTGCCGGCTTAATTATCTCATCACCCGATGATTCAAATAAACCGATTTATGGGCTTAAAGCAACAAACCAAGCCTTAATGGACAACTACTTTAACTGGTCAGCATGGCCCAACTTTGGTAACGATGGGAAAGGTTACAAACTGAGTAAGTACAACTATGTCAATCTACCTGAACAGCAATGGCACTCCGTTGCCGATACCTCACTGCAAGTTAAAGCACTACCACTGAAACACTCTGGTGGACGATCGACTGCGTTTTTACTCAAGAATCCACAAAATGAAGCCTTTATCTATTTTGGTGACACCGGACCGGATTTGGTTGAGAAAGGAACGGCCTTAAATACCATTTGGCAGACAGTCGCCCCATTCTTGAAGGAAAGAAAACTGAAAGGCATGGTCATTGAAGTGTCGTTTACGAACAGTACGCCTGATAAATCCCTATTTGGCCACTTAACCCCAAACTGGCTAATGACAGAGCTTAAAAAACTAGAAGAGCTCGGTGGTAAAGGGAGCCTTGAAGGGCTGGATATTGTGGTTAGCCATATAAAATACAGCCTAAAGAAAGGGGAAGATCCAAAAACAATCATCAAAGCTCAGTTAGATGAGATTAACGACTTAGGTGTCAATTTCATCTTCCCAACGCAAGGCGAAAAGATGAGTTTTTAATCCACTTAAAGTTGGGGGTGACAGGCCCCCTACTTTTTCCTACTAAAAACCGATTTCACGCCTCATTAATCGGTAGCGACTTTATCACAGCCAGTCTAGTTTGACGTTTTAACTGCCTGTTCCTAGCGACAACTTTTTCATGAATTGGGCTAAGTTTTTCGCGTCCAAATTTGAGGAATGTAAAAGAGCATTATAGACTCCGGATTGATCTTCTGGTTTCCTCTGTTGCCCTAGTTTTAATTTACATTCAATATCTGATATCTCTATTTTAAACCCTACAATACCAGATAATAGCTTGTCTCTAAATTCATCGGTTATTACGTCCTTTTTAACCAATAAATTGGGTTCGTATTGATTAATCACCTCTTCAACCGCTTCTAGGGTTTGTTTGTCATTTAAAAGGGTTACTTTTCCATACACATGCACAGCTGAGTAATTCCATGTTGGAACCGCAGGTGATTGGGCATACCAACTCGGTGATATATAGCTGTGAGGCCCCATAAATATCACTAATACATCACTACCATCAAGCTCTTTCCAATGCTTATTAGCTCTAGCACAGTGGCTATACAGTACGCCATTTTCCCCTTCATCATCACGTAATACGAATGGAATATGTGTCCCTGTCAGAGAACTGCTTACAATAACCCCAAATCCAAATTCATTAATGAAGTCATGGGCTATAGATCGATCATCTATTTTAATATTATTCGGGATATACATAATGCTCCATCCATAGTATTCCTATACGCTTTCTAAAAACCGTTCGCTATCGTATGTCATGACATCCACCAGTGATAAATCATTTGATTCTAAATACCCTTTAACCAAATGAAAACCAACGATATAACTTGCATATCTTGGGAGGAATTCAGGGAATTCGCCAAAATAAAATAAGGGATAGGAAAAATCTTTTGTATCCCAACTGCTTTTTACTTTATCGTATATATCCAACCACGGTATTGAGCAGGTTAAAAAGTCAGGTTGTTTTTTTCCAGCAAGTAAATATTCAAAATAACACGCTAAACCTTCATCTATTATCGTGTCTCCTAGCCTTTCACCTCGGCCGTAGCACTTAAATCGTAAAGAATGATTAAGTTCATGACCTATAACAAACATCAGATCTTTTTCGATAATTCGTTCTATATCATCTCGACTGTCATCTATGTAGATTTCGACTGAATCTTCACTAAATGCATACCCACCAATACCCGAAGGAGCAACCATTCCTCCTTCTTTAAAGCAAGTGAGCATTACTTTAGTTTGTAAGTCATCGAAAATAGATTGAAACTGTGCTGATTCCAGCTCTATTTTATTGATTATTAGATTTTTTAATGAGCTCAACTGCTCTGTTACTTCATACTGAACTGACATGTCCTAATACCCTTAAATTTATATCGATCACTATTAATTGATTTCCATGTCAGTATTTACATTGCTCTCTCCTAACTGATAGAGTCATAAAAACGGGAGTCGATATCAAAACTAAAAATAGGCTGGTATTGGTCCATTAGAAGCCAATGATTCCTTTGTATAGATCATGCAATCAGATCCCTGAAGACTAGTAAAACCAAGCTTCATGTAGAACGACTGTTTAATATCACTATGTAGGTACAGAGCCTGACAATCATTCCTATCAAATAGCTCCGATTTCACTAGGTCAATCAGCTTTGACGCATAGCCTTGGCATCGTAGTTTTAGAGGTGTCGCCACAGAGCCGATACCAAAAGAACCCTCTTTTAGATCAAACATGCCGCTATAAACAATAAGAGACGATACAACTTTGTCCTTATCAACCAATACGTACCAAGTTCCCGCTAAGTATTTTTGACTGTTACGATAACCAGCTAAGTATTCCTCAGAAGAAAGCCCTTCACCCCATACATCGAAGCCCATTAAATAGATAAGATCTAATTCATGAACCTCTGCTTTTCTTAACTTCAGCATGGTAATTACCCTAAATATCCCCGTTAAAAGGCAAATCCAAAATGGTATTTTTATCTTACCCTAGTAATTTAAGTTGCTAAGTCTGTTTATAAATACATGTTTACTACTGACATACAATGCTCAACAGTGCTGTCTTTTTCATTTACTGGGGCTACATAATAAATTGCTGACTTAGCATCCTCTAAACTGGATAGTTTGCTAATCACCCATGACGCTAAATAGGTTGATGACAAACAGCCACCAGCTGTTGCGATATTATCTTTAGCATAAAAAGGCAGCTCTAATATTTTAATACCCAGCTCTGACACCCAAGGCTTAGTCGTTAAATCCGTACAAGCTGGGATATCATCTAGCAACCCAAGAACTGACATTAATAATGTCCCTGAACACTGCCCACCAATTAATTGAGTTTTAGAGTTCAGATTTAATCTTGATAGAATGTCTTTATCTTCAGCAATTTGTCGAGTTAACACCCCACTACCAAACAGTACCGCATCCGCAGTATTAGCAAATTCAAGTGGTTGCTGTGATCGGATAACAACTCCATTCATAGAGGTTACATATTCAGATGGACTGGTTATTTGTACATTCCAACCAGCCTCTTTCATTCGATTTAAAATTCCCGAAGCGATGAAGGAATCCAGCTCATTAAAACCATCAAAAGTCAGAACAGCAATATCCATATTTAATCCACAACTTCAAATATGGAATCAATGATGATAGGTAGATTACCTCTTACAGACATGGCTCCAAAAACGGAACGCGCATGAATTCCTTTTTCACCAAATACGGCAGCCATTAAATCTGAACATCCATCCAATACCTTAGGATGTTGTTCAAAATCACTTGTCGCATTAACAAAGCCTTGTAGCTTGACTACACGGGCTACTTTATCTAATGAACCGACTTCGAGCTTTACCGCTGCCAAGATATCTAGACCTGTCGCTTTAGCAAAGGTGTAGCCTTCTTCCGTTGTGTATTCTTGACCTAACTTACCTTTCGGGACTTTATTAAAACCAGCCACGGGGCCTTTACCTGAAACATAGAGTAAGTTCCCAGTTCTCACACAATTACAATAACTGCCTTGAGGGTCGCTTGCTTGGGGTAGCTCTAATCCAAGCTCTATTAATTTCGTTTCGATATTCATTTTCTCTCCATGGCTGAACAAAAGATATATCAAAGCAATTAAGCGGACTAAAAGTGCTTAGCGTGTATTGTCCTGTTTATTGCTTTGGTATAAATGTTCTTTATTTACCATGTTCTGTCTAAATCTTTAACGTATAAAGAAATTGCACGCTGATACTTTTTAATGGATTCACTATTTGTTGTAGAAGCCAACAATTCAAGTAACAAGGACGTAGCCTCTTTATGGCGTTCCAAATTGTATAAACACATCGCGTAGAATGGTTTAACCTCAATTGAGTCTGGGTATTCATTTATTGTTTGTTCAAAATAGCGGAGTGCCTTTGAATACTCACCAATACTTCTGTAAGTGCTCGCCAACCCAAATAGTGAATCAAACCGCTCAATATTTGAAAGTTCACCAGATAAAGAAGCTAAGTAGTGCTCAATGGCTTTATCTTCTTTACCTTCGTTGTCATATGACCAAGCAATGTGTAGATGAGCCCTCCCATAAAGTGCTTCATCATTAAGTAATGATCGAAGCAAACTCCTTGATTCAAGATGCTCACCTTGCTTTCGTAAGACGATTGCATTGTCTATGATGTCGTCCAAAATTCCACACCACCATATCTTTTTTCATCGACTTCTTTGTCGTAAGTATAAAAATTACGTCTCATTTTTTCAGACTCCACCTGTTTATTATCAGTGAATTCATTTGTTATAAAGCGAGATTAAGTGATAAAGAAACAAAGTGCTCTTCACTTTCGACCACCTTATACCCTAATCGTTTATAAAATCTTATAGCACCAGAATTTTGTGAAAAACTTGAAAGGGTTATGCGCTTCCGTTGTTCAGATAGAGATTGTTCACGTACTTTAGCCATAACCGAATTACCGTACATTCGCTTACGGTATTCAGGGAAAATAAGTAACAAATGTATATGAACCGCATCATCGTACGGTTTATAACAAATTAAGCCTATTTTATTGTCGTCAACATAAACCCAATAAAACCAACTGAGTTCATATTCATCTTTTAACCGCTGATACTGAAAATCATCATCCCAACCAAAGACATTATCAATATATTCAAAAATACCTTGTTTAACGGCAACAAACACTTCCAAGAAGTCCTCTTTTTGAACGGATACTAAATCCATCGTAGATAGCCTTACAACACCGTTTTGGTTAATTCAAACTAACATGGATTCAATTAGATAAGACTTATCAGACATTTAAAACTCGACCAATATCAAACATTGCCGACAATCATGATAATAAAATGAGAAGTTAAAAACGGAGAAATGTCGAGTTGAAGTAGTACAGCGTATAATCCAACAACAAATGGACGATAAATGGGAAATATAAAGTGAACCTTTATCACACAGTTCCATCGATCATGAACAACGCATGTAAGACTTTTGCCATACTTTCGTATGACGTTCTTCCGTACTTCTCTAAGAGTACAACGTGCGAATAACAAAATAAAAACAATATACATTACAAAACAATCACTTACATTAATTAGCAATTAATAGCACATTGTATTGTTAAAAAACTTTTTATTTTTTTGGCAACAAAAGTATCACAAGTTAAGGCATTATATCTTTAACGAAACGGAACAGATAAAAGTAAGGACACGTTATGACAGTAAAAACAATGCACACTCAATTAATCCAAGAGACACAATTAGTTACTGTTATCTCTAACGCGATCCAATTTCAAGATTTATCTCTTACCGAACTTCGTGAACTTTTAGTGTATTCAATCGAAGGCAACAAAGAAGCACAGGTCATTATCTTAAAAGCCTTTGGTCGTCTTGTTGCGAATCAAGCGACTGATTACCTAGATCAACCAATCAACATGAAAGCAATGCTTCAAGCTGGTCACCAAGCCATTTTAGACTCTATCAACTTCATGGCTGACATCAAATCAACCGATTTAAACGACTTTAAAGCCATTGCCAAAGGTAAAGTTAGAATAGCGATGAAAGCAGAAGCAAAAGGCTTCCATATCGTTAATAAAGCCGCTTAACCTGACTCCTTCGATATTAAAATTCCGTGTTATTATTCCTTGTAGTAGTAGCTTTGCCCTGTATGGATACAGGGCTTTTTTATTTTAAAAAACCTTAAATCCCAATAACAGCAACAAGTACATTAGAATACCGAACTAACTGAGTTTGATTCGATGGGTATGTCAGGCCATGATTAATAAGGTAACATGACCCGATATAGCCATAGTAAACATGAAAGGAAAACAGTTTGGATAATTCTTCTCGTTTGACCGTTGCGACAGCCAACCTATTCAATTTCGTCGAACCACCGAATGCATTCTACGATTTTGAAAATATATACTCTCATATACAATGGGAAGAAAAGTGCCGTTGGACAAAAGAGAAAATAGAAAGCTTTAATGCGGATATCGTCGCAGTGCAAGAGGTGTTTAGTATTGAAGCTGCTACTTCCTTGTTTCATGATATGGGATATCCACATGTGGCGTTTATTGATCAGCCGGCATTAGAGGATGATTACATCTATTCCAGCCCAGTGGTTGGATTAGCCTCTAAGTATCCAATCAGTCATGTTCAAGCCGTTAAGCCACCAGCCGAACTTGCCGATGCCTATAATGTTACCTTCCCTGAATTTAGCCGAAAAGTCATTCATGCGACGGTCAATATACCTAAAATCGGTGAGATTTCCGTGTATGTCGCACATTTAAAGTCACAACGACCAACGGATAGCCAAAATGCAGGGGCCACTAATAAGAAACTAGGCCAATGGCTTTCTTCTGTCCAGCGAGGTTGGGAAGCAGTATTGTTGCGTTTGTATATGGATGAACAATATAAGACAGCGCCAATGCCGACAATACTCATGGGCGACATGAACCAAACATTACAGAGTAACATTACCGTCTCTTTGTTAAATAACCAAGAGGAGCCCTATACTCTAAAACTTGAAGACAGTTGGCATTTAGCTTCCTCTGAAGACACAGAACGCAAAGCAACACATTATCACTTTGCTAAGGGAAATGTATTGGATTATATCCTTTTATCTCAGGAGTTTAATTCAAACTCGTCACACTCCATTATCCAATCAATAGAGTACCGAATTATTGATGAGCACCTCATTAATCCAATTTTTGAACACGACAGTCAAGCAAGCGATCACGCCTTTGTCGCCACTCATATTACTTTTTCTGTGTAGCCTTATGGGGTGGCTAAAGAGTCATTATAGTGCGAACAAAATCCCACATAACGCCCTGTATAACTCGTTTACTACTATGCCATTTCAGGTGAGATTGAACTCTTACCCTTTATCACTCGATTTTGGGTTGAAACCGCAACATCAAACTGTTTAGCAACAAAACGACAACTATAGCCAAATGGTTCCATATAAACATCATGGATAAACTCACCAGGGAAAGTATTCACTTATTATACAAAACGTTTAATTGAATATGTTTCGAGTCCTACTGTATCGCCATACAATTTCACGCCGATGTCTTTCTCCATCCCAAGCTTTTTTAGGATGTTCAATGATGGGATATTATCCCTAAATGCAGCACCGTAAATTGTTAAATGTTTATTGGCGTTGAATGTTTCTACTAAAACTTTTTTTGCCGATTCATAAATAAAACCAAAACCTTGGTAATTCGTAAGCAAAGCATAGCGAATATCGCTATATAATGGGTTATCACACTGCTCGACACCAATATATCCAATTTTCACTTTAGGTTCAGATCTTAAATAAATAACATAAGAACCAAAACCAAGATCCCAATGCTTTATTCTATTTTGAATATGACGTTCAATTTCTTCGTTTGTGTATGCTTTCCCTTTAGGGAGATACTTAGTCAGTGTATCTGAGCTTAATATCTTTGTATAAATATCATAGTCATCCCCACAAACAGGCTTAAGTATCAAATTCTCTGTAATTAACATTGAACACTCCATTTGTATAACGCCACACTAAAGGGTTCAAAGCTGTGGGGTAAATGTATATCAAATTAACTATAACCAAGTGTTTTTGTTCACTTCAAACGCTGCATTAAGGTATGTGCAGCGCTTACTTATACTTTGAGCGAATTAAAAACTGTAAGCGTTGCAAATCACCCCTAATAACTTTGCTATAACAACGATTTTCTCGATCCTGAAATTTAAACTGTACCCTGATCGAAATCCAAAATATTCTCGAATGCTATTTTGAAATACAACTCATAGCTATTTTGCTCAACATACCCCAAATGAGGCGTTGCTGTAACGTTTGGCAACGAAAGTAAAGGCTCGCTATCGGGTGATGCAGGTTCAACATCAAAGACATCTAAAGCAGCTCGCTTGGTTGGAACAGAAACGAGTTCATTGTGAAGTGCTGATGCTTCAACAAGCTCCGAACGGCTAATATTTACAAACAGAGAATCTTGCTTCATTAATCTTAAATCTGACGCTTTGACGTTCGCACGAGTCACGTCATTTAAACGTAAGTGAAGTGACACAATATCCGAACCAGAGAAAAATTGTAATGGTCCAGTTTTTTTGGAGACTTTCTAAGCCACTTTTTGTTTTTTCTGATACATTTCGTGCGGAGTTAAATACCCGATTGAGCTATGACGTCGCTTGTAATTGTAAAATCTAATGTAGCGCTCTGTCTCAACAACCACCGATTGATGGTTGATAAACTTGAGATAATTTAATCGCTCTGACTTTAGTGAGCGGAAGAAACGCTCCATGACTGCATTGTCCCAGCAATTACCTCGGCGACTCATACTCTGGGTTATACCTAACGTCTTTAATCGGTTCCTATATGCATGAGAACTAAAATGGCAGCCCTGATCAGAATGAACCATTAAACTCCCTGTCTTCGGGGATTTTTTCATTATGGCATCATCTAACGCTGCTAGCGTTAGATGGGTATCTGGTGATTGAGATAGTGCATACCCAACCACTTCCTTTGTCGCAAGATCTAATACACAAGCAAGATAGCTCCACCCTTGATGAGAGCGTATATAAGTAACATCCGTAACCCATTGAGTATTGTGCTCTGATGGATAGAACTGTCGCTTCAGTAAATTTGGTGCATAAATAACCTCTAAACCAGAATTAGGATAATAATGTTTCTTCTTAGGGAACCTAACTACGATACCTAAACTTTTCATTAACTTAGAAACCCTAGATAGACTAATGGAAATACCAAAGGCCTTTAATTCGTTATGTATCCTACGCTTACCATAGGTATAACCTGAATCATGTGCAATTTTCTTTATCTTACTAACTAAGGACTCGTCACTGGCTCTAGAAACCTTGCGGGAATAAAAACTACTGCTCGAGACCGAAAGAATACGGCATAACTCAGTAATCGTAAAATATGGAAACGCCTTCTTCAATTGCCTGGCAGTTTTCAGCCTTAATGGTCTTGGATGAACAAGGCGCTCGCTTTTTTTAATATATCAATGTCCCGCTTTGCTCTAGCTAATTGTTTTTCAAGCTCTTGAATACGCCGTTGCTCTGAGGTAAGCGCTGTTGTATTTTGTGGCGTAATACCAAGCATTTCTTGCTTGTATTGTCGCTTCCACCGAACAACTGCTGATGAACAAGCCCCTGATATCTCTTGTATCTGTTGGTTTGTATAACCATCTTCTACCATCATTTTGGCATACTCTAGTTTTTGCTGTTCAGTGGGTGTAACTCGCTCTTTTCGTGACATGGATTATTCCTCATAAATTAACGTCATTATAAGGCTTAGTTACCCTCCAAAGTAAAGGTACCACTACAAACAGAGCTTCCTGATAAAACGGAAGTCGTTCACTATATTGAACTTAATACCAAAGAGCGTAGTGCCTATGAGGCGGTTCGTCGTGAGTCTCTCGCAGCAAGTAAAAACAATGGGAACAGTACGATTAAGTTATTGGCTTCATTAACTCGATTAAGGCAAGTTTGTAGCGCTCCTAATTTAGTTTTTGAATCAATGATAGAGGTAAGTAGTAAGCTAAAAGAAGCTCATCATTTGGTTGCAACCGCTCTGGAAGGGGGGCATAGAATCTTGGTATTCAGTCAATTTGTGCAATTACTGAAACAATTTAGTCATGTCCTTTCTATGGAGAATGTTCAGTTTAGTTATTTTGATGGACAATCTAGCTCCAAACAACGTAAAAATGCCATCGAGGAATTTAAACAAGGGAAGCAAAACGTATTTCTGATTAGTTTAAAAGCTGGTGGTACGGGCTTAAATTTAACAGAAGCTGATACTGTGATTCACTTAGACCCATGGTGGAACCCTGCGATTGAAGATCAAGCTAGTGATCGTGCATATCGTATGGGGCAAACAAAACCAGTGACAGTCTATCGCTTGGTTGCAAGAAATACAGTTGAAGAGAAGATTATTCATCTTCATGAAGAAAAGCGAGATTTAGCAGACAAAGTGCTCTCTGGTCAATCTGAAGCTGCCCAGTTAAAGCCGGATGTATTATTAGATCTTTTGGTCGATAGCCATGATTAATATGATTATTT
>JAOICL010000079.1 GCA_028131545.1 Vibrio sp. | reverse complement strand
TTGAAGGCTGCGCTGATTTCTTTAATGAAACTGTATCGATTGAAATGCTTGAGCAAAATGATTCTGGAAGCGAAGTCCGTTTTAATGTAATGCTGGTGCAGTAGGCTCGTTATGGCAGAGCAACCGACCATTGCGCAATTAGAGCGCCAAATTAAACGAGAGCGAGCAAGGCGTAAAGCCGCAGAGCAGTTACTCGAAAATAAAAGTTTGGAGTTATACCAATCGAATAAGCAATTACAAGCGGCAAATAATGCATTAGAAAATAAGAATGAACTGGATTTACGTCGGATTGAGTTTAATGAGCAAATTGATCACACACTCATTATGTTTGGTAATCGTTTTTTATCGAAGACGGTAACCCTTGAATTAATTGGCAGTTTTTTCAATCAACTAACAGATTGCTTGGTGGTTCAGAAAGCCGCATTAAGTTTAAATCCAGATACACTTCCTTTTTTAGGCTTTCATTATGTTGGTGATGACTCGTTATATTCTAAGCCGACGAATATTTTAGATATTCACTGGAAAGAATCGACGCTCCACCTCCCACTGCAGATTCAAGGCGGTTATGTCGGCGAGCTGATCATTTTAATTACTCCTGGTGATTTGAATACGGATTTTATTTTAAAGCCGATGTCCGTTGTTCGTGATTTATTGACCAGTGCATTGCATCGTCAGTGCATTGAACAAGAATTTGTTGAAGCGAGAAAAAGAGCAGAGCACTCTGAAAAAGCGACAAGAGAGTTTGTGGCGATGATCAATCATGAAATGAGAACGCCGTTAAATGGCTTATTAGGTAATGCTGAACTGTTAAAAGAAACGGAGTTACAGCAAGAGCAAACCGATTTATTGAGTAATTTAGTGCACTCAGGT
This sequence comes from Vibrio sp., assembly GCA_028131545.1. GTDB lineage: Bacteria > Pseudomonadota > Gammaproteobacteria > Enterobacterales > Vibrionaceae > Vibrio. The sequence goes on along the minus strand of JAOICL010000079.1, from coordinate 5,259 downwards.
GATTTACTAAAGGTGATTATTAACGACTTACTGGACTTTAGTAAGCTCAATGCCAATATGTTAGAGCTAATGGAAGCCGAGTTTTCTTGGCTGGATATTGAAAGCACGTTAAAAGGCATTTTTAATTCAAAAGCGGCCAGCATGCAGTTGTCATTTTCAGTTCAACATGACCCATCATTGCCTTTATCTTGGGAAGGGGATACCGAACGAATTAAACAAATTTTGATAAACTTAGTCGGTAATGCGATTAAGTTTACACCGGCTGGATCCGTTAGTGTTTATAGCTGTTTAGATAACGGAGCTTTAAAAGTTGAAGTAGAAGACTCTGGTGTGGGGATTCCGCCCTCTTACAAAGAGACATTATTTGATCCCTTTACACAGGTTGATCGCTCCAGTAAACGCAAACATGAAGGAACCGGATTAGGCTTGGCAATTTGTCACAGCTTGGTAACCATGATGGGAGGGAGTATTGATTACGACTCTGAAGAAGGAAAAGGAACCTGTTTTACCCTTATTTTACCATTGAAACACAGTAGTACGTTGGTTCAGCCAAAAGAGGAATCTCAAAAGGCGCCCAATGAATACCCAGATTACTCTGGTTTATCGGTTTTGGTTGTTGATGATATCACGATGAATCAAATGGTATTGACACAAATGCTCAAAAAAATGCAGATCACACCTGAGGTTGCTTCCAATGGTATTGAGGCATTAGAACAAGCGGATAAAAAGAAGTACGATATTATTTTTATGGATTGTCGTATGCCTGAGATGGACGGTTTTGAAGCAACACGTCAATTACGAGGACGACAGTTTACGAATCCGATTATTGCTGTGACAGCGGGAACATCCAGTGAAGAAAGACAACAGTGCTTACAATCTGGAATGAATTCAATTTTGACCAAACCTTATACACCGAAAGAGATTCTCGACACAATATCAGAACATTACCTATAACCATTATGGTTAATCGATGCTTATCAAGTTTTATGGGTAAGCTCTACCTTGGGGGTATACGTCTTGTTAGAATTGATCTTTTTAAACATCAGATAACTAATATAGATGAGAATAAATGGATGAAAAATAAAGACATACCATTCACGCTCAAGTAACGATGAAAATAAGATGCCACCAATTAACACTCTGAGGAACAGTAAGCTTCCCATGATGGTGGCTGCAATAGAATCCTTTTCACGCATGAAAACGAGCATAGCGAGAACGAAAAACGGAATCGATAAGTGTAAGTAAGACACATCAGGAGCGGATAAATATAAGCCAGGGATCGTGCCTATAAAGGTGATGACAAATGCAGCGAGGCGAAACGTAGTATAACGCATAGTAGAAATCCATTGAGTCCAATGACAGCTCTTCCTGAGCTTTGGAATAAAATAAAAGGGAAACTAAATTTTCATGTTTATTCAACACGTGATTAAGCAATCATATTTATAATGATTTTTTTGTCAATAATAAAGCGCCCTTTATTTATAAATGACTACACGTTAGGTAAAATTTTGCTCAATTTATCTAATGTTTCTTGGTATTCGCTATCACATTGACTATCTGCAACGACACCACCTCCAGCCCAAGCATATAAAGTGTGATTTTCAGCGACAAGGGTACGAATCGTGATACTGGTATCCATCACACCATGGCGGCTTAAATAGCCAATACTACCACAATAGGCATTTCGACGGTGCGGTTCTAATTCTTCGATAATTTCCATTGCTCTGATCTTAGGCGCGCCAGTAATCGAACCACCAGGAAAGCTGGCTTTTAGCAAGTCAACAACCGTGTAGCGGCTGTCTAATGTTGCACGTATCGTGCTGACCAAGTGATGCACTGCTGGGAAGGTTTCGACACTGAATAAGTGGGGGACGTGTACACTTCCTGGCTTGGCGACTCGTCCGATATCATTACGCAGCAAATCAACAATCATAAGATTTTCAGCTTGATCCTTTTCTGCTGTTTTTAGCTCTTGAATGTTTTGTGCATCGAACACTGGGTCGGGGTGTCGTGGTCTTGTTCCCTTTATTGGCTTCGTTTCAATGGTGTTTTGATTTAGCTGAATAAATCGTTCAGGTGAAACGCTTAAGATAGCGCCATGTTCGGATCGAATGAAAGCTGAAAAAGGGGCGGCATTTTTTTGTTCTAGTTGATTATAGGCATGCCACTCATTACCTTGATAAGTCGCTGAAAATCGCTGCGCTAGATTAATTTGATAGCAATCACCAGCGGTAATATAATCTTGAACCTGATGAAATTTATCAGCATAGCTGCTCTGACTCATATTGGACGTCCAATCCGACGTTCTTTGATAATCATTAGGTTGAGAGGTATCTGATAGAGCAAGCAGAGAGTGGTACTGTGTTACGGCATCAACACCGACGGCATAGGCTTTTTGGAGTTTGTGATCCACCACGATGGCCCAATCATAAATGCCAACCATCATATCAGGGGTCGACAGATCCTTTTCGGCAATGATAGGCATGTTCTCTATATGGCGCCCTAAATCGTAACCAAATAACCCTAGAGCTCCCCCTACAAAAGGCAACTCTGTATCGATACGAATGGTTGGAGTGTATTGGTCTAAATACAATTCGAGAAGATCAAACGGATTTTTATGTTCGGTTTTTGATTCTGTTGGTGTGGTAATACTGGTGTATTCACCGTGAGTGGTCAGAGTTACCACCGGAGTATGGACTAATATATCAAAGCGGCTATTTGGGTGATTATCAGCAGCTGAACGTAGCAACATAGACCAAGGCTTTTCTTGCACACGAGAAAATAGATCCATTGCGAGCATCTTAGTATAGGGAATGCTATGAATGGCATAGGTAGACGCATCATTAGTGTGATTTTCTAATGTTGCTGTGTGATTTTGCGACGTTAAAGCGTATTTATTTTTCATTGTAATATAATTTGTGACGTAAAGTGCTGATTACTGCATGACTTCTATTGTCAAGCAAGAGTATCATAAGCGCTATATCAATCGCTACTAATCGGTGAGTCAATTGCTACCTAGCTCATGATTCAACACAAACGAGGAATGTTATGACTGTAATCCGTACACAGGATGTGATCAGCAGTGTGGCTGATGCACTTCAGTATATCTCTTATTACCACCCAATGGACTTTGTCCAAGCATTAGATAAAGCGTATCAACGCGAGCAAAGCCAAGCTGCAAAAGATGCCATGGCTCAAATTCTGATCAATTCCCGCATGTCTGCAGAAGGCAAGCGTCCATTATGCCAAGATACTGGCATCGTCACTTGTTTTGTTAATATCGGTATGGGAGTTCAATGGGACTCGACTGAATTAACCGTACAACAAATGGTAGATGAAGGCGTTAGACAGGCTTACAAGAACCCAGATAACCCATTACGAGCATCGGTTCTTATGGATCCTGCGGGGAAACGTATTAATACCAAAGACAATACGCCAGCGGTTGTACATATTAATATGGTGCCGGGTAACCATGTTGAAATTCAAATTGCAGCGAAGGGCGGCGGTTCTGAAAACAAAACTAAAATGGTAATGCTGAATCCGTCGGATGATATTGCTGAGTGGGTTGAGAAAACACTTCCAACGATGGGTGCTGGTTGGTGTCCACCTGGTATGTTAGGTATAGGTATCGGTGGTACGGCTGAAAAAGCAGCGGTATTAGCTAAAGAATCACTGATGGAACATATTGATATCCAAGAGTTGATCGAACGTGGTCCTCAAAATGCTGAAGAAGAGCTTCGTTTAGATATCTTTGATCGTGTGAATAAGTTAGGTATCGGTGCGCAAGGTTTAGGTGGCTTAACAACCGTTGTTGATGTGAAAATCAAAACAGCCCCAACACACGCGGCTTCTAAGCCTGTTTGTTTGATTCCTAACTGTGCAGCGACTCGACATGTGCATTTTACATTGGATGGCACGGGTCCTGCGGAGCTAACACCACCAAAATTAGAAGAATGGCCTGACATCACTTGGGAAGCCGGTGAAAATACACGTCGTGTTAACTTAGATACTGTGACTCGCGAAGAAGCACAGCAATGGAAAACGGGCGAAACCGTACTGCTTTCGGGTAAAATTTTGACTGGCCGTGATGCGGCACATAAACGCATTCAAACGATGCTTGATAATGGTGAAGGTTTACCTGAAGGCGTAGATTTGAAGGGTAAATTTATTTATTACGTAGGTCCCGTTGATGCTGTGGGTGATGAGGCGGTAGGCCCTGCAGGCCCAACGACCTCGACTCGTATGGATAAATTCACCGACATGATGCTAGAAAAAACAGGCATTATGGGGATGATTGGTAAAGCCGAACGTGGCCCAGCAACCGTTGAATCGATTAAAGCTCACAAGGCTGTCTATTTAATGGCAGTGGGCGGAGCAGCCTACCTTGTTGCAAAAGCGATTAAAAAAGCACGTGTGGTTGCCTTTGAAGACTTAGGAATGGAAGCCATTTATGAGTTTGAAGTGGAAGACATGCCAGTAACCGTTGCGGTTGATTCTAATGGTGTTAATGCGCACCAAATTGGTCCAGATACTTGGAAAGTGAAAATCCAAGAAATGGATAGCTAGAATTCTAGCAATAGATGGGAAAGTGGATTATTGACCGCCTTTTAACAGTCTAAAACTTGAAATGCAGCCTTAAAGGCTGCATTTTTTATATAGGTCGATACCTTTTTCTATGGTCTCAACTACTATGAATATGATTGGAAATGTGCGAATTGAGTGGGAATAACCCCCATTCTAATGACATCAAGATGGATATCTAAAGATTACATACCCTTTAATTCACATAAGTTTGAAAGCACATAAGCTTTAGAGTACATAATAAATTAGAAGAGCGAATCAATGAGTAAAATAACCCAAGAAGTGAGTGACATCATCAGCCGTAGTATGGACTCTCACGTTAGAATTGCCGTGACTGGGTTATCTCGTGCGGGTAAGACGGCCTTTATTACATCCGTGGTGAATCAGTTATTGCACAGTGCGACAAGTGATAATCTACCGTTATTTTCAGCGTCGCAAAGTCGTCGTATTTTAGGTGCTCGTCGTATTCCTCAAACGAATCTTATGGTACCAAGGTTTGCCTATGACGAAGCGATTGAATGCGTACATCAAACACCTCCTCAGTGGCCTAAACCAACAAGAGATGTTGGGGAAATTCGGCTAGCAATCAAATATAAGCCGAAAAGTAAAACCAGGAAGCTGTTCAGTGATACCGCGACGCTGTATGTGGATTTAATTGATTACCCAGGTGAGTGGCTA
>JAOICL010000078.1 GCA_028131545.1 Vibrio sp. | reverse complement strand
ATGGAAAGGGAGGGGATGGAAAATAGGTCTAAAGCTATAAGGAATGTTTTGGAGTTTGGGCTTATGATATTGTTAAGTGATGACAATTCTATGTCAAACAGAAAGTTGCTTGAGGAAATATATTATGGTGTTGAATTGGCAAATCTTAAACTGAATAATATTCATAGCTCTGTCTACAGCAGGGATAGAATTGAGTTAAATAAGGAGGTTACTACTGCACTTAGATTAGCTATGAAAGAAGCGGCTATTACAAAGTGTAATAGCCGTTTAAATGAATAATCAATTAGATTACATTTCTCTATCGAGTGATAGAGGGGTGTAATCATTGTTTATGTTTTTATCTGAATCTATATCAATTGATTTATTCTCTACAATGTCTTTGTTGATATCAAGTTCTATATCTTTATTGTGAGTTTTTGTGATTTTAATTGAATCATTTTTGTTATCATGTATGTCTTTAAAGCTGTCAATTTCTGAAGACTTATGTTTTTCTTTATCGTTATTTTCAGTATTATCTTTTGATGTTAGTTCAATTTTAGCTTCATCTAAAGTGAGTTGATTTATTTCTTTACCATCGAGATTTTTTGTTATTATTTCTAACTGTGATTGAGTGAGCTTGTTATTTTTATCATCAATCAGGATGATTAAGTTACTATTTATCCTATCTGATGGCACGCCAAGTATGTCATTTTTGTTATTTACGTTAACAATATCAATGTTAGGGTTTGAATTTATCAAATCTATACTTTCTTTTAATGACGTACTAATAACAGTTGTACCTGAAGATTCGACTCTATGAAAATCTATTAAAGACCCACTTTTAACACCTAATACTCGTTCTTTAATTTTAAGTGGTTTCTCGTTATTAGATTGAATATAAGATACAGATATTCCAGTAAGGTCGCCATTAGAATTAGAATACTTTGCAATTGTAGCAGGGTGATAATTTCTATCTTCAGATGAATAAACAGAATTATGGTGTTTTAATGATGGTGATAGATCTAATTGATTTCCTTCAGACCAATATTTTTTAGCAAAATCAACTAAGTTCTTTGTCGATTTTGGAAGAGAATTTAATAGGCTGTCATGATCTGGATTCTTAGTTATTGATGAGTTAGGATTTTCTCTTATTAATTCTTCTGCTTTAAATACAGAATCTTTAAAGTTACTATTTGTTTGAGACATAATTAAATTTATCATGTCTCCATAATCACCTGTTTCGAAATCTTTAAATGTACCTCTTCTTTCACCTGTCAATGAAACCTTTAAAGCAGAATCACCAATACCAAATACTAAATGATCTGATGTTGATAATGATTTGTTTTCTTCACCTAGAATGTACCTAGATATAGATTCCGTATATTTTGGGAGATCGTTTTTTAAGTGGTTATGCATCTTTGTTAGTGAAAAGTTTCCGCTATTGTCCATATAATTTGTGTTTTCTTTTGGTATAGGGGTCATTTCAAAATACGTTATTTTGTTATTTTCAAGTCTATCTACTGTTTCAATTGAACTTGTTTTGTCATTATTGTTTCTCCACCATTTTGAAACTAATGTATCAACATTGGTAGTGAATATTTTAAAATTATTTGAGCTTCGGGTAATGTCAACCATTGCTCTTCTTAGATTGGTAAGTTGACTTGCGCCATCAATGAAAGTCATTACGTTAGGGTATGTACTTCCTTGAGCCATATCAGAAGTTCTTGTATATGAATAATCCCAATATGCAGTTTTGAGGCTATTAGGATTTAAGTTTATTTCTTTGCCAGAATCAGAAGTTGCAGTTATATTATTTGCACTTGCTTCAGTAACGATATAGTTTTCATTAGCAAATATTCCATTTTGTTTATCAGATAATCTTGGTGTGATTTTATCACCTGATGAAAGTTCTTTTTGATCCAAATTTAGAATTTTAGTGAATTTGTGGTCTGTATTCCTTGGAAAGAAAAACCTATCCTTTCCAAGTTCATCTTTTAAAGTAACGATGCCATTGTTTTTATCAACATTAGTAATTAAATCATAATTTCCATGAGTCCTAGATACATAAAGACCTTTTTTATATGGTGATAATGTTGATAGCTCTTCTTTTGAATGGTTGATAGTTCGTAGCCTATTAACTAATATGTTTTCACTTCCTATCTGATCTTTTGATTGTAGTTTAACTCGTATTAAATCAGTTATTTCATCTCTTTGTGTATTTGTATAAGCAATTAATAATGTTTCCTTTTGAGTATCAGGTGTTAAAGATGAGTATTCATTTGCTATTAAGTTTATAGCTTTTGATTTTGCCTGATTATTGTCATCTAATGATGGGTCAAATTTTTTGTAAGTTGATATGATATGAGGCTCAGTGATTGATTGTTTATTGATATATGACATAGATGTTTCAGGTTGATGATCAATCATGTGTCTTGAGGCAAGCTTTAGTGTTTCAGTGTTTTGACGCTTTGTGTCAATTAGATAGGATGTAGCGATATTTTTGTGTTTCACTAATAGTTCGAATGGTTTTCCCGAGCTATAACCTTGAAGTTGTTCAATATCACCAACTAAAACTAATTTTGAGTTAGTTTTAGTTGAGAAGTTAATTAGTTTTAGCATATCTTTATTTGATACCATTGAAGCTTCATCAAGTATCATTAAGGAATTGTTATATTTAGAATAATCGAAATTTGGTTTGTTAGAGTTGAATATTAACATTTGTAAAGTGATTGCATCTAAGCCGCGATCACTTAGTTCTTTAACAGCGGCATTGGTTGGTGCAAATGAATAAACATTGGTTTTTGATTGATTCTCTTTCTCCTGATGAGAATGAATTAAAGAAATGGCGGATGTTAACATTGTGGTTTTACCAGTTCCGGCTAGACCTTGTATTGCAATAACCTGATCATTAGTTGTACTTAAATGATATATTGAGTTTTTTTGTTCATCACCGAGGTGCGATATTTTATTGATAAGAGGTATAAATTTATCTGATGACATGAATGGTTTTTGTGAATTCTTGCTAGACTCAACGGAATTAATTATAGATTTTTCATTATCAAGAGCTTCTTTTGTTGTCCATCTAACACCATCTTTGTAATCCGTAGAAAGCATGTTTTCTCTTGAATTAATTTCATTAATTAATGTTGTAGGGTTAAATGATTGTCCTTTTTCATCAAGTGCATAACTAATAGCTGTCAGTATTAATTCTTTTTGTGAGAATGAGGTTTCACTTTCAGATAGGTGATTGATTGCATAATCAACCGACTTTTGAAGGTCTGTTTTATTCAAAGCGTCATAATTACCTTTCACTATGGTTGAAACATCATTAATAAGTGATGAGTTTGAGCTAGGAGAGATATATTTCTCATACTTATTCTGATGGTTTAAAACAGATTGTATTGTAGACGGTCTAAATTCACTTTCTTTAATTGATTTTGATGCAGATTCAATGTTATCTGTAATGATGGTTAAAGAGTTTTTATCTTTAATCACATCATTTATAAGTTGCTTGTTTATTTGGTATGACTTTGCTGAAAGTTGTATGGTTTTATCACTATCGTGAATTTGACTTGGAAGTTTTGAGTAATTGTAATGTATAGATGAATTGTGTAGTTTACTTGTGTTTACTGTTTTATTTGAACCATCGATAGACTCAAAGGTGATTTGATTATCTTTCAAACTCTTTACTATTAACTTCTCTTTTATTGGTAGGTTCAATCCTTTTTGTTTGGAATTAAGGAAAATATTATCACCTTCAGATAGCATGATTTGTTTTTTTTCATACATTGTGATACTGGTGTTAGATGAAAATTTCTTATCAATTATTTGAGTATGATTATTACCATCCTTATCTTTTAATAAAATAGAATTATCTTTTGTATTTAACTTAATAATATCATAATCTTTATATTTTACCTTTGATGAACTAGAGTCCCAAAATCTAATGGTATCTACTGATTTATATGGCTTTAGGGTTGATTTTTGTTCTTTTGTAAAATAAATAGGGTTCATTGTTGTTATAGGAATCTCAATTCTAGAAAGAGTACCGTTATTTTTTAAAGAATCTCTTGCTTCATCGTTTAGCCTAATTACCTCAGATTTAGATAGAGCAATTATGGAGCTATTGGTGTCTATCTTATTGTTAGATAAGGTTTTGAATGTAATGTTTAAATCAGGTGTTTTATCATTAACCCAGTTTATAGAATTTACGTTACCTTTTTCTAAAACACTAACAGCAGAGTGAGAGGTGAGCTTTTGTCGAGTAGATGTATTGTTTAAAAATATTAACTTATTACCTGATGTTTTACTGTGCTCTAGTATATTCAATATTTCTTTTGAAGAATAGTTTTGTGATTGTTCAAGGATAGTTATATCAGCATTACTTAAACTTTCTGGATCTTTTTTTAGATAATCAGTAGTAGAATTGACATTTTCATCTTTAAATGCCTTCTTGATGAAATCAAAGAAACCTTTATAGGTTTTATTTGAGTCGTATTTTATCTTATCATTGTGACTTAATTTGTTTTTAGGGAGAACAATATGAACTCTTTTTCCGCTGGATTCTCCTAATTCTTTTATTGAGTTAACTATTTTTTCCGTATTGCCATAAACATTTACAAGATTTGTTCTTTTTGTTGAATTGAATAGGCTCTCAAGTTTTTTTTCATTATCTTTACTATGGTTTTGAGATCTCAAATTATGCTCATTCACTTGAGTTCTTAGACCTTTAACTTTTGATTGAGTGGATGAGATAATATTTTTCTCATTATCAAGCATATCTTTATTAGCAAGAATGTTTCCTTTTTCATTCAGGGGAATTATAGAGCCTTCAATTATTAATTCTTCAGTTGCTTTTTTAAGATCAATTATATTTGAAGGGGTGTCGTTTGAAAATTGGGATATCGCGGTTGATATTAGGTTTTCAAATGTGGTTTTAACTTGAGTATTCGATATGTGACCTATAGCGAGAGATATCGATTCCTTTGAGTCATTTAAAGACTGTAAATTGATATTTTTATCGTTATTTTTTGCTGAATTTATTATTATACTATTTAAATCTACACCTAAATTTTTTGTTTCTTTTATCCAATTGTCATGTAAATTTTCAAAAGGTATGTTACTTTTGTTATCTCTTGTATTTTTTGCGGCATGATCTCTAGATTTTTGAGAGTCAAAACCAAGCTCACTTATTTTCTCATTGATTTCTTTTGAACGCTTTGAAAAGGTTTCTTTAAGGTCTTGTGGAACTTCTTTTATATCAAATTGACCCTTACCAAGGGATTGAATTGTATAACCAAAATCTTTGACCTTACTTGCAAGACTACTTTGATATATAGCAGAGTAATATTTTTGAAAGTTATATATTCTTTCTGATGTACCATTAATTTCAATGCCGTTTTGTTTGATGCTTGATGCTAAAGCCAGTAATTTTCCATCTTCGTTTTTTGTAAGATTTGCCATCAAAGCATGAGTATGTAATGAAGGATCATTCTTTCGGCTTGTTTTGTGTGTAGCAAGTGCAAAAATTAAACTTTCTGAATTGTGGAATTTAACATCATTGCTTTTGGAATCTGATGTTTTAAATTGAGCTGCATCTTTCTCTATTTGATCTAAAGTTTCCTTAACCGCTTCTATGTGAGAGTTCTTTAGTCTGGAGTCACCACCGACTAAAGCCATAATACTAACGCCTTTTGGAGCACTAAAAGTAAGGTCGAAACCTGATTTATGGTTTTCTCTTTTGTAATGAACATCAACACCGTTAAGCGTTCCATTTAAGACTGATTCAAGATCGCTATCATTTACTTCTTTACCGTACAAACCGGCATCTTTAGATAGATTCCCATGCCAGACCGTATCATTGTTTTTCATTGTTGTATCTTTTAAATAATAGTTTTCATCTTTATTACTTATGTCTTTCTCGATAGAAAATTCAGGTGAAGACATTCCTTTTTCTTCTTCGAGATAATACTTAGTTGCGTTAGATGCTGAGTTTATTTTACTGATAGACATCATAATAAATTCCCCTTTAGTTTCTTTTATCTTAACATTGATGAATATATAATCAATGTTATGTTTTTAGTGTATAATTAGTATATGTTTTTTATTTTAAGATGAATTAAATGAAAGTGTTATTTGTTCTTTCTCTTTTCTTTGCAAGCTTCAAATCTTTGTCATTAGAGGTGATTGAAGTAAATGAAGAGTTAATAGTCGGGGATAATTATTCTGTTGATAATGCATTGATTAAACTAAAAGAAGATATATCAACAAAGCTTATTGAGGATGTATCATTTATCATTGAGTCAAAAGAGGTGTTAATCAATGGTGAGTATGAATCAAATGTTAAGTTTTTAAAAGGATCAATAGTAAGGTTTGATAATGAAGTTGTTAAAATAGATAAGATGAAAGGGTACAGCGTAATAAAATACAAAGCTAATGCTTACATAGATGATAAGGTGGGAAGTAAGTTAGCATCATTAAATTTAGAGAATGTTAAACTTAAAAAATTGCTGAATGAAAAAACTGGCAATAAGAGGGCTGGGTTTAATATTAG
>JAOICL010000077.1 GCA_028131545.1 Vibrio sp. | reverse complement strand
TTCCGATGAACCCGTTAAACACATTCGAATTGATAAAGTATTGCAGTACCTCATTGGAGATAAAATAAAATGAGTGATAAAGATAACGAGAGCGATTTAAAGCGAAAGCGCGTTTTTAACCAAAGTTTTGATGAAGATGGATCGGGCTTTGATAATAAAGAACAAGCGGCGTTTACTCAAAAGCAAACATTTTCTCAACCACAGTTTGAAGTGGTCGAATTGGAATCGGATTTACCCGAAGAGAGCCGTTTGGAAGAAATATTGAGACCAAACAAAAAAGGACGCTGGTGGCCGTTCCCATTAACGTTGGGTTTGATCGGCATGAGTACCTGGCAAGCCGTTGATAAATTAATGGTCAGTTACTTAGAGCAAGACTGGCTGTCTTTGGGTTGGGCTGGATTAGCGACTTTAGCTGCCGGTATTGGTATTGGAGCTATCGTTAAAGAACTGAATGCGTTGCGCCGTTTAAAAAATCATTTTAGTACTCAAGAAGAAGCCGAAGTGATTTTTTCTGAGAATACACTGGGTAGTGCGAAAGCATTTTGTGAAAAAATAGCTGTAAAGCAGGGTGGTGTAACGAGTACATCAGAATATCAGCGATGGAAAAGCACCATCAATAATACGCACGATGACGCTGAAATTTTAGAAATGTACGACGCAATGGTTCTGGCAGAGCAGGATAAAGCCGCCGCAAAAGTGATCACCAAATACTCAACGGAATCAGCAGCATTAGTGGCAGTTAGCCCACTTGCCGTAGCGGATATCACCTTACTGGCATGGCGCAACTTTAGCATGCTAAATCGTTTGTCAGAAATCTATGGTGTGGAACTGGGGTATTGGTCTCGCTTGAAGTTGTTTAAAGCGACGTTGATCAATATGGCTGCTGCAGGGGCGTCGGAATTGGCGATGGATGCCAGTATGGATTTACTCTCGGTTGATCTTGCAGGGCGAGTTTCAGCTAGAGCAGCACAAGGCATTGGTGTTGGCGTATTAACGGCTCGTCTTGGTATTCGAGCTGCCAGTTTACTGCGACCTATTCCATGGCAAAGAGACAAAGCGATGAAACTCTCAGCGGTTCGGGCTCAGATACTTGAAAAAGTGGTGAAACTCGCGGTGAAAAAGTAAACGTCCCAACAAACCCACCTCTCAATCTTCAATCAATAACTGGATACTTATCCAGTTATTGATTATCCTACCAGTATTATTTGTTAGTAAAGAGACATAACGGTGATAGGACGTCTACGCGGTACTCTCCTTGAGAAACAACCCCCAGAATTATTAATTGAAGTCGGTGGTATTGGCTATGAAGTTCAAATGCCGATGAGCTGCTTCTATGAATTACCTAATGTAGGTGATGAAGCCATAATTTATACTCACTTTATTGTCAGAGAAGATGCTCAATTATTGTATGGCTTTAATACGGTAAAGGAACGAGCTTTGTTCCGTGAGGTGATTAAAGCAAACGGTGTTGGCCCTAAATTGGGTCTAGGTATCTTATCTGGAATGACGGCGAGTCAATTTGTTGCCTGTGTTGATCGAGAAGACATTTCGACTCTAGTGAAATTACCCGGTGTAGGTAAGAAAACCGCAGAGCGATTGATTGTCGAGATGAAAGATCGCTTGAAAGGTTGGGGTGAGGGTGATTTATTCACACCAGCAACAGACGCTGCACCCGCAGATTCAGGATCGCAACAGAGCAATACAGACGAAGCCGTAAGTGCATTATTAGCATTAGGGTATAAACCAACTCAAGCGTCTAAAGTCGTTTCGCAGGTGGCTAAACCGGGTATGACTAGTGAAGAAGTGATCCGTGAAGCACTAAAATCGATGGTATAGCTCTAGAGCTTAGATGTATTTCATTAAGAGAAAAGTAGTATGATTGAAGCCGATCGCTTGATCGCACCAGACAATCCAAGCTTCAAAGATGAAGACGTGATTGATCGTGCCATTAGACCTAAGTTGCTGTCTGATTATGAAGGTCAAGATCATGTTCGTGATCAAATGGATATTTTTATTAAAGCGGCTAAATTGCGCGATGAAGCGTTGGATCATTTACTTATTTTTGGCCCTCCTGGGTTAGGTAAGACGACATTAGCGAACATTGTCGCTAATGAAATGGATGTAAACCTTCGAACAACATCCGGGCCTGTTTTAGAAAAAGCAGGTGACTTAGCTGCATTATTAACCAATTTAGAAGAGAATGATGTTCTTTTTATTGATGAGATACATCGACTTAGCCCGGTTGTAGAAGAAATTTTATATCCAGCAATGGAAGACTACCAGCTGGATATTATGATAGGAGAAGGACCGGCAGCACGATCAATCAAAATCGATTTACCTCCATTCACGTTGATCGGTGCAACTACTCGAGCAGGGTCATTAACGTCGCCTTTACGTGATCGTTTTGGTATTACTCAGCGTTTAGAGTATTACAAAGTGAAAGACTTACAGCATATCGTCCAAAGAAGTGCGCATCATTTAGGATTATCGATGGAAGGGGAAGGTGCCTTGGAAGTGGCTCGTCGTGCTCGTGGAACACCACGTATTGCGAATCGCCTACTCCGTCGAGTGAGGGATTTTGCTGAGGTTAAAGGTAATGGTCATATTTGTGCAGACATAGCCGACAAAGCATTAAACATGCTGGATGTTGATGTTTTGGGGTTTGACTATATGGATAGAAAACTCTTACTTGCGATCATGGAGAAATTTGGTGGGGGGCCTGTTGGTATTGATAACATGGCTGCGGCCATTGGTGAAGAAAGAGATACGATTGAAGATGTATTGGAGCCATACTTGATTCAGCAAGGGTACTTGCAAAGAACGCCAAGAGGACGTATTGCTACGGATCAAGCTTATTTACACTTTGGTATAGAGAAAGCATAAAGAGATCGTCATATCGTCTAAATGAGTTTTGGCATTGATATGACGGTGACTTTTCTTCAGCTTAGTATTTCCTACTTATAACGCTTGACAATTTACATAATAATGACAAGTATTGTTGCTCAATATTTAATCTGTTATGGATTGTTTTAGCTTATAAGGGGTTCCGTCAATGTTTGACGTTGTTGAGCTGTCTCGATTGCAATTTGCAATGACAGCCATGTATCATTTCTTATTCGTTCCTTTAACCTTAGGTATGACTTTTCTTCTTGCGATTATGGAATCACTGTATGTGATGACCGATAAGCAAATTTATAAAGATATGACTAAGTTTTGGGGAAAGTTGTTCGGTATTAACTTTGCTCTTGGTGTCGCAACAGGATTAACAATGGAGTTCCAGTTTGGCACCAACTGGTCTTACTATTCCCACTATGTCGGTGATATCTTTGGTGCTCCTCTTGCCATTGAGGCGCTTGTCGCGTTCTTTTTAGAATCCACCTTTGTCGGCATGTTCTTTTTTGGCTGGGATCGTTTATCCAAACGCCAGCACTTGTGTGTCACTTGGTTAGTGGCATTAGGCTCAAATTTCTCTGCATTGTGGATTTTAATCGCCAATGGTTGGATGCAAAACCCAGTGGGTGCTGAATTCAATTACGAAACCATGCGTATGGAAATGGTGAGCTTTTCTGAAGTTGTCTTCAACCCTGTAGCACAGGTTAAATTCGTACATACGGTGGCATCAGGTTACGTGACTGGCGCTATGTTTGTATTGGGTATCAGTGCTTACTACATCATTAAAGGTCGTGACCTTGCGTTTGCTCGCCGTTCATTTGCTATAGCTGCCTCTTTTGGTATGGCTTCTATTCTATCCGTTATTATTCTTGGTGATGAGTCGGGTTATGAATTAGGGGAAGTTCAAAAGGTGAAGTTAGCTGCTGTGGAGGCTGAGTGGCATACAGAAGAAGCCCCGGCTGCGTTTACTGTTTTTGGTTTACCAAATCAAGAGACGATGGAAACCGATTATGCAGTAAAGGTTCCTTATATGATGGGCATCATTGCGACTCGTTCGTTAGATACCGAAGTCACCGGGTTACATGACCTGCGTAATAACCACATTGAACGTATCGAAAACGGCATGATTGCGTATGGTATTTTAGTAAAACTGCGCGCAGGAGAAAGAACGCCGGATAATCTTGCTCGGTTTGATGAAGTTAAGCAGGACTTAGGTTATGGGCTATTACTGAAGCCTTATACTGATAAAGTTGTTGATGCGACTCCAGAACAAATTCAATTAGCTGCAGACGATTCGATTCCTCGTGTTTTCCCATTATTTTGGTCCTTTAGAATCATGGTGGCGTGTGGCGTTCTTATGTTGATCATTTTCGCAGCGTCATTTATTCAAACTTGTCGTCAAAAGATTTGCCAAAAGCCTTGGGTACTAAAGGCGGCTTTTTATGGTATTCCATTACCTTGGATAGCGGTTGAAGCTGGTTGGTTTGTCGCAGAATATGGCCGTCAGCCATGGGCTGTTGGTGAAATACTTCCTGTACACAGTGCTGCTTCGGCGATAACGATGGGTGAAGTGATCACTTCAATACTCATGATTGTCGCATTTTATACGGTATTATTGATTGCTGAAGTCTACTTAATGCTTAAATTTGCGAAGAAAGGCCCAAGCAGCTTAAAAACGGGTCGTTATCATTTTGAGCAGGGCAATGAATCAACATTGGCTCAAAAAGTCGATGCTTAGGGGTAAATACTATGTTTGATTATGAAACACTAAGACTCATTTGGTGGCTGTTGATCGGCACTTTGTTTGTTGGTTTTGCTGTGACAGATGGTTTTGATATGGGAGTGTGCGCCCTTGTTGGTATCATTGGTAAAGGTGATACACAACGAAGAGTGATGATTAACTCGATTGCACCGCATTGGGATGGTAATCAGGTTTGGTTGGTGACGGCTGGAGGTGCGTTATTTGCTGCGTGGCCGTTAGTTTATGCGACTTCTTTTTCGGGCTTTTATCTTGCGATGATTTTAACGTTGGCGGCGCTATGGTTGCGTCCTGTTGGGTTAGATTATCGTTCTAAAATTGAAGATAAACAGTGGCGAAAATGGTGGGATAAGGCGATTACTGCCAGTGGTATTATTCCTCCATTCATTTTTGGTGTTGCGTTTGGCAACCTTATTCAGGGTGTTCCATTCCAGCTAAATGAATTTTTGATGTCGACTTATCGTGGTAATTTCTTTGGGTTATTGAATCCTTTTGCTTTGTTATGTGGCTTGGTCAGTTTGTCGATGATCACGATGCAGGGCGCTGCTTGGTTACAGATGAAGTGTGTCGGTGAACTGCATACGAAGGCAAGACAAGTAACTCGGATTGCTGCGTTATTCATGGTGGTATTCTTTGTTGCAGCCGGTTTTTGGGTTCAAACAATGGATGGCTATGTCATTTCTTCGGTCATTGATCCTAATGCCGCATCGAATCCAGTGGCAAAAACAGTGGATGTTGTCGCGGGTGCATGGCTACATAACTTTAATGACATGTCAGTATTGTGGCTAATTCCATTAACGGGTGTATTAATGCCGATTTTTACGATTTTATTTACGAAAATGAATAAATCTGGTTGGGCATTTTTCTGTTCGAGTTTGACAAATGCGGGTGTGATCTTTACGGCTGGAACGGCGATGTTTCCATTTATCATGCCATCAAGTTTAGTACCTGATCATAGTTTGACTCTATGGGATTCAACGTCGAGTCAACTTACATTAGAGCTAATGACTTGGGTCGCCTTTGTTATGATACCTATTATCCTGATCTATACCATTTGGACATACTACAAAATGTTTGGTCGTTTGGATGACAAGTTCATCGAAGATAATAAAACATCGTTATATTAAAGAGGTAAAAATATGTGGTATTTTGCATGGATATTAGGTGTTTTATTAGCATGTGCCTTCGGTATTATTAATGCGCTTTGGTTAGAACATTCAGAGATGATGGATAAAGATAAAGACGATTAATAAGGGCAAGTAAGGTGCAATCACAGCACGGTATAAACGCTAACAGCAATAAACGCAAACAACGTTAGTGATGTACTTTACTCTTAGATAATTAGAGTGAATAAAAAGGCGATTTAATAAGCACTTTACCCTATGTGGTGAAAAAGTAGCTTATTGGCTCGCCTTTTTTGATCTATTAGTGATAATTCTCACTTCTCGTCATTGTATGGTGCATACGTTATAGTATGTGAAGATATGATGAAAAAATTAACAGAGAGCTGAAATAATCATGACCTTCTCTTTTCCCGTCACAGTTTACTATGAAGACACAGATGCAGGTGGTGTCGTTTACCATTCTAATTATCTCAACTATTGTGAAAGAGCACGTACAGAGTTATTACGATCTTTAGGGGTAACGCAACGTACTCTTTTAGAAGAAAATATTGGTTTTGTTGTGCGCCATGCTGATATCAGTTATTTGACTGGGGCGAAGCTCGATGATCAGTTGATTGTTCAAACATCCATCAACAACCTAAAGAAAGCGTCAATGGTGTTTTGTCAGAATATCGTTAACTCTGACGGTAAGCGATTGTGTCAGGCGAAAGTTAAGGTAGCATGTGTATCAATGCATACGAATGAGTCTTCTGAACAAATAATGAAACCAGTCGCAATACCAGAAGATATC
>JAOICL010000076.1 GCA_028131545.1 Vibrio sp. | reverse complement strand
GGTTAGAAAATATTTCACTAAGTTCTATAACGAAGAATCCTTCTGTTGAAGGTGTGACTCGTTTATGTGCATCAGCAGAGCATGCAGAAGCTCATGAAAAAATGACGGAGTGGATGACGTTAGCGGGTATGAATGTCCACATGGACAACGCTGCGAATTTAATTGGTCGTTATGAAAGCACAAACCCTGAAGCAAAAACACTTATTTTTGGTTCACACCAAGATACGGTACCTAACGGTGGTAAATACGATGGTATCTTAGGTGTGGTTTTACCGATTGCGTTGGTTCATGAATTTAACCGCCAAGGTATTACGTTCCCATTTCACATTGATGTTGTGTCTTTCAGTGATGAAGAAGGTACGCGTTTTCAATCGACGTTATTAGGTTCTAAAGCGATTGCAGGTACGTTTGACCCTGAAATGCTAAAAGCAACGGATCGTGACGGCGTTACCATGAAACAAGCGCTTATTGATTTTGGTTGTCAGCCAGAAAAGATCTCAGAAGATGCTTATAAGCCAGAA
Organism: Vibrio sp.; assembly: GCA_028131545.1. Taxonomy (GTDB): domain Bacteria; phylum Pseudomonadota; class Gammaproteobacteria; order Enterobacterales; family Vibrionaceae; genus Vibrio. The sequence continues at coordinate 6,146 of JAOICL010000076.1, read as the reverse complement.
GATGTTCTTGGTTTTATGGAACTGCATATCGAACAAGGCCCACAGTTAGAAGAAGCAAACTTGCCGGTAGGTGTTGTTACTGCGATTACGGGTATTGAACGTCATACGCTATCGATTATCGGTAAAGCAAACCATGCAGGTACCGTACCAATGCATCTACGTAAAGATGCGCTTGTCGGTGCTTCACAGGTGATTCATATGTTTGACCAACTGTGTAAGCGAGAAGACGATCTTGTTGGTGTGGTCGGCAAAATTGCTAACTTCCCAAATGGCGTTAATGTTATCCCACAGCAAACGGATATTACCATTGAATTACGCTCTCCTAATGATGCGTCACGAGTGAAAGCACGTGGTGAAATGTTAGAAGATATTGATCGCCTAATGAAAGAATACAACTTACAGTACAAACATAAGCAAACGTACGAGCAAAGTGCAGTGGATTGTTCACAAGATCTTTCTGATACGCTAGCGAATGCGATTACAGCATGTGATATCCCTGAAAGACGTCTATTCAGTGGCGCAGGCCATGATGGGTTAGCAATATGTGATTTGACGGATATTGCTATGTTGTTCATGCGCTGTACTAATGGTATCAGCCATCACCCAGAAGAAGCGATTACGAAAGAAGACTTAGATGCAAGTGCTCGAGTACTAGAGCAATTCTGCTTACTAATGAAAGAGAAATAATTATTTAAGCCATAATGATTTTATTAAAATGACTTTATTAGAAAGTGATAAATAATAAGGCAATGATGGCTTTTTAAAATAATCGTATCAATTGAAAAGATATGAAGATACATATCACTCAATTGGTACGTTAAATAGGATTTTGCGAACAAGGCTGTTTGCAGTAATTTTTAAACTTAAGGAGATAACATCATGGATGTGACAAACACTATGAAAGCAATTGATAAAAAGCCATGGTATAAATCCATGCCAGATCCAATGGTTCTGATTTTTTTAATTCTTGTAGCGGCTTACCTACTCACGTTTATCGTTCCTGCGGGTGAGTTTGAGCGTGCTGTCATTGATGGCCGTACAACCGTTGTTCCAGGTTCATTCCACTTACTTGACAATCCACCTAGCGTCCACTTTTTTGATATTTTTGTTGCTATCCCTCAGGGTCTAATTAATGCAGCACCGTATCTATTCATCGTTTTTATCGCTGGTGGTCTTTTCCATATGCTTCAAAAAACCGGTGCATTGGAAAATGCAATCGGTGTGGCTGTTCATAAAGCGGGTGTGAAAAACCGTAATGTAATCATTACTGTCGGTACATTCATCTATGGTTTCTTTGGTGTTGCGGTTGGTTTTGAAAACAATATCGCCCTGATTCCGGTTGCTATTTTGATTTCATCTGCTGTTGGTTATTCAAGCCTCGTGGGTACAACAATGGCCGTTGGTGGTATTGGTTTAGGCTTTGCTCTATCACCCATTAACCCATACACAGTTGGTGTGGCGCAAACGTTAGCAGAACTTCCTTTATTCTCTGGTGCATGGCTACGTACGATCATGACTATCGTCTCTTTAGCGGCGTTGTCTTGGTACATCTGTGCTCGTGTAAGCAAAATGGATTACGTTGAGCAAGAAGGTGCAGAAGGTCTATCAAAGGATTTATCTGAATACGCAATGGATAGCAAAAGCAAACTGACGCTTTTAGCCTTCGTTGGTGGCTTAGGTATCATGCTATACGGCGTATTTGCACATAACTGGTATATTAATGAAATCGCGGCAATCTTCCTTATGGTTGCGATTGCTGTTGGTATCATTAATGGCCTGGGCGCAAACGGCATTGTAAAAGAGATGATCGAAGGCGCGTCAGGCGTAACTGGCGGTGCACTAGTGATTGGTATGGCTGCATCTATTCAGGTCATTTTGAAAGATGCTATGATCATCGATACGATTGTTGCTTCTATGAGTGAAGGCATTCAAACAATGCCAGTTGCTATTGCCGCTGTCGTTGCGTCTGTTGTACAAGGTATCATTAACCTATTTATTCCGGGTGGTTCTGGTCAAGCGCTTGCAACAATGCCAATTATGATTCCTGTTGCTGACCTTGCTGGTATGTCTCGTCAGCTAATGATTTCAGCATTCCAAGTAGGTGATGGCTTAACAAACCTAATCGTTCCGACGTCTGGCGGTACTCTAGCCATGCTGGCATTAGGCCGTGTTTCTTACGAGCAATGGTTAAAAGCAATCCTACCATTCATGGTTATTGCTTATCTGATTGCATGGGCTGGCTTGGTCGTTGGTCACATGGTTGGTTACTAGTTATTTTCTCTGACTCTACATTTGATTAATGGCAGCTTCGGCTGCCATTTTTACCCTTATCAAACATAATTTATAAGATAAAACGCAATGACAATTTCTTTAATTCACTTTAATCCCCAAACGGGTCTATCGGCATCTATTACGGCTACAGGTGGTGTCTCTGTCGGTGGTTATGTTAACCACAGTTGGAGAGCGATTGGAGGCTGTGCAACTCAAGGACTCTTTACGAATCCTTGGTATGCAGAAAAGTCCAAAGCATTATTACAGCAAGGTTTGAATGCAGAGGATGTTATAGCGTGTTTAAAGAAAGGGGATGTGGGTTATCAACGCCGCCAATGTATGGTGATGGATAAGCAAGGTCGTAGTGCGTTTATTCATGGTAATGAGAATATTCCTTATACAGGGTCAGTAGATTACCCCCATGTGGCCGTCGCTGGAAATATGTTACCGAATGAAGCTGTGCTGACTTCTTTTATCAACACCTTTATCAATGAAATCTCGGTAAACGCTGAAGCTGTACTACAATCGGGTGCGGTGCCTGAATATAAAGACAATTATGAAGCATCACTGCCTGAGATACTGATTAATGCCTTGGATGCTTGTTTAAACAGCGGTGGCGATAAACGAGGAACTTTCTCGGCATCATTGCGTGTTGAAAGTGCGACAAAGGCACCCATTGATATACGAGTTGATTGGTCTGATGATTCACTGATTGATGATATACGTAAAGTCTTGTCACAGGTAAGAAGCGCATCTTTCCAAAGCTTTTTAAATGAGTTGCCTAACGGTTAACTTGTAAAATAAAAAAAAGAAGCCTACCGGCTTCTTTTTTATTGTTCACTTGTTTGATAGCTTGGTGCTATAGAGCGTAACGAACACCAAACGCAATGTTGATACCAAACTCGGTATCATCGTCGTCGTCATGATGGTGATTATGGTGATCGTTATCCGCATCGAACATGATGCTCGGTGTTAAATGCCCATACAGATTCCATCGTCTTTCAAAATGATGCTCTATTCCAATAACCGCTCTTGGTCCCCAGCCGTCATTATCGGTAATTTGACCTCCGACCCCAGCAAACCAATTTAGCGGCGCACCACTTAGGCGCCCTTGTGCCAATAAATAGTCCGCAGCAATACCATCGTTACCAAGTGCCACGTTAACGGTATTGTGGATTTGCCCTACAATGCTCAAGCCTTGATCAATTCCAAGACCAAGTTCAAATACACCAGAACCACCGGATGATCGGCGTGCTTGTCTCTGTTTCTTTTTCGGTTGGGTTTGTGTTTTCGAGGATTGTTTCTCTACTGGCTTAGTACTTTCTACAGACTTAGTACGTTCTACTTGTTGAGTTTTTTCTTGTTGCGAAGGTGAGGCTTCTTGAGTGGTGTCATCACTATCAATGATTTGCCACTCTTCATCATTTGCATACACCGTCGCTGACAATGTAGAGAGAGAAAGTAAGGTAATTGTTATTGTATTTTTAATTAAACGCATGTTATTCACCACAAAATAATATCGCGGTCAATAATAAAGGGCTAAGTCAAGGAAATGTCAGAGGAATGTTATGAGTAGTGGAGCTATAGGGGTGAATGATTATTATCTGTTCGTGGTATCAATATTGTTCATAAGACAAAGGCGATTAAGGGTATGAAGGAAGCTTAACCCCCTAGGTCGAACGATGTCCGAAGTAGGGGGCTTTGCAGGAGCAGTGACGGATAAGTTTACCCATTCTGCTCAGCAATATAAATACTATAGATCGTTAATTGTTAATTGAATGTTAACCTGCTCACGTTGTTGAAATGATGAGTTAAAAAATAATAGAGAAATGATCTTCTCTTTCATGGCGAAATATCGAAAATGAAGAATAGAAAGTAGATGAATTGAGTAGATAGAGTTCAGTGATAACGATGAGAGGGTATAATAAAGGTGAGTTGTAAAGGTTTGATTTTATTATCTAACTGGAAAGCTTGACCCCCTAGGTCGAACGATGTCCGGACTAGGGGGCTTTGCAGGAGCGGTGACGGATAAGCCTACCCATTCCGCTCAGCAATGACTAAACTATAGGGTATAAATTGTTATTGTATTGTTAAATAAATCACATTTTTTAGGAATAGTTAAATTAATGTATGTAAGAAGTCGTATTTTATTATTAATGGGTGCTTTATTACCCACTACCAGTGCATTGTGGTCTGTAACAGTGAAAGCGAATACATTGATGCATAGTTTACCGGCTCAGATAACTAATAATGCGGTTGCATCCGTTGTTATTAATAAGAAACGGTATGTTGTTAGTTTTGGAGGGCTCATTCAGGAACCTCAAAAGACGGATAGCACGTCAGCCGCACCCTTAGTTCCGACGTTGGCGACATGGCAACTAGAACTTGATATCGATAAGGTGGATATCGAGACAGTTGTTGCTAAAACTATGGTTTCTAAAGCTATGGTTTCTAAAACAATGATTTCTGAACAAACGGCTACTGAAAAAACGACTAATGGTAGAGTAATGTGGGAAAAAGTCGCCGCTTTGCCTTTTTCTCATTCATCAAAAAGCGCTAAAACTGAATCTCCATCAGGAATCATCGCTTCTAGTGCGATAGGCGTCGGTAAGTGGATTTATTATTTTAGTGGCTATCGTATTGATCAAGATGGTGTAGAGCAAGGTATTTCAGAGAACTATAAATATGACCCTGTGAGTCAATCCTTTGCTAATATTGCCCCTATGCCTGTTCCCGTCAGTGACGCGACAGTAATTCAATTTTCAGAACGATTCATTTATGTTTTTGGTGGTTGGCATCACTCCGGTGCAGTGAATTTAACGCAGATCTACGACATACAAAAAGACGAATGGCAGCAGGGCACACCATTGCCTATCCCTGGTGTCTTTGGTGGATCGGCCGCAGCAGTAAAGAACAATCTTTTATTTTGTGATGGGGCGAGAACCTACCTTTATAAAAAGAGACGTCCTATTTATTCAAACTCGACGAAGTGCTTGCTTGGTAAAATTACAAAACAAGATCATCGCTGGATACAGTGGCAGCCAGTGTCACACTTTCCGGATACATTAGGGCGTTATAAAGGCTTTTACCGAATGGCAGCGACGGGCATTGAACGAACGAATCAAGCGGTATTTATTGGTGGGAGTACACATCCACATAATTATTTAGGAGAAAGTTTAACGCCAGGAAAAGGAGTGAAACCAAGTAATCTATTGGCTACTTTTGATTTTAAACACGGTATCTGGCTTAAAACTCGTAAAGAAAATGACGCATCGATGGATCATCGAGGTGCTATTGATATGGGGGATGGGGTGCTTCGTATCGGTGGAATGAGCGAATCAAAGAAGGCAACAGCTAACGTTATTTTCACCCCTTTGAAAAAATAGTCCGGCAAATAGAATGGATCGACGTTTGATGTTAATCCATTCTTTCCCATGTATTTGGTATCCCATAAATCGCGCATGAATTACACGTGAGTCGTTTGCCATCTTCATGTTGATTAAACACTAAATTTTCGCGTTTTTCCTTTGATGATTCTTTCATTTCGACATGAACTTGATGATCTTTGACAAGGAAAGGCTTGGTCATGCGTAACTCTCGATTGATAGTGAACGTCATTTGAGCATCATGGAAAACCAAGCTAGATAATGAAGCTGGATTGGTATAGGTACCATGGAAACGGTATGTTTCTTTATCCATCGCCTTTTTCATGGAATCTTCACCACAAGACACAATCAGAAAACCACTCACAGTCGCGATAAGACCTGCTTTCATGTTCACTCTAGTCATATTTAATATCGCCATAGAGAATAGCCTCTTATTCTATCTATACATTAATTAAATAATAGCTTACCTCTTTTAATGGCGCTCCCTTT
>JAOICL010000075.1 GCA_028131545.1 Vibrio sp. | reverse complement strand
AAATCCCCTTCAATCACAATATGATCATCATAAGGCGTATCATAAAAGCTATCTGATAATGGTGTATTACCATCAATGATAATAGAGTTGGCGTCACTATCTTCTGTTTCAGCATTCACATACATAGAAAATAAGCAAAAAGGGAGAAGCCCAACCACTTTGGCGTATTGCTTCCACTGCATAGCATGCCTAGAGGGGGATGTAGATAGTACGTTTGAGCACAATAAAAGTAGCTTTTGAAACAACATAATGATGACGGCTAATATATAAAGAAGAAATAATCTACAGATTAGCTGCTTTTTCATCCGAAACTTGACGCTTATTTCTCGATGCGATTTAAGTATCAGTTAATGCATGCAACATCGTGCAAAAAGGGTTTTTATCTTGCTCTGCATAGGGGCTTCATTTATTTTCTTTGCATTTCTATTCTGCTTATTGTGTGCGTATCAAGTTATGGGTGTTTTTGTTGGTCAGTTGTTTTTATTTCGACTCATTTTTATTTACTTATTTTTAACATTTACTTCACTTTTAAGCGCTAATGACGACATTTGTGCGGTAGTATCCATCCAGATTCAGCAAGAGGCGACTGTCGAACGACAGGGATTTAAAGCCACATTAGAAATAGAAAATGTATTAAAAGATCAATCATTGCACGATATTTCTATTGATATTACGTTTAAAAACCGACAGGGCGATACTGTCGTCGCCACGACTTCGACAAACAATGATGAGGCACTTTTTTTTATTCGTGAAATATCATCACACGGTGTCGAGCTCATGAATAATAAAGAGTCTATCCCTGCTGAATCAACGGCGATTAAGCAATGGCATATTATTCCGGCCCCTGGGGCGGCTGAGGGTAAGCTGTCTGGTGCGTTATACTGGGTCAGTGCTCGGTTGCACTATTCGTTACATGATGAAGGCAATACGCTAGAGGGTAAAAAAGGCTTTGCCGATGTCCGCCCTGATCATATTTTAGTTAAGCCGATGCCTGATCTGGCGTTTGATTATTTTTTACCCCAATATACTCACTCGGATAACCCATTCACCGACATCGTGGAGCCCGCAGAACCGTTTCCACTGTGTGTTCGCGTGATGAATAACGGTGTCGGGACGGCAAAAAATCTCAGTATTAACTCGGCCCAACCAACCATTGTCGCTAACCAACAAGGGCTGGATGTGGATTTTGCTATTATAGAAGGGTATGTCAATGACGTGTCGTCAGATTCACATCTTTTATTAACACTCGGTGATGTTGCGCCAAAACACAATGTCTTTGCATGCTGGATAATGCAAACCAGTTTAACCGGTGAGTTTGATGGTTTTAATGCCACATTCACCCATGCTGCTGAGCTAGGTGGGCAAACCACCTCTTTGATTTCTTCATTAAATACGCACCGCCTTATTCATCGTGTCCAGCTTGACTCCCCCAATGATCAAGTGCTAGATGCACTTACGTATGATGGATTAACCTATTCTGTTTATGCCAGTCACTCTTCTTCTCATACTAGTACTGCTCTTTCTGTTCAACATATGATCTTGAATGAACCGGTTAACAAGGGAGTCTTGCAATCGGGTCAACTATTATCCGCTGATGCTGTACCCACAGATACTGATTATATGGTTTATGAAGCACCGATCCCTTCTTCGCTTGGTCATACTCTTACTCAACGAATGTCCGATATCCACCTCCATTCTTTGTTCTCACAACCTGATCCGTGGTCTATTGAAACACATCCCCTATATCAAGCGGTGGTCACTCGACAAGATGGTAAAATGATTGATTCTAACAATGTGTGGATCGATAAAACGTTAAATAACGACAATGTGACTTATTCTTATACTTTACGTATTTTTGACCATATCGCTTTTGGTAGCACAATAAGCGATAGTAAGCCCATCGATTATCATGTTCAATTTATTGAGAACCATCAAAGTAATCAAGCACCAATATTGTCTCGTTCTCCTTTGCTGATTACCTACCCTAATACGCCGGTGTCTGTGTTCATCTCTGCTGATGATCTTGACCCCATTGCGTTCTCTATTCCTGATCTCATGAAAGAAGCCGCTTTTTCTTCTACAGCCGATAATGAGATTCGAGTGGACTGGATACCAACGCATGCCGATTTAGGTCGCCACCGCTTTACTGTATTGGTGACGGACGGTGAACTGCACAGTTCAAGACATTACTTTATTGAGGTCCGATCGTCTCTAGATACTGATGATGATGGGTTGAATGATGACTGGGAAAGAGAACATTTTGGCGACCTAGAACAAAATAGCTCAGACGATGCCGATAACGATGGCATGAACAATGGTGATGAGTTCTTAAATGGCAGCTCGCCAATACTGGCTAATGGCCCACCGCCTCCGAGTCTTGTTTATCCTCATCAAATGACTCTTCGTGATCTTAGTGATCCAACATTTATCATTAAAAATAGCCCCTATGAGTTTAATCTCGACATTCATTATGAATATGAGGTCTCTCTTGTGGAGGATTTTAGTACGTTAGTCAATCAGTTTTATTATGTCACTGAAGGAGATAATGATACGACGTTATGGCAACCTGACATGTCTTATTCTGATCAAACTGCGTATTATTGGCGTGTACGTGCTCATAATAAAACACTGGCAAGTGAATGGCGTTATGGGTATTTTGTTACCGATACGCAAGCGATTGCCCCTGAATCTGCTGTTCATTTGTCACCTGAAAATAAAGCAACTGTGACAATATCTCCTATTTTATCCGTGTTACCAAGCGCACCAACCGAAGGACAATGGTTCAATCTTCAGCACAATATCTACCAATTTAATCTCTATGACTCTGAGAACTCTGAAGCGCCTATTTTACAATCTGAGTGGTTAACATCGATCAATAATAGCCATGACGCTATTCAATGGCAGCCTAATATTGAAACCCAAAATACCGCAGAGAGTACATCGTACTGGTGGAATGTCACGGTGAAAAACAACGCTGATTTAGTATCGCATTCTGATAATACGATGTTTACAATTGAGCCTACCGTATTGTTACCTCATCCGATTGCTATTGTTTATCCCCCAAAGGAAGCGGAATTAGAAAAGGCATCGTCATTACAGGTTACTCTTGATTTGCGCAATGTATCTGACACTGCGTTTATTGATTACGATAAATTCGACTATGTGATTGAGTTAGATATCCAACCTAATTTTGATTCACAGAACGTTGAAACCGTAACTCTCACATCGACAGAGCCCTACGTCAGTTGGACATTACCCTCTTCTTTAGATGATGCTCTCTATTATGTTCGCGTCAAATCCGTCACTCCCTCTGGTGATTCTAGTCTATGGGTACACAGCTCCTTTACTTTAAATCAAATCAATAATACCCCAACAACCCCCACCGTTAAAAACCCAGGGAATGACTCGTGGGTTGATACGTTGTTACCAACGTTGTCAATAAATGAATCCTACGATCAAGACGGTGACGAACTGCTTTATCATTATGAGATATATATCGATGATAACGTTGTCTCCGATGGTATAACGCTCGTTCAAGAATATACTTCCCAGTCTCATTCGATCAATTTAACGACTCCTTTATTGAATGATACTTGGTATTCATGGCGATTTTCAGCGTCTGATGAACATGGTCTCATGAGTGAATGGAGTGACCCTAGCCGATTTTATGTTAGCGAAGAAGAAAGCTACGATGTCCCTCAGTTGTCTTTTTTAGGTATTCAATCGACTCGTATTATCAACCCTGGACATGCCAATATGATGATAGAGTGGGAAGACAGTGATTCCGACAGTCATGCGACGATTAAACTGATCGTGAGCCCGGTTGATGAGGCGCTACCCGATATCGTGATCGCAGAGGATATTCAAGAAGATCTCGATGGGGAATATGACCAATTTTCTTGGGATACATCTACTCTACCCGTAGGGTATTACCACGTGAAGGCTTATATATACGATGATCATCACAACATTGAAGTAATTGCCCCTTATATGATTCATGTGACTTGGAACTATGGGACACCCGGTGATGTTGTCTTTACGCCCAATCAATATTACAACCTACAAGAAAATGCCCTTAATCGTTCTATTCATGTCAGCTTATCGAAAAAACCAAGTGCACCGGTACATATGCAGCTTGATAATCAAAGCGATCATGTGTCGATTTCTCCTTCGTCGATGGTTTTTACTCCAGATAATTGGGATCAGCCTCAGCCGCTAACATTACTACCAATACAAGATTGTCTCTACGATTGGTATCAGCCGATTCACATTATGCCTAAAGTTCATCAATCTAACGAAGCCCTTTACCCTGTGAAAAGTTATTCTGCATTCCAAGGGCAAGTGATCAATGATGAGCCTGATTTTAGTGTCTCTCCATTAATCGACGTATGTGATTTTATTGTCGACACGATCACTGAGAATCAAAATGAGTTCACTCATCTTTATTATGTCAAAATCAGAAGTGCTCATAACTTTCCACTACAGGATATTGTGCTCAATCTGTCTCCAAGGGAAAGCCATTTGCACATACACAATCCATCTCTGTCAATTGATGATCTACAGCCAAATGAAGTTAAGGTGATAGCATTGCCTCTACACGTATCTTCACCCAATCAGGCACTACTAAAAGCAAGTCAATTTAATTGGGAGGTTTCTCAATGAACAAGCGATTCATACTGATCACTGGGTTATGTCTTTCTGTGGGGGCTATCGCTTTCTTCACTGAGCCACTTAATCATTTACAAGATGACTTAAAGGCATCCACTTCTTCTATTGCCATTGCTTCTAAAAGCAGCGACGATAATCAGCTTAACCAGACACAGAAAGATGAGCGTCTTATCTCGGGGTTATCACAAGAAGATGTGATAAAAGAAAATGATGACAAAGAGAAACATAATGACCAAAAAGAGCACAATCGACAATATCAATTACCTCTTGAAATTAGAAATCCACACTTATTGATACTGACACAGCTTAATTTAGCCGTTACGACGGCAAGATCGGGCAGTACCCATCTAAATATATCCATTCCTAACAATGCGCTGATTCCTCAAGACGCCATTTATCAAGGCACGATTTATAACAGTACTCTCGCTCAAAACCTCATTCAACCCAGACGCTACCCTATAAGGGATCTTAACCCCTTAGAAAGACATCAGATTTTGATGAACTTGGAGGTCACTAAAAATAATACGCCTATTCTCTCAGCGCTATTAAGGGATCAATACCTTCAAGAAAGCCTTTTATTGCCCTTTAAAGACCCTGAGTTTCAAGCGATTTATCATGAAATAAGTAATATTAATGGGGTTATATCTACTCAAGTAAAGACACATAGCAGTAGTCAATTGGCGACTCAACCGCCCGCCCATCAAGATGATATTATCGCCTTTATTCAATCTTCTTTTTCTTGGTTAGATAACCATATGGAAAAAAAACAATACATTGCCAGAGTATTTGATGCCAGTCATGTCGCTCAAAAACGCGATGCCGATTGCACTGGATTCAGTGTCATGATGGCTGCACTTCTTAGAAGTAAGCAAGTGCCTACTCGCGTGGTGAGAGGCTTTTATTCTCCATATTCTCTTATTTTAAAAGAAGACATGTTACATGATTGGGTGGAATATTATGCTCAAGGGAAATGGCATGTGCTTGATCCTTTTAATGGGTTAATCAAACCCAACCCCATTCACTATGTCATGCTAGGTGAAATGAATGAAGCATCGCTACTGCAACGCCCACTGCTCACATCCACTTCTTATCACTCTGCAAATAAAATGGCATTAGCACAGCCTATTTTATCTTTGATCTATTAATCACGGAGGCTACCATGGCATTTCGTTTTCTTTTTTCTTTTATGGTTTTCCTTGTATCTCAGTACTCGGTTGCAGAACCAAAGGGACACTGTACTTTCAGTAATCAATGCTTAACTTTTCATTCCACCCGCCTAACAAGTTACCAAGCCAATCCAGATAGATATCGATACCTATCTGAAATAAATCCGAACAATGCATCTGATAGTCTGTTTATTGATATAAGGAAACAGCCAGTGCCTCTCAATTGGTACCAGCACCCTTTATCCACCAAGCAAACATCGGCACTAAAAAGTATACCTAAAATCAATCTTTCGCTTCGCTCCCTTAATACAAAGACGATATGGAAAAATAAGCGGATATTTATCATTAGCGATGAAAAAAGTTTATGGCTTAAAGAGTCTGCATTAACTCCATTATTATTAGCTGGTTTCAAACATGTTTATTTATTACTGAATGAACCTATACCAAATACAGTCAATACAATTGATCCGATTACGGCCCTTCATAATAGTGCCTTTATGAATTGGAGCACCATCCATTTATCGAGTACAACATCATCAAAGAAAGTGCTCGACCATTTATTACACCATGAAATGAAAACACCCAATAGGGTAAAAAGAGTATTGATCACAGCAAATGACCCAACATTGTACAATGATGTGTTTGATCACCGATTGCTTCGTGAATTTAAAGATAAAGTCTGGTTTATTAAAGGAGGGAATCAGGCTCTTGATACTCAGCGACAATTTTATCAATATCTAAAAAAGCAGCGGCTTATCAAAATGAACGTTTTGTGTGCTTATAAACCCCCGCCCACGCCCTGACAAAACCATGACACCAAGCTAACTCTCCCCTGATTATTGTGGATCGTTTGCAC
>JAOICL010000073.1 GCA_028131545.1 Vibrio sp. | reverse complement strand
GACGTTGGTGAGTGCTGTTGCTTTTAAGTCTCGTCATCCCCGCGGAGGCGGGGATCTCATAATGCAGATACGACAGTTACGTGATCAAAGCATTCAATGTTCTTTCTACAGCCCCTTTATTTTGCTCAACAACCCGTAAACCCGCTTGACCCATCTCAATACGCTTAGATGGATTGTCTGCTAGCTCAACCACAGCATGAGCAATCCCATCACTTGATTCCGCAATAACCACCGCACCATCATCGATTAACTGCTCCATAATTTGCGTGAAATTAAAGTAGCTTGGACCATTTATGACGGGTAATTGACAGGCGGCTGGCTCCAATGGATTGTGTCCGCCCACTTTACCACCGACCAAACTTCCAGCCATAAAGCACACATCCGCAGCACTTAAATAAACAAACATATCACCCAATGTATCACCAATGTACACCTGACAATCGGGTTGTGGGTTGGAATGTTTCTGTAGATGAGGCTCTTTCTGTGTATCGGAATGCTTATCGGTATGAAAACCCTGTGATAGAGCTAACTCATACACCGAATGAAAACGCTCAGGATGTCTTGGGACGATAATCAGAACGGCATCAGGATGAGCGTCAAGTACCCTTTGATGAGCTTTCAATAAAGGAAGATCTTCACCATCGTGAGTGCTGGCCGCTACCCATACAAAACGCTGTGAACCTAACGTCTTACGCAAAACATGCCCTTGATGGCACTTTTCTTGATTGATCGTTAAATCAAACTTAATTGAGCCAGTGATAGACACTCTTTGATCATCAATACCTAATTGCTTGAAATGATCAGAATCCAGTGTTGTTTGTGCTAACACCTTGTCAATATAGGGAGCAGCAAGCTTAAAGATAAAGGGATGATTTTGATATTTGTTAAAGGACTTGATCGACATACGGGCATTAATAATTGAAGTAGAAAGCCCGAACTGATGCGCTATCTTGATTGCATTAGGCCAAATCTCCATTTCGGTTAACCATAGGCAACGAGGTTGAACTCGCCCTATAAATAAACGAATAAACCACGGGAGATCTAAAGGCATAAAGCGATGATGAACATGAGGGTCAGAGGCTCTTAATTTTAATACTTGCTCTTTACCTGTCGCAGTTGTCGTCGTAACCAATACCGGAGTATCAGGTAATGATGAGCGAAGATGACGAACCAGGGGTTCAATAGCAATCACTTCACCAACCGATGCAGCATGAATCCAAATCGGTTTTTCGTCACGGGCTTTTTGTTTTCGTTTTGTCTTGTTACCCACTGGAGGAATAGCCGTTGCCCAACCGAAATATTCCTTCGCGCTGCCTCCTGGATGAGGTTTTCCTTTTCTTTTTCGCAATAACAAAAAACAGGCGACAGGGAGTATGAGCAACAAGCCCAAATTATAGATAAAGCGCATGATTCATCCTTATGACACTGATCGCTTTTTGGAACTTACCGTTTTTTGAAACTTAAATCTTCTTGAAATTTAACGTTTTTTAAACGGAAAGCCTTTTGAAACTTACAGCTTAGAAATCACTCTCTGAGGTTGTAGATCCGTTAAACACTTCAAATGTCCTAATGGGCATTCACGTTTAAAACACGGTCTACATTCAATATCTGTATGTACGATCTCGACGGTATCCGAAAGGGGAGGAGTATAATCAGGAGAGGTTGAACCATAAACCCCGATCACTCGACATCCAACAGCCGCGGCAATGTGCATTAAACCAGAATCATTACTCACTACGGTATCACAAGCACCCAAGAGGTCGAGTGCTTCAATCAACGTGGTTTTGCCAGCTAAATTAAATAACTGCTCACGATAAGGTTGTGCGACATGCTGGCGAATCTGTTCGCAAGTATCATTATCTTTACCGGATCCAAACAGCCAAACTTGGCGACCTTTTTTCGCTACGGATTCCGCAACAGCAGCGTAATGCTCCACAGGCCATTGCTTCGCTGGACCAAACTCAGCACCCGGACACAGACCGAGCACTTTATGCGTCGTATCTAAACCAAATTGAGCAATCGCGGTTTGCTGCGCGCCATGATCAACAATTAAGGCAGGGTGAGGCAATGCCGCTAGGCCACCTAACGAAGCCGAATTGGTCATTTCCGCTTTAGGGTGAGCTAACGCGACATAACGTTCCACCATATACTGGAAAGCTTTTTTATTTGGACGTAAATCGTTTAACAGTCCATAACGCATTTCCCCCTTCCAGCCAATGCGCTTCTTAATGCCTGCAAAAAATGGAATGAGGGCCGATTTCGCCGAATTAGGCAAAATATAGGCGACATCATAATGATTCGACTTTAAAGACACACCGATTTGTCGACGTGCTAATAAGTTAAATTCACCATGACCCATTGGCATGTCAATGGCTCGATTGATCTCAGGCATGCGTTCTAAAATGGGCTTACACCAAGCTGGGGCTAATACATCAATCACAAGAGAGGGGTTGTGTTCTTTCAAGCGTTTGTATAGCGCCTGTGACATCACCATATCCCCAACCCAAGAAGGGCCAATGATTAATGCTTTTTGAGGTTGAGGCGAGGTCATTGAGTGTCTCCTGAATCGTTTGATGCACTGTGTTTATGTTGGGTTGTGCCGTTATTATTTTGGATACTATGGTTATTACCTTGGATGCGATGATTATTATTCCGTGCTTGTTGTAACCAATCAGAGTCTTTCTGCGCTAATTGATAGTAGTTCACACCACTTTCTTGTGTTTTTAATAGCTTCAATATCCACATATATTGCTCATGATGCTCACCGACACGGGATTCAATGAATTGATTCATTAAGGTTGCATCTTGCTCTTCATTTTGTGCAGGGAAGGGCGCTAATGGTGGATGAATTTCAACAACATATCGACCTGATTTTGCGTCAAATCGAGAAAATAAAGGTAATACCGAAGCTTTACACACCTTAGACATTTTTCCAAGCCCAGGGAGGGTGGCTTTGCGTGTGGCAAAGAAGTCCACAAATAGGCTTAACTTAGGACCATGGTCCTGATCGGGGAGATAGTAGCCTAAATAGCCTTCGCGTACCGATTTGATAAAAGGTTTAATACCTGCACTGCGTTCGTAAATGCGGCCACCGTACTGAACTCGTTGACGATGCATTAGCCAGTCCATCACATCGTTACTTTGTTTTTTGGCAAACCCGACAACGGGCATACCCATTGAGGCCAGCAACACGGCTGGAATATCAATTGGCCAAGTGTGTGGTACGAGTAAAATGACGTTGTTATTGTTCGCTTGGGCAGCCTCTAAATGCGCTAACCCTTGAATGTCACATTGCTGGTGTAACCATGCTTTGTTTTTTAATGTCAGCAACGCAAAGCCACTCATGAAAACGCCAGCGGTAACTAAAGTTTGATAAAGAATCTCTTCTCGTTCCGCTTCCGATTTGTCAGGAAAGCATAAGCCGAGGTTGACCCATGCAGTATGAGTGGTGCTCTTTCGCTTTTTGATGAGTTTTTTGGCGGCTTTTTTCGCCACCCAATGGCGCCAGCTGACAGGTAATAAGGTGACAGGGATCAGTAAGAGTATGGCTAGCCACGTTCCCCAGTACTTTGGCGCTAAAAAGTGCCATTGAAATGTGGGATTATAGGCGGTAGGGTCGAAATCATTACGTGGAGATTGGGACATGAAAGCGCTCAAACATTCTTATTATTAAAAGAATTGTAGCAAGTTATCGGGTGATTCGATAGGGTTAACGGAATCGATTTCGTCGGAGGGACTATCCCCTCTAGCTTTTTGAATAACAAGCTAGAGGAGAATGACGGTTGACTCAATGGGTCACTTATCTAAGCTGCGGTATCCTTTAATCAGCGGTAGAGTCTAAGTGACAACATAGCACGCTACTTATTCACAATCGCCATGTATTCCGCAACCCCTTCCGCAACCGATTTAAAGGTATGGTCACAACCAGCACCACGCAGTTTCGTTAAGTCGGCTTGCGTATATTCTTGATACACCCCTTTTAAATGGTCAGGGAACGGAATGGTTTCCATTTCACCTTTACCGTGGTGCGTAATGACCGCTTTAGCCACTTCTTCGAAGGATTCAGCATTACCCGTGCCAAGATTAAAGATGCCCGACTTTGCATTTTCCATAAACCAGACATTAACCGCAGCGACATCGCCGACATACACAAAATCACGCTTAAAGCCTTCACTGCCCGCAAACAGTTTCGGATTATCGCCCGCGTTCATTTGATTATTTAAATGGAAGGCGACTGATGCCATCGATCCTTTATGTTGCTCACGAGGGCCATAGACATTGAAGTAACGGAAACCGGTAATTTGAGATAAGGTTTCACCATGTTCTTCAGCATCTTGCCAAAGACGACGAACATAGTTATCAAACTGTTGTTTGGAGTAACCATACACATTCAATGCCCCTTCGTATTGTTTCTCTTCTTTGAAGGTATCCGTGTCACCATAGGTCGCTGCCGATGAAGCGTATAAGAAAGGAATCTGGCGATCTAAACAGTAATGCAATACCTCTTTAGAATATTCGTAGTTATTCAGCATGACATACTTGCCATCCCATTCGGTGGTGGCCGAACACGCACCTTCATGGAAAACCGCATCGATAGGGCCGAAATCATCGCCAGCCATAATTTGAGTTAAAAAATCATCACGATCCATATAATCCATGATATCGAGATCCACAAGGTTCACAAACTTGCGACCATTCTTTAGGTTATCAACCACAAGAATGTCGTTAATTCCCTTCTCATTTAAAGCTTTAATGATATTGCTGCCAATCATGCCAGCGCCGCCGGTTACGATGATCATAATACGTCCTGATGAATGAATTAAATGAAACTAAGTATATCATACCGCGAAAGAAAAAAGGAAATAGCGCTCAGTCGGCATAAAATAGCGGGTCAGTAAAGAGGTGAAATAAATCAAATAGGGCGCCAAAATGACTCAACCAGTGATAAGCATCACACTTACCGTGTCATTTTTGCCTATTTGTCCACTTTAACGCCATTACTAAGGTGCTGATTCAACTGTTTTTATATATCATGGTCGCCTACTCAATTCGTGATGCTTTGTATCAAAGCATCATAGATATGGATGTGTCGTATAAAGCCAGAACAATAGAGCTGTGCTAATCTTTTATGAGCACAAAACAATAACAATAACAAGGACACCTGAGTGAGCGACTCTAACTCTCCAGCGCACTTTCATAATTTGCCGCCAGTGCCGCCACAATACACCAACGATGAGATTGATCTCAGAGAGTTGTTTGCTGCTTTATGGCAGGGCAAACTGACGATCATTGCGAATGGTCTCTTATGTGGAGTGCTTGCAATTATCTACGCACTCACGGCGCAAGAATGGTGGCAAAGCAAAGCCACGGTCACTCTGCCTCAAATTCAAGACTATTCAGAATATCGATTGCAGGTCAAACAGTTCGACCCTATCTTCACCCAAACCTCAGAGCAAGGCGTGAGTGTCACCAGTGAAGATCTCACCGAACTCATTCTTCGAGAAGAAATATTTAAAGCCTTCATTCGAGAGTTCAATTCAACCAGTAATAAACGCAATTTCTTATTGCAAAGTGAGACCTTTAACCAATACAAACAATCGCTCGATCTTGACCCGAGTGATGAAGACAACGATCGCCGTTTATTTGGCATCTGGTTTGAGCATATAACCATTCATTACCCAGAGAAAAATGACATAGAGGTGGTGGAATTAAGCTTTCAAGCCACGACGAAGAAAAGCAGCTTTGCGATGTTAACCAATTACCTTAATTTTATTCAAGATAAAGTCAGATCGGATGCCGTACAAAACCTGCAAGTAATAGTTAACTCACAAGCACAATCATTAAGACAACAACACATTGCTTTATCGACACAAGCCAAACAAGCATTAGAAGTCGAAACTAAGCGAGCTGAATTCGCACTAGGGATTGCGCAGGCGGCTAAGATCACAAAACCAGTACAAAACCTAGGTGAAGGCGAGATCTTTTCAATTAACATGGGATCAGCAGCCATCGCCGCCAAGGTGAAAGCACTGAACAGCATTGAAGATGTCATGGTCATTGAACCTCGCTTACAGACCATTCGCGCCAAGTTAACGCTACTGAATAACACAAAAATTAAACAAGACGTTGCTTTTGACAGCTATCAACTCTTAGAAGAGCCATCGCTAGCGCTCAATAGAGAAGCACCAAAGCGTACATTAATTGTCATTCTGGGTGGTTTATTGGGGGGCATGCTAGGAGTCGCGATGGTATTGATACGTTTTGCCTTTACCAAGGAAAGCGGTCAAGAAACCGTTTAAACTAAAGATAACAAACAAGAAGAACACATAATGAAAGGATTCATTACCACCGTACTCAGTATGTTCGCTCTACTCAGTATGATGCAAGTAAAAGCAGAGATCCCTCTGTATTCGGGATTAGGCATAGGCTACGCCGACGCTGAATTCCGTACCAATAGCACAAATAACAATGGAACGAGCAGCAGCGTCAACCCAATTTTATTCCAAGGACAAATCGGCGCGTTTTTAAATGACCACATGGCTGGCGAACTACGCTACAGCACTTCCTATGAACGCGAAGGGCAAATCATCGTAGATTCGGTATTGTCAGGGTTAATTAAACTCAATATGCCAGTGAGTAGCCAAAGCGCCCTATATGGATTAGCGGGTTTCTCAAAAATAGAACTAGAACATGTAGATTACGGTAAAAATGAAGAAGTCGGTGCCACCTTCGGGTTAGGTTATCACTATGCACTAGATAGTCAGCAAGCAATAGCACTTGAGTTGATTAACTATTCTGACGATAAAGAAGCCTCATTAAGCAATATTGGC
>JAOICL010000074.1 GCA_028131545.1 Vibrio sp. | reverse complement strand
CACCCAAAATGATCACTTTTCGACATTTTCCATCCAAATTAATGTGGCTTGTCGGCCTGTTGTCCCATTCCTTCTATATGAATAAAACTCTTGTTCATGCTTATAAGTACACATTTCGCTCAGGTAAACATTCTGAACACCTAAGGTTGATAACTTTTGTTTAGCTAATAGAGGAAGATCTGCTAACCACTTGTTCTTTTTTACTGTACTTCGAAAAGCACGCTTTGCATCTTCATTTTTTAAACAAAATACTTCGTATACATCTTGACCTACTTCGAAGTGTTCAACACTAATGCTTGGACCAACCCAAGCAATAATATCTGAAGCTGCTATTTTATGCCCTGATGGACAAGAATCAATGAAATGCGAAATCGCTCTATCTAAAATTCCATCAGCTAACCCACGCCAACCAGCATGTATTGCTGCAATACATTGCCCTGATTTATTGGCCAGTAAAATAGGTAAACAATCTGCCGTCATAACACTACACACTATATTTGTCTCTGTAGTCATGACTCCATCTGTATTTTTAACGGTACCCTTCAAAGGCAATTGTATTACATTAATTGAATGCGTTTGCTCTAACCATGTAGGTGAAGATGGTAAATTCAATACATCAACTAAATATTGTCTATTTTTTAATACTGTATTTTTATCATCACCAACATGTGCACCAAGATTTAATCCTTGGTAGCAACCTAAAGAAAAACCACCCTGTCGAGTGGTTGATATCGCTTTAATATGGGAAGGTACACCTTCCCAATTAGGAACAACGAAGTTCATTAAAAGACATCCGGTAAGCCGTGCTCTTTTGTATCCTCACGTAATGCCGAAGACATGATAATCATATCATCAGGTATTGGTGCATGGAATTCCATTTCTTCACCTGTAACAGGATGAATAAAACGTAACATTGCAGCATGCAATGCCTGACGATCAAAAGCACGAATCATATCCGTCAATTCTTGCGTAGCACCATGCGGAATTCGAGCGCGCCCTCCATAAGCAACATCACCAAGTAGAGGGTATTGCAAGTAAGACATATGAACTCGAATTTGGTGAGTACGTCCTGTTTCTAAGCGTAAACGTATACGTGTATGTTCTCTAAAGTGTTCTGCAACCCTGTAGTGTGTAACGGCTGGTTTACCTGTTGGTGTCACTGCCATTAACGTTCTTTTTGTTGAATGACGGCCAATGGCTTGTTCTACTCGCCCACCAGCTGTCATTCTGCCAATTGCAATAGCTTCGTACTCACGAGTGATTTTACGTTTTTGCAGCGCTCTCACTAAACGAGTTTGAGAAGGCACATTTTTTGCGACAACCATTAAACCGGTCGTATCTTTATCCAATCGATGGACAATACCAGCTCGAGGAACTTCCGCTATATCTGGGTAATGGAACAATAAAGCATTCAATACCGTTCTATCAGGAGTGCCAGCTCCAGGGTGAACAACAAAGCCTCTTGGCTTATTGATCACAATAATATCGTCATCTTCGTATATGATATCTAATGGAATATCTTGAGCTTCCCAACGTTCTTCATCTTCAATTTCAGCTTGGATAGAAATTGCTTCTCCACCCATGACTTTAGTTCGAGGTTTTGTTGTGATAACACCATCAACACTAACCTTACCGTCTAATAGCCATTCTTTTAATCGAGAACGAGAAAAATCACTGAATAGTTCAGCTATCGCCTGATCTAAACGTTGACCGAGTTGACTTTCTTTTACTTTTTGAGTTAATTCTATTTGCTGTGCCATATGGTAACTTTTTAAAAAACTTAGAGACTATTACAGTCTGTTATGGAAAAATACTGACTATCACTATGGATTAGTGTAACCGCTCAAGTTGAGAATGTAACGAAAGCAATAATAAAAAGTCATTAAATGAACAAGGATATCTCTTCTACTATGAAACATCTGACGTTAACAAGTATACTCGCTATCTCATTGCTTGCAGGTTGTGCGAGCAATGAAGACATTCCAGATGTTCCACCATCTGAACTATATGGTGACTCTCAGACCTTATTGCAAGAGGGAAATTGGATCAGTGCTATAGAAAAACTCGAAGCATTGGACTCCCGCTACCCATTTGGTGCCTATTCAGAGCAAGTACAACTCGATTTAATTTACGCTTATTATAAGAGTGATGATATTGCCTTAGCATTAGCGACAATCGACCGTTTTACTCGCTTTAATCCAACACATGAAAAAGCCGATTGGGTTCTTTATATGCGTGGACTCAGCTACATGGCTTTAGATGCTAATTTCATGCAAGATGTATTTAATGTAAACCGTGACGATAGAAACCCAGAGCCTAGCAAATCCGCTTTTAAAGATTTCAAAAAGCTATTAGAGCGTTATCCTAACAGCCCGTTTGCTCTCGATTCTCAAAAGCGTTTATATTCTTTAAAAAACCGATTAGCCGAATATGATTTAGCCGTCGCTGATTATTATCTACGACGAGAAGCATGGATTGCAACCATCAACCGTACTCAAGAATTACAAAGAACATTCCCTGATACAAATGCCGCAAGAAAGTCGTTATTAATTCAACAAGAAGCTTATGACCAACTCGATTTACTTGATGCTGCAAAAAGAACTGAAGAATTGATCAAACTCAATCCTACCTTGTAATCAGCATTCACTGCAAAATCAGCATAAAAAAATCAACCCGTTGAATATCATCTTATTCAACGGGTTAGTTTTAATCCAATCTCAAATTCACATACAAATGTCATAGCCTCTATAAAAGCGACTAAACTTATTAAGATAGTTTGCATTTTAAAGGAGATTAAAGATGTATGCATTGAGACGATGGATGTCGGTTCTATTATTAACCATTCTTACTTTTACATCTTCAGCTATGGCGCTTGAGCTATCACCTTTTCAACAAGAACCTTATACAGGTGATTTAGACAAATTGAAGAAAAAAGGAGTACTCCGTGTACTCGTCGCTGAAGATCTTGGTTTTTATTATGTCGAAAATGGTCGTCCAAAGGGGATCATTGCAGAAATGATTCATCATTTTGAAAAATCACTAAAGCGATATGACAAAACCATCTACATCCAAGTTTTACCAGTTGCTCGTAATGAGTTATTAGATGCTTTACAACAAGGTATTGGCGATATTGCCATTGCTAACCTGACCGTAACTCCGCTTCGTCAAAAACAAGTTGATTTCACTAACCCTATTTTGCCCGATGTCACAGAGGTCTTCGTAACTAACGCCGACCACGCTAACATCACTAATATCGATCAATTAAGCGGGAAAGAAGTTTGGGTAAAAGCCAGTTCCAGCTATTTTGAAAGTCTTCAACAAGTAAACCATCAGCTAAATTTAATGAATAAAGAGCCAATGGCTATTCGTTTTGTTCATGATGCAATTCAAGACTATGATTTGTTCGAAATGTTAGAACAAGGCCTCATTGAAGCTACGGTTTTAGATCAACATAAAACTAAAATTTGGATTAATGCGAAAAAGAACATTAAAGTGCACAAATCTCTTCCTTTAAGAAAAAACGGCAAGGTTGCTTGGGCAATCCGTAAGGACAGCCCGATCTTAAAGCGGGAAGTAAATAAATTTATAAAGAAATCAAAGTCAGGCACGTTATTAGGGAACGTAATCTATGGTAAGTATCTATCGAATACTCGCTGGCTAAATAAAGCAATTGACCATAGCAACCTCATTCGTCTAGATAAGTTAGCTCATCTATTTAAAAAGTATGCAGAGGAATATGATTTTGATTATTTAATGTTAGCCGCTCAAGCATTCCAAGAATCTGGCTTTAATCAAACACGTGTATCACATCGCGGCGCTGTCGGGGTAATGCAAGTATTACCTTCTACTGCCAAGGATCCTTACGTCAACATTCCCAATATTTATACCATCGAAAATAACGTTCATGCCGGTGTAAAATACATGAGGTTTATTCGTGATCGATATTTTAGTGATGATGCCATCAGTGATGATGATAAAGTTTATTTCTCTCTCGCTTCTTATAATGCAGGCCCTGCTAAAATTAGAAGAATGAGGAATCGAGCTAAAGAAGCAGGCTATGATCCTAATCAATGGTTTGGTCATGTTGAGGTGATTGTTCGACGCTACATAGGCAGGGAAACCATTTCATATGTTTCTAATATAAACCGTTATTATGTCGTTTATAAACAACTTGAAAGTATTAAAACAGTTCGGAATACGACAATGAGTAAGTTAATTGAAAGTATCACTCAAACACAAGATGATGTCGCTGTTACTCAAGCTGAACCATAAACAATTTTCACGTAGCTTTGACTTAATAATTTAATTTTCGTTCACTGTTTTTTTTATTATTGAGTCAAATTTAGTGCTGTATCACACCCCCATCCAAAAGAGTAAAAATGGAGTAAGATATTGATCTTGATCACTTAATTTCAGTAAAAAAGGAGTATTCTGAAGTTATACCCATTAGGAAACCACAGAGGAAGAACTTATGAAAATTAATGTTACTGGTAAAAATATCAATGTAACCTCTGCAATTCGATCTCATATTGAAAGCAAATTTGATAAGCTCAATAAATGGCAAGTTAGCATTATTAATGCCCATGCAATTTTTAGTGAAGAGCCGAATAATAAAATGAAGTTTGAAGCTGTGATAACGATACCTAAAGGAAAGCTCGTCGCCTCATCAACACATGAAGATCTCTACGCTGCGGTCAATGATGTTGAGCAAAAATTAGAGCGTCAAATGAACAAGTTACGTCATAAACCAGAAGCTCGTAGAACAAATAAGGTTTCAATGGCCGCTTAATCTTTTATTAGAATATTGATTTTTAGAAAGGTGGCAAAAGCCACCTTTTTTATTTTCTCTTGACGCTGAATCACCTCTTGCTTATTGTGATAGATATTAAAAGGAATAAACAAGGAAGTAAGATGGTACACCGTCAATTATCACTCGATGACATCCGATTACGTTTAAATGAGTTAGATGAATCACTATTAGCAATACTTTCTGAAAGGCGTGATTTAAGTCTTCAAGTTGCTAAAAGTAAAGTAACAACAGCTAAACCGGTACGTGATATAAAACGTGAGCAAGAATTACTAAAGAAGCTTATCCATAGCGGTAAAGAATCACACAACCTTGATGCCTCTTACATAACTAAGATCTTCCATACGATTATTGAAGACTCTGTTTTATTACAACAATCTTACCTTCAAGATCTCGCAAATCCAAATTATCAGAAACCACATACTCGCGTTGCTTTTTTAGGTTCAACAGGATCATACTCTCACCTTGCCAGTCGAGAGTATTTTAGCCGTAAGAATTTAGATTTAATCGAAGTCAACGCCGATAACTTTAAAGATATCACTAAAACGGTCGAAACCGGACATGCTGACTATGGCGTTCTGCCCATTGAGAATACAAGTTCAGGATCCATTAATGAAGTTTATGACCTACTTCAGCATACGACATTAAGTATTATTGGCGAGTTAACACTTCCTATTGAACATTGCTTATTGGCAACTCAAAATATCCATATAGAAGCACTGAAGGTCCTTTACTCTCACCCTCAACCACATCAACAATGCAGTGAGTTTTTACATCATTTAGATGGTGTAGAGTTGCGTTCTTGTATTAGTACTGCAGACGCAATGAAAACAGTTAAAGAATTGAATCGTCCTGATATTGCAGCCATTGGCAATGCAAGCAGCGGTAAGCTTTATGGTTTACAAAGTATAAAAGGTAATATAGCAAATCAAACCGAGAACTATACGCGTTTTATTATTGTTGCACGCAAACGAGTGGAGGTTTCATTACAAATCCCAGCAAAAACCACGCTAATAATGTCAACCGCTCAAGAAGCTGGCTCTCTAGTAAAGGCACTCCTTGTTTTACAAAAACACGGAATCAACATGACGAAGTTGGAATCTCGCCCAATCTTAGGGACACCTTGGGAAGAAATGTTTTATGTCGATCTTGAAGCACATTTAGAGCAAAGCAACATGAAACAAGCATTGACTGAATTAACTCACCTAACCAATCATTTGAAAATACTGGGCTGTTATCCAATAGACAATATCCAACCAACACAAATCACCAGTTAATGAGATTATAAACATTTATGTCGTATATTCATGTTACTGTTGCTTCAAATAATCCAGCAAAGATAAAAGCGGTTGATGATGCATTTCAGCTTGTCTTCCCTGATGATTCAATTGTTACGCAGGGTTCTGCTGCTCCTAGTCGAGTCTCTGACCAACCAATGAGTGATAGTGAGACTTACTTAGGGGCGAGTAATCGTCTAACCTTTATTCAACATAATAGCCCTACTAGCCAATTTCATGTCTCCATTGAAGCTGGATTAGAAAAACAGCATACGTTTGCCTGGATTCTAATTCATCATGAAGGTAAATATGGTGAGTCTCGCTCTGCAAGCTTACCTCTTCCTAAATCAGTGCTAGATGGATTACATCAAGGTATGGAGCTTGGCGATGTTATGGATAGCTTATACGGTACTAGCAACATAAAACAAAAAGGTGGGGCTATTGGCCTACTGACCAATAGCTTATTGAGTCGCAGTTCTGTTTATCAACAATCATTAATATTAGCATTAACTCCTTTTATGCTGCAAAATCAAAAGTCATGATTATTCAGCCATTATGACTCAATACTCTTTTTCATTTGAATCATAATGGCTTGTTTACTTTCATCACTTAAGTTTTTTAATTCCTTTGAACCTCTGGTTATGGTGGCAATGCCAACCCCT
>JAOICL010000072.1 GCA_028131545.1 Vibrio sp. | reverse complement strand
TGTCAGTGTTTGGCAGTTCGTTACCAGGTAGAGGACGACCGAAATCAGGATCAGTTGAAGGGTAAGAAGGTAAGTCATTACTTGGTAAATGTTGACCAAAATCAGGGTCTACAGAACCGTTACCATTTGGTAGGTCGTTACCTGGGTATACTGGTTGATCGCCGTTACCGCCATTGTTGCCGTTACCGCCATTGTTGCCGTTACCGCCATTGTTGCCGTTACCGCCATTGTTGCCGTTATCACCAGAAACGATAGAATCATCAGAAGAATCTGTTTCTGGTTGTGCTTCTACTTCTACAGAAGGCGCATTATTGTTCACAGAAGCGTCTTTCTTTGAATCATTAGAATCATCACTACAGCCAGAAAGGGCAAGCAGGATCGATGTGACCAGTATTGTTTTATTCATTATCATTACCACTACAACTAAGTTTGTTTTTATATGTGTGTCCACTCGGTGTGCTGCTGAATAGGTATTATAAAAGAAGCAGTATGTACCGAGCAGTGAACTCAGTTGCGCATTTTAGGTAAGTGAGAATGAAAAGCTAATAATCTATAAATAGTTATAATAAGACTGATGAATTTATTAAAAGTAGAGCTTAGAGTAAATACTTTACCCATTGAATTTTATATATTAATTATATATTTATCAAATGAAGATCAATTAATACAGCTTTTATCAATAAGTTCTAATTGATCCATTTTATCTTGAGGTATTGATAAGGTTTGATGTTTTTGAGTCAAACGCAGAAATTGTGCAATGTATTGGCACTGGTTTTTAGGCGGAAGCCACTCAGTTGGGTCTTTTGCGCCCTTACTTCGATTCAACGACGCTTCAACAACAATCAAATTATCAGGATGATTGGCAAAGGCCTCCCTTTGTTGTTTATCCCATGTGTTGGCTCCATGTAACCATGCCCATTTCAGTGGCACGACATGGTCGATATCGATTTCACTTGCATCGTATAGCGTTTCATTCGTGAAATACGACACCCATTGGCCTGAAATCACTCGGCATTGCGTCTCCGATGCAAATGTGATGGCCGTTTGAGAACGATGAATCAAAACTTCCATGCGTGTATTTTGACAATCCTTGTCTTCGTCACCCCAGCCATAACCAAATTTTTCTCGTGAATAGACAATATCCTCATTAGACAGTGAATGTGATGATTTAGGTATTGTCTTTTTTGGCAATCGTCCTCCCGACTCTAAACAAGCATCAATGGAAGAATAGGGGGTATAATTCTTGATTCGCTCATAATAAGAAGAATGCTCTTCATGGCATAAACCAGATTTCGTTTTTTTTATCTCATTAGCATGAGAGCTGGGAAAAATAAAAACTAAGGCAAGAGCTGAAGTTGGGAAAAGGTGGGCAGTTTTCATAGTTGGGTAACTCAAGTCATCAATGGATCAAGCATAGCTTAATAACTGAGAGACTTGTTAGTTACATTGTGTGGGTAGGCAGAAGGTGATTTATTTAGGGGGGGGACTTTGTAGGCTAACACTCTACAAGTGGTACTCTATCGAGTGTAATATGGCAGTATTGATACCTTTCGCGAATTGCAATGTCATTAAAGTCATTGCTGTCAAAGGCAGGGGAATTGTTTTAAAGTAGAAACCACCTTCCAAAAGGTGGTTACATAAAGAGTTTTACAGCCATTATCGAGACAATACAACTTGGAGAGTAGAGAGTAATCGCTCTACATCACCTTCAGATATATCTTTATGTGTCACAAAGCGAACAGGATTGCTTGGTGTGATGGTAATGTCTTCTTTTGCGAGTTCATGAGCGATGTGCTCGATATCGAGTTGCGAATCCACCTTAGCAAAAACAATGTTTGTATGAACATGCTGTGTGCTAACTTGGAAGCCATCTAACGCATTCAAGCCTTCTGCTAGGCGTTTTGCATTGATATGATCTTGCTTTAACTGTGGAACTTGTTCTGTTAATGCGAGTTTGCCTGCAGCCGCTAAAATGCCAGCTTGACGCATACCACCGCCGACCATCTTTCTTAAACGGCGAGCTTTAGATATAAACGCTGCCGATCCTAATAGTAGGGATCCGATTGGAGCGGCTAACCCCTTAGATAAGCAAATCGTCATAGAGTCAAAATGTTGAGCGATCTCGACAATATCCACATCTAATGCAGTTGCGGCGTTATAGACACGAGCACCATCAAGGTGCAGTGCGAGCGCGTTTTTATTAGCAAATTCTCGAGCTTGAGCTAAATACGCTAAAGGAATCACTTTACCATTAATCGTATTCTCTAAACTGAGTAACGTTGTGCGAGCAAAATGGCTATCGTCTGGTTTGACTTCAGCCTGTAAACGGTCAAAACATAATGTCCCATCAGGGTTATTTTCTATCGGTTGAGGCTGTATTGAACCTAATACAGCAGCGCCACCTGCTTCATAACGGTAATTATGAGCTTGTTGACCACATAAATATTCATCACCACGTCCACAATGTGATAGCAAAGCCAGTAAGTTCGCTTGTGTGCCAGAGGTAGTGAATAATGCCGCTTCAAAACCGTGACGCTGTGCGGCCCACAGTTCTAATTCATTAACCGTTGGGTCATCACCATAAACATCATCACCGACGGGGGCATTCGCCATTGCGCTTCGCATCGCTGGGGTGGGTTGAGTTACGGTGTCGGAACGAAAATCCATTAAGAAATCCTCAATTATGATCGCCTTTGCGGCCTACACGAGGCATCCATCATTCGACGAGCAATTATTAGTTAATACGATATGTCATCACCTATTTTATAAGACGATGATTACAGCATGCCACACAGTTTTGCTTTACTTAAGCACGCAATGGTTTTGGTATCAGTAATACGGCCATCGATAATGTAGGTTTCTAACTCTTTTGGTTTGAGTTTAACCACTTCGATTACTTCATCTTCTTCATGCTGTGTTTGGTGCGTTTCAGTGAGCGTTTTGGCGACAAATAAATACTGTATCTCATCACAAAAACCAGCAAGTGGCGTGGCTTGCCCTAAAGGAAATAAATGTTCCGCTTTGATTCCGGTTTCTTCGAGTAATTCCCGCTTAGCACAGTCTGAAGGCGTTTCATTTTTTTCAATTGTACCTGCGGGTAATTCTAATATCCATTTATGCAAAGAAGGACGATATTGATGGATTAAGATAATGTTTCCATCTTCATCTATAGGCAGGATAACCGCTGCGCCAGGGTGCAAAATACTGGTATGAATAATATCCTTGCCAGAAGGAAGAGTCACTTCTTCTTCTACTAACGATATACGCTTCCAAGTGTGGATTATTTTTGTCATTACTCATACATCCATGTTATGTCATCCCCATACCTTAATCGGTAAGGAAACGAATGCAAAGAAAAATTGTATGTTAGGGACGGGTTAGTACGAATTATAATCAGAGTCGAATATTATCTATATCTTGTTTTATTTGAGAGGCTGAACCTAACCATAAAGAAGTGATGTTTATCACGAATGCACTATATTTGTAGGACTTATTAATGATTTTATGACTGATTGAGTATGCTTAATCAGAGAAAATAGACACAATGATTTGATCAGAACTAATGATGGACCTCTCTAATGAAAACCACTTCTATACCTAATAAAGCATTGTTATCGGAAAGAATTTGCACGCTTTCTAAAGCCCTATCTGAGGGTGTCTATGAACGAGAAGGCGTGATTCGCTTATGTTTACTAGCGGCATTATCAGGTGAAAGTGTTTTTTTGTTAGGCCCTCCAGGTATAGCGAAAAGCATGATTGCAAAGCGCTTAATACAGGCATTTGAACAATCCTCCTATTTTGAATATTTGATGACTCGATTTTCTACACCAGAAGAAGTTTTTGGGCCTCTTAGTATTAACGATTTAAAAGACCATGGTAAGTACAACCGATTGACAGAAGGGTATCTACCACAGGCCGAAGTGGTTTTCTTGGATGAAATTTGGAAAGCAGGTCCTGCTATTTTGAATACTTTATTGACTGTAGTGAATGAAAAAACATTCAAAAATGGTAATCAAATCACAAAGGTTCCTATGAGGCTATTAATCTCAGCTTCTAATGAACTTCCTGATGCTGATAGTGGCCTTGATGCACTGTATGATCGTATGCTGGTGCGCATTTTCGTTAATCGTATTCAGTCGAAGCAAAATTTTAAGGCGATGCTGACAGTGGGTACGCCACAAGAGATTCAAATCCCTGAAGGGTTAGCCATAAAAGAAGCAGAATACCATGAGTGGTTAAAATGTATTGAAACAATGAAGCTTACAGATGGATGCTTCGAAAAACTGTATCAGCTTAAAACCATGTTAGAACGAGCCGCTGAAACATTGCATGACGAAGAATTATACGTGTCGGATAGGCGTTGGAAAAAAGCGGTAAAACTATTAAAAGCGAGCGCTTTTTTTAATGGTCGAGATGAAATAAATCCATTAGACATTCTGCTGCTGCAAGAGTGTTTATGGTCAAGTCCAGCGTCGAGAGACATTGTTAATGAAGTGATGGATACGTACGCTCTAAATGTGGCGTTTGAGCAGGGTTTAATTGATAACAAACTTCAAAGTTGCGAAAAAGAATTAAATGATATTCAAGAAGAGCTTGAAACACTATTTTCAATGCATTTAACGGCGTCAACGACCACAGGTATCAGAAAAAAAACCATTCATCACTATGACTTAAGCAAAGCGAAAGAGTATACGGTCAATCGACAATCCGGTTTGATCAAGCTCGTATTATTGCAGAATAATATGTCAGTCTCTGAATCTGAAAAAGGGGACAGTCGTTGGGTCTATGTGCCTAAGGAGGACATGTTAACCATCATTCGTGAAGGTCATGGTGATTGCTATGGTTATGTTAATCAAAATCAAAGTATGTGTCGTTTACATTTTGATACAGATGGAAATGAACAGCTAATCATTAAAGATATTGCCAATCGTTCTATTACAGTCTCTATGGTGACACGAGATGGCTTATCAATTCAGCAATACAATGATTGGAAAGAACGATCTAATACGATGGTTGCTCATTTACAAGAAACAAAACATGCGTTGTTGAAAGCTCGATCCGATTTTCATGGTGCTTTACCTCATACTTTCTTAGACCCGACTATTCCACGAAAAATCGAAAGTGGTTTAGAAACGTTAGAAACGAAATTGATTCGTTATGAAGAAAGTGCAGCTAAAAAGGTGTTTAGACTTCAACAACTTAATCAATACTTCGAATAACAAATAGTATTTGTGTCAATGTTTTATTTAATCAGTGAGGTGTTATGTTAGGTGCTGATGGGATTAACCTTGCTCTTATGGTTGCTGATTCTGGTCTAATAGAGGCGGCAGCGAACGATTTGATGGGGCGTTCTCAGATCGTGATGATGACGAGAAATAGAGGCGTAAAAGCTTCTGTTCGCAAGCATCTTCAACGTTGGCAAAAGGATGTCAAAAAGCGCGTTGGTTTGTTAAGTCGTTCAGAGGAACTTAAAAATGAAATTACTCTCTATCAAACAACGGTTTTATTGACAGAAGAGGCCTTTTTATCGCAAATCGATGAGATTATTCATGAATTAGAAGAATCAGGGTTTTACTCTCATGCAAAAAAGTTACATCAAAAATACGTTACAACCGGTAACCCTTTATTTCCTCATCTCTTTTGTGATCAATGGTACGAATACTTACTTAAAGAGGTAGAGAAAGCACAGTGTGAAGAGTTAAAAGAACACAAAGATAAGGTACTGAAAGAGTTGTATGAACGCATTGAAGCGTTAAAAACGATGGATGGTATTACCTCATTAGGGGATGAAGAACAAGTGGGGCGTTTATGGGATATGTCTTCTGCTCGTTTGAGTAAAGGAGATAGCCATACCATAAAGCAATTATCGCAATTTCTATCGAAGCATGACTCATTGAGAGAAATTGCCGAGAAGCTAGGGCGAATGGCATCGGAAACGAATGACCCCAGTTTGAATCAAGCGCCTAATGAGCGCATCGAAACGACGGAAGAGAAATCAGAGCAAGCGACGGATGATATTGTTGGGATCCATGAAAACAATGATCTGAATAAGTTATTGCCTAGTGAAACTATTTATCTTTCTGATCCGGAATTAGAAGTCATCTTTTATAAGAACCTAGTCGATAGACGCCTTTTAAATTATCGGATGCAAGGGAAAACTCGAACATTACGTAAAGTGAAAGCACAAGCACCTGATAACAAAGAAGCAAATATAGAAAAGGGCCCATTTGTTGTTTGTGTGGATGCATCGGGTTCGATGAGCGGGTTTCCGGAGCAATGTGCGAAAGCGATGGCTTTTGCACTAATGCAAATAGCGTTAACCGAAAATCGTGACTGTTATGTGATGCTGTTTTCTACAGAACACATTACGTATGACTTAACACAACACAACGGATTGAAAGAAGCGGCCGATTTTTTAAGTTACACCTTCCATGGCGGAACCGATTTTACTCCGGTTATAGAAGAGTGTATTCAACTTATGCATGGCGAAAAATATAAGAATGCGGATTTGGTTGTTGTATCCGACTTCATGGCACCCAAACAACCCGAAGACATGATAGATAAGATATCGGCGTTAAAAAAGAAACAAAATCGTTTTCATGCGATTAACTTGTCTCAATATGGTAATCCACAATTATTAGATATGTTTGATTTTTGTTGGTCTTATCATCCAACAATGGTTGGGAGGCTGGTGAAAAATTGGCAATCTTGATGGTTTTGATAACAAATTGATCTATATGTAAACAGTTGAGCTTTTTTTGAAAAAATTTGTTTGACTCTTTTTCTCAATCACGTAAAGTACACCCCAGAAGCAACGAGATGAACTCCTAAGTTACTATGACTAACAGAGATTGTTAAGTGCGACAGAGGCGCGTTGGCAGAGTGGTTATGCAGCGGATTGCAAATCCGTGGACCTCGGTTCGACTCCGGGACGCGCCTCCATTTAATCTTTTGATTAAATAATATTGCGACACTAGCTCAGTTGGTAGAGCGCAACCTTGCCAAGGTTGAGGTCACGAGTTCGAACCTCGTGTGTCGCTCCAGATTAAAGATATG
>JAOICL010000071.1 GCA_028131545.1 Vibrio sp. | reverse complement strand
ATCATCTATCCAAAATGTCACCGAACCCCGTTTACAAAGCGCTTTATTGTACTCGCTCCAGTTAGTTATCTTCTTTTTTAATTTGCCCATGTCATCATCATTGTATCGATTACATGAGATCTGATCACAAGGTTTGGAAAAAGTTCAACGGATTTAGTCAACAACGCCCTTTATAAAGGTTAAAAATGTTTTCAGCACGTCTTAAATTAATTGAAAAATGGTTTTGTCGTAAACTGTTAACGAAGTGGAAACGGTCCAGTTTTAGATGTAATTAGCCTGCGAGCGCATCATAACGTTCGTAGGCTGTTTCTCCGTCGATCTCAATCAACATTGCCCACATCTCTCGTTCATTGAAGCAGCTTCAGCTCCTTCAATGGACTTCCAACTCAAAGCTTGATGCATCTTCTGCTTTACCCACTGTTAATATTTCAATCAATGACAACATGAATACACCGTTTAAGCAAAGTTGAATATTCATTGCACCTACGGCTGCGTAATTAGAAGTACTTCCATCGATGATGACTTTTCTTGGCAAGCCATTTTGCCTAATGGCCTTATTCAAAAAGGTTTTCTCTGATTCTTCATCACGGTGCTCACTCAGGTAATAATCAATAACATCACCATGCTTATCAACCGCACGATAGTAATACACCCCTTACCGCTGACTTTAATGTAAGTTTCATCCATACGCCGTGAGTCAGATACTTGTCGTTTTTTTGACGTAAGCAGTGCTCTATAATGGGTGAAAATTTGATAACCCAACGGTTTATGGTGGCATGAACGAGGCAAACACTACGCTCATGTTGAATCTGTTTAATATCAAGATAGCTGAGTTTGTAAGCATGATAATAATGAACTGATTAAAGAATGACTTCAGGTGGGAAGTGGTAACCTTTGAACATAATGAAACTCCGTCATGGTGACGTAGGTTGCCATATTTAGCAAAAATTTGCGACAAAACCCGATTCTTTAGAACCCTGAAATCTGAGCATTTAAACACATTAAGTTTTACCAATCACCAATCGGTGGTATCAGTAGTCTAAAGTTATATTAATGTTTATAATTACAAACGAATCCATAGCGGACTCAATCATATGACTCCGCATAAATATTATACAACAATGAAAAAAGTGGTTTAAAAACTTTCCAGTATTATTGGATCATTACAATAATTACCTGATTCAATCCCTTGGGTTGAGTGTATTTAGTACTAACCCTCAAGCTAATTTTAATCAAATTACGATTCAAAACTTTCAAGAAATAAAACACATTGGCAGCAAGAAATTCATTACCGATTTAAGTTCTAATAATCAGCACTACCTCCATAAATTCATAGTACTAGCTTTCATGTGATAATTCCCCATGTTCATATGAAAAGACATCCGTCGGTGGATATTCTAATGTGAAATATTGATCAAACCCATACGCCATTTTTTCTAATGGCGCTTCTCGGTAGCCGTATTTCATCATTTCAGAGAGGTAACGATGTAAAAAAGGTTGAACACCCAATGTTTTCCATTGTGCGACATGGACCCTAGATTCTCGACATAACCGACACACGCTTGCCCGTTAAAACCTCTAACGGAGTTAAATAGCCAAGTGTTTTTCTTGGCCTCATATTTATTAGCAAGCTCACATTAGCTAAATGCTGCTCACTTATATCTGCGATGCTGGTTCGTTTTGGAAAGTAACGCCTTAATAGACCGTTACTGTTTTCATTCAATCCGCGTTGCCAAGAGTGATATGGCTTAGCAAAATATGTCTTACATTTTAGACGTTTTCCAATCCACTCGTGTGAAGCAAATTCTCCACCATTATCAAAGGTGATACTGTCGCATAGTTTCTTGAAAGGCTTCAGTAACTTTACGATGGCTTTAGCCACTTCGGACTTGGTTTTACGCTTTACTCGTTTAAAGAGATAGGTTTTAGTTTTCCGCTCGGCAAGCGTAACAAAATAACCATCTGTAGCGTGCACAGTATCAGCCTCCCAATGGCCAATATCTTGTTTTAATTCCACATCATCAGGGCGCTCATCAATGTCTACACGATTGGGAATAAGCTTGGCACCTGTATCGTTGCCCTTGTGGATGCGGTATTTTTTACCGTGCCTAGGCAACCTGTTTCGCCAATTTTTAGTACGAATGAGTCGGTAAATCGTATGTACACTCACTCGATTGCAACGCTTTTCAAGTATTGCTCTGCCTGCAATTTGCTCAGGTGAAAAATCAGATTTCAGTGCTGAGTCAATCGTATCAATAACCGCCTGATTTATCTTTGTGAATTTAGCAGCATTAGCACGCTGTTCAGATGCTCTCCGGTGGGCTTCATCAGCATTATATGCACCAATGTCGCATCGATTAATATCAGTAGAGATTGTTTTATTTGAACGATACAGCTCTATCGCAATTTTTCTTGCTGAAAAGCCTATTTTCAGGAACGCTTCAATCTGGTATCGTTCCTTTAGAGTCAGCTGTTTGTACTGCTTCATTATGGAGCACCTGGTTATTGTGTGAGAACTTCAGCCTACGAGCAGCTGGCCCTCTTGTCCAATCCAAGTGTGTTGGTTATGCTGAGAATCTAAGGACTAATTCATGAAAATGTACTCTTAATTCTTCTTTAAAGTTTGGCTTAATATAGTAAGTATTATCATATACAACAGCAGAGGCATGCTTTTTCATCGCATCAAGGAAACCGATGTTATCGATATTGTTTATATCAGTAGGAAAAGGGAGTTCATCGACTACAACATAATACGCATTTCTTAAGAATGCTTCTGAATAAAAGCCTTTAAATAACTGTGAGAATTCGATACATGATCGCCGCTGAGAGTGGTGATGTTGATTAGTTTCATGTATCCAACGTTCTAATTGGTCTAGTGGTATCATTTGTGTATCCATTTATGTGTTGTTCTTAGATTATAAGAGTTGAGCACTTGAATTTGGAATATCGCTTCAAATGACGTGTCTAGTTTCCATACACTTACCGACATTACCTATTCAATGACACAATCGATGACCTAATACTACGTATAACAGCCTGAGATAGTCACTATGATGAATATTTTTTACAATAATAAATACAACATTTCACTTGGCCCACTTGATAAGTTACATCCATTTGATGGTTGTAAATATAAGAAGGTATATGAGGAAATTAAACATCTCGATAACCTTAAAATTCATGATGTTCCGAATATGATCAGTGAGGAAGCGATCACTACATTTTTATCTCTGTCTGCCCAGAAGCGACTTTCCACGAAATCAGGTATCACACAGGCACTTGAGTTAGCCCCTCTAATGATGCTTCCTCATCGCGCTATCGTTAGACAAATTCTTAATCCAATGAAATATGCAGTAAATGGGACATTATTAGCTGCACAACATGCCTTAAAAGGAAATATGTGTTTCAACCTTGGAGGTGGTTTTCATCATGCGAGTCAAAATAAAATGGAAGGATTTTGTTTATTGAATGACATTGGAATTGCTGTTCAAGAATTAAGAAAATCTGGTGAATTAAATCACGATGATAAAGTGCTCATTATTGATACCGATATTCATCACGGTAATGGTAATGCTCTGACATTCTTAAGAGATGAGAACATCACGATTTTGGATGCATTTAGTTCTGATCTTTATCCGATTGATGAATCCACTTACCCCCGTGTAGATGTTCTTGTTCAGATGCGCTCGTTATATTCAGGGGATCGTTATCTATCAAAATTAAACTCTGCGTTAGCGAAGGTAGAAAGTATTTATACCATAGCTTTTGTTATCGCTGGGACCGATGTATTGAAAGTCGATCCTTTAGGTAATGCCAACCTGAATATTAATGATGTTGCAAACAGAGAGGTGATGACTTTTAAAGCTCTTAAAGAAAAAGGCATCCCAGCTGTGTTTCTTTGCGGTGGCGGTTATTCCGAAGATAGTGCTAAAGCCATTACAGCTTCCATAAAAAAGTTAGTAGAACTCTAATGACAGTCTTTCTGCGACCAGATTTTCATGGTGTACATCACTTAAAGCGACACATGTATTATTCCAAAAACATGGGATGTTTTTTACAAGGGAAATAAAGTGACTGATTTATTACAAAGTAAAAGACAGTAATGAAATTTTAAATACATTTATAGGTGAAATTATTGATAGAAACAGAACCGTCATGGAAACATTTGATGGCGACGATGAAAACTAAATCGAATTCACTAACCAAACGCCGATGCCTTTGAGCACGGTATCCCACAACATGATTACCAAAAGAACAATACCAGCAATATGATTAAACTCTCAGATACAATTAATATTATCGGCAACTCTCTTAATTTCTATGAAGGAGCCGCCATTCAACAAATTCAACGTACAGCCAGCCTCCCACACATTATTCAAGCCGCTGGTATGCCAGATATGCACCCAGGAAGAGGCTACCCTGTAGGTGCAACATTCGAGAGTCAAGATCATATCTACCCGGCTTTGATTGGTAATGACATTGGGTGTGGGATGTCTTTCTGGAAGACAAACCTACCTGTTCATAAAGCAAAAGTTGATAGAATTGATAAAAATCTCGGTAATTTAGATTATCCATTGATTGATGACGATGATATCGACTCTTTCCATCAAGGAGATGAACAAAATCTTAGCCTACTGCAATCCTTCCTTTTGCAGCAAGTAAAAGAGAGAGGAATTGAAGCGGGTTCCTTTGTGCAATCCATTGGAACTATTGGCGGTGGTAATCATTTCGCTGAATTACAACATGTTGATACCATTTACAATGAAGCGTTATGCAAGCAGTGGGGGTTAATTAAACATTCAATGTATATTCTTGTGCATAGTGGTTCTAGAGGCTTAGGGGAGCGCATTTTAAGAAAGCATGTTGATCATTTTTCCCATAATGGATTGGCGCAAGGGACAACAGAATTCGATGCTTATATGAAACAACACGATAACGCCATTCGGTTTGCTGAATTGAACCGAGAGGTTATAGCTAAAAGAATATTAGGTAATTTAAACTTAAAAGGCCAATCGTTACTCGATGTTAATCATAATTATTTATCACAGTCAGACAAGGATGGTTGGCTACATAGAAAGGGAACGACACCTACAGATAAGCCCTTTTTGGTGATACCCGGTTCGAGAGGCGCGCATACCTACATTGTTAAACCAAAATCCAGCGAAGACAGTTTATTTTCACTTGCACATGGTGCAGGAAGAAAATGGATCCGGAACGAATGCAAGGCTAGGTTATCTCATAAATATTCACCAAATCAGCTACAAAAAACCAACTTAAATAGTCGAGTTATTTGTAATGATAAAGAACTTATTTATGAAGAAGCACCTCAGGCTTATAAAGATATTGATAGCGTTATACAGCTCATGATCAACGATGGTCTCATTGAGCTTGTCGCAAGAACAAAACCTTTTATGACTTATAAAACTAGAGGAAAGACACAATGTTGCTAATTCAACTAACCGCAGGTCATGGACCTGCTGAATGTGAGTTAGCTGTTCCAAAAGTTGCAGAGAGGCTTTTTAAAGAAGCGAATGATGCTAATTTAAATCCGTGTGTGGTAGAGGAAAAGCAATCTAAGGTAAAAGGCGGCTTATTATCATTACTGGTTTCCATTGAAGGTCATGGCGAGTCTGAATTTGCGGCAATGTGGAATGGCTCAATAAAGGTGGTGATGCAAAGTCCATTAAGAAAACACCATAAAAGAAAGAATTGGTTTATAGCGTGTCATTCCTACTTTATTCAAAGGGTGAAGCTAGACAAAGAGGTGGATATTAGAACGACTCGTTCAAGTGGTGCTGGGGGACAACATGTAAATACAACAGACTCTGCTGTGATTATTACTCATCGGAGCTATTGTCAAATCTGGTGTATGGAAGTCGCTGGACGCTCTGCTTGATCTTGCTCTATCCGTTCACCGTTTTTGAAGGTAATACCTTCAATGACATCAGCCAACAGCTTAAAGCCACGTAACCGATACCATTTTTTCTCTGCTGACTGAGCAAGCTTAAATACCATGCTCAACGTTGTTTTTCGACTACCACAGCTTTTGACTCTATGGGTTCTCAGTCTGATTGTTGCGAAGGTAGATTCTATTGGGTTCGTTGTCCTAATCGATACCCAGTGTTCCGCTGGAAAGTCATAAAATGCCAGCATTTCGTCTTTATCCTTACATAGACAATCTGTTGCTTTAGGGTACTTAACGCCATAATTTTTATTAAATAAATCATAACCTTTAAGCGCTGATTCTTTGCTTTCGGCCATCCAAATATCTTGCAAGCTAGACTTTATTTTGGGCTGCATCGATTTTGGTATTTTATTTAAAATATTTGCCGTTTTATGAACCCAGCACCGTTGATGCTGGGTCGTCGGCCATACCTTGGTAACAGCATTCCAAAAACCTAATGCCCCATCCCCAATAGCCAGTTTCGGTGCAGCCGTTAGCCCTTGGGCATTAAGTTGGTTCAATACCTCTGTCCAGCTTTGCTCTGATTCTCTGACTCCGTCAGAGACAGCAAGTAACTCTTTTCGCCCCGTATCATCAACGCCAATAACAACCAGCAAACAAAGCTTGTCATCCATTCTCACTTTGCTGTAAATCCCATCAGCCCAAATATACACGAAACGGCGGTGGCTCAAGTCTCGTTGATTCCACACTTGGTATTCTTGCTCCCAGCTCGCCTTTAGCCGTGAAACGGTGTTGGCGGACAGTCCTTTCGCATTCTCACCAAGCAATGAAGCCAGAGCGGGCTGCATCTCTCCCGTGGAGATCCCTCGTAGATAAAGCCAAGGTACCAACTCTTCGATATTTTTAGTTCGCTTCAAGTAAGGTGGAACTAACTGACTATTAAACTTAACTTCTGCCCCTTTTCTATCTCGGACTTTAGGCACTTTAACAGGAATATCTCCCAGACCTGTTTGCAACATTCTCTCTGGCTGATAGCCATTTCGTACGACTCTTAAACGTCCATCATCAAGGTGTTCATGAGAGAACTGCTCTAGCAGTTCGGCTAGCTCAGCTTCGATAGCTGATGCGAGCAACTGTTGAGCACCTTGCTTTAATAATTGCTCTAGTGGACTCTCTGGTGTAGTTAGTGGAACTACGTTATTATCTGTATTCATTGCGATGCTTCCTCTGTTAGTTGTTGATCCGCCAAGATCAATTAACAGAGTACATCGCAATGTCTTTTCATACACCAGAAATGACTATATCTCTACTCATCGCTCTACGGGGTTAAGCGTACGTGTCCAATCTGAACGTAGCCAACATCAAAATAAAAAACTAGCGTTCGCTTTATTGGAATTTAAGTTAAAACAGCTTGAAGATAAGCAACAAAAAAGCTCAGAAAAAGAACAGTGGGCGGGACATTGGGCTATAGAAAGAGGCAACTCTATAAAAACAATTAAAGTAAGTTAAAGTAAGTTAAAGTAATAAAATACGTTTCATTGCCTACTATTTTCATTTAGATAGATAACTCCCCTAAAGTCTTGTTTCTTGATGGTAAATAGGGAGAGGGCAGCTAAATCCCTTCCCTATTTGTTATCTAATTCATTACTGCCGAATAAGGTCGAGGTAACTAGAAATTTTGTACCTTTTTATGGAAGAAATCTTTAATCACAGGGTAACTATCCTTTAAGAAGCTACGTAAGTTGGACTCTAATGATTCTTTTAACTGTTCGATATCTTTTTTATCTACATCTGATTTTTTAATCCACTCTTCAGAATAAACAGCATTCCATTTTTTACCGGTGAAATTGTTGTTTTTTAATGTATTCTTGCTACCAAAGGATTTTAGATTGTCTGTTGAAATATTCAGTAAGTGCTGAGTTATCTCTTGGTCACCAGGTCCAACTAAGACCTTTAAGCTTATCTTGTAACTATTAACAATTTCAATAGCTAATACTCGACCAGATTGTAGCCACCCTGAAGCACTTTTCATTTGTGAGCCTTCATCTCCAT
>JAOICL010000070.1 GCA_028131545.1 Vibrio sp. | reverse complement strand
GCTCTCCCAACTGAGCTAATCGCCCATATTAGTTTTACTTCTTATATGAAGAAGACATTCAAGATGGTGGAGCTATGCGGGATCGAACCGCAGACCTCCTGCGTGCAAGGCAGGCGCTCTCCCAGCTGAGCTATAGCCCCAGCTTGAATGGTGGGTCGTGCAGGATTCGAACCTGCGACCAATTGATTAAAAGTCAACTGCTCTACCAACTGAGCTAACGACCCAATGGTATCCCGTAGGGGAGTCGAACCCCTGTTACCGCCGTGAAAGGGCGGTGTCCTAGGCCTCTAGACGAACGGGACACTAATGTTTGTAAGCATTTGGGAATGCTTACCTCTCTAATTTCAAAACCTAATCAATCTGTGTGAACACTCATCGCAATAATCTATTCGTATAAGGAGGTGATCCAGCCCCAGGTTCCCCTAGGGCTACCTTGTTACGACTTCACCCCAGTCATGAACCACAAAGTGGTGAGCGTCCTCCCGAAGGTTAAACTACCCACTTCTTTTGCAGCCCACTCCCATGGTGTGACGGGCGGTGTGTACAAGGCCCGGGAACGTATTCACCGTGGCATTCTGATCCACGATTACTAGCGATTCCGACTTCATGGAGTCGAGTTGCAGACTCCAATCCGGACTACGACGCACTTTTTGGGATTCGCTCACTTTCGCAAGTTGGCTGCCCTCTGTATGCGCCATTGTAGCACGTGTGTAGCCCTACTCGTAAGGGCCATGATGACTTGACGTCGTCCCCACCTTCCTCCGGTTTATCACCGGCAGTCTCCCTGGAGTTCCCGACATTACTCGCTGGCAAACAAGGATAAGGGTTGCGCTCGTTGCGGGACTTAACCCAACATTTCACAACACGAGCTGACGACAGCCATGCAGCACCTGTCTCAGAGCTCCCGAAGGCACACCTGCGTCTCCGCTGGCTTCTCTGGATGTCAAGAGTAGGTAAGGTTCTTCGCGTTGCATCGAATTAAACCACATGCTCCACCGCTTGTGCGGGCCCCCGTCAATTCATTTGAGTTTTAATCTTGCGACCGTACTCCCCAGGCGGTCTACTTAACGCGTTAGCTCCGAAAGCCACGGCTCAAGGCCACAACCTCCAAGTAGACATCGTTTACGGCGTGGACTACCAGGGTATCTAATCCTGTTTGCTCCCCACGCTTTCGCATCTGAGTGTCAGTATCTGTCCAGGGGGCCGCCTTCGCCACTGGTATTCCTTCAGATCTCTACGCATTTCACCGCTACACCTGAAATTCTACCCCCCTCTACAGTACTCTAGCCTGCCAGTTTCAAATGCTGTTCCGAGGTTGAGCCTCGGGCTTTCACATCTGACTTAACAAACCACCTGCATGCGCTTTACGCCCAGTAATTCCGATTAACGCTCGCACCCTCCGTATTACCGCGGCTGCTGGCACGGAGTTAGCCGGTGCTTCTTCTGCAGCTAACGTCAAATGATGCCTCTATTAAAGACACCACCTTCCTCACTGCTGAAAGTGCTTTACAACCCGAAGGCCTTCTTCACACACGCGGCATGGCTGCATCAGGCTTGCGCCCATTGTGCAATATTCCCCACTGCTGCCTCCCGTAGGAGTCTGGACCGTGTCTCAGTTCCAGTGTGGCTGATCATCCTCTCAGACCAGCTAGGGATCGTCGCCTTGGTGAGCCCTTACCTCACCAACTAGCTAATCCCACCTGGGCATATCTTGACGCGAGAGGCCCGAAGGTCCCCCTCTTTGAGCCGAAGCTATTATGCGGTATTAGCCATCGTTTCCAATGGTTATCCCCCACATCAAGGCAATTTCCCAGGCATTACTCACCCGTCCGCCGCTCGACGCCCTTATCATCACCCGAAGGCTCAAATAAGTCGTTTCCGCTCGACTTGCATGTGTTAGGCCTGCCGCCAGCGTTCAATCTGAGCCATGATCAAACTCTTCAATTTAAAGTTTTGTGAGACCTAAGTCTCGGCTCAATGAATACTGACTTCAAAACTGAGTCTTTATAAATAAAGACTGTAATTTTAAAGTTATTGTTGTTCCAACAGAACAACAATGAATTGACTGTGCCGATTTCGTATTTCTTATTGCTAAGAAAGTCAGAAAACGTATTGGTCACTCAGTTCATTGATAATGACAATTTAATGTCTTGTGATTATCATCAACGAGTGCCCACACAGATTGATAGGTTTCTAATTTTTAAAGAGCTATCTTTCGAAGCTTTGCTTCTCAAGAGGCCGCTATTATAAGGAAGTAAATCTTAGTGTCAAACACTTTTTTAATCTATTTCTTTATCAATTTTGACCGTTGCTTTCAACGTTGTTCTCTTTCGAGGTTTACCGTGTCAGCGAGGGGGCATTATAGAGATCTTAATTATCTTGGCAAGTGGTTTTTTGTGTTTTTTAGCGCTAAATTTATTTTACACTTATAAGGCTATGCTTAACAATAAGTTAGCTTTATCATTCTTATATAACAGACTCTATAAAGGAAGTTGTAATGGATAATTCAATCCGATCTTATAAAGGTATTAGCCCGACTATTGCTCCAGATGTCTATATAGATAGCTCTTCTGTACTAGTAGGCGACATTACTGTAGGGAAAGATTCTAGTATTTGGCCACTCGTTGCTGCGCG
This sequence comes from Vibrio sp., assembly GCA_028131545.1. Taxonomy (GTDB): domain Bacteria; phylum Pseudomonadota; class Gammaproteobacteria; order Enterobacterales; family Vibrionaceae; genus Vibrio. The sequence goes on along the minus strand of JAOICL010000070.1, from coordinate 5,398 downwards.
GGGTGATGTGAATCATATCCATATAGGAGAAAGAACAAACGTCCAAGATGGCTCTGTTCTGCATGTCACACACAAAAATACTGAAAACCCCGACGGCTACCCATTGATCATAGGTAATGATGTCACTATTGGTCATAAAGTTATGTTACACGGATGCACGATTAAAAACCGCGTATTAGTTGGGATGGGCACAATCGTATTAGATGGAGTAATCATTGAAGATGATGTGATGATTGGAGCTGGTAGTTTAGTCCCACCGGGAAAAGTCCTTCGATCAGGTTATCTCTATATAGGGAGTCCGGTGAAAGAAGCTCGCTCTCTAACAGAAAAAGAACAAGCCTTTTTACAAAAATCAGCAGATAACTATGTTAAAAATAAAGAAGATTACCTCAACGAGCAGCCTTCTTAACCTTTATTTACTTAAAGGTTATTTACCTAAATAAATTTTACCATCATCTGAAAACGCTTCCTCTTCGATTAGTTCTTCCAAAGAGTCCTCTATATCAAAACGGTATTGAATGGCGAGCTGAATCGAATCTTGGCTCGTTTGCTTATCAGAAGATAAGGAAGATAAATAGTTAGCATCAACTAAACATTCGATGAGCAACCCTGATTGCTGTGCTTTTATAAGCACAGCGTTTTCATCGACTATGAATTGATAATCATCTTGGAACAATATTGATTGGTTCATTATTTCTCTACTAGCTCCTGTCTCAGTGCTTTTTCTACGCTAAACGTTTCTGGCATTACTCCTCTCCAAAGAGAAAAGCTTTCTGCAGCTTGCCCCACCAGCATTCCTAAGCCATCAATACAATTAGCGCAACCAGACTCCCTTGCCCATTGATTAAATGTGGTTTCTTCAGCAGCATACATCATGTCATAAACAAAATTGGCTTCTGAAAAGATTGAAGAGCTAATATGTGGTAAATCACCCGCTAAACTTGCTGAAGTCGAATTAATGATGATATCAAATGAATCTTCTATGTTTTCCATTTCCCGCGATACGACAGAACCATAGGATTCAAATAGACTCACTAGAGTCTCAGCCTTTGAATAAGTACGATTAGTAATAATTAGTTGCGCAGGATTTTGATCGAGGATTGGCTTAATAACACCTCTTGCAGCGCCACCAGCACCAATTAACAAAATCCTCGCATTTTTTATCGTTGCGCCTTTATTCAAAAGATCGATAACCAAACCCGCTCCATCGGTATTATCTCCAAGTAACGATCCATCTTCTAATACCTTTAACGTATTAATAGCGCCAGCCAATTTCGCTCTTTCTGTTAATTGATTCACTAACTGATACGCTTCTTCCTTAAAAGGAGCAGTCACATTACAGCCTCGACCTTCATTTTGAAAAAAAGCTTTTAATGTTTGTGGAAATGCATCAACTTCTGAGAACTCTGCTGTATAGATAAGAGGCTGTTGGGCTTGCTTCGCAAAACGAGTATGTATCGCTGGCGATTTACTATGAGAGATAGGATTACCAAAAACGGCATAACGTGCTAAATGTTTCTGTGACATTCTTTCTTCCTAAAAAAACAAAGGTCATGGGTATACCATGACCTTAGCATTAACTTTTAGTAGAAAAAAGCCTACCACTCTCTTGGCGTCAGATAATCTGTATAAAGCTTAGCTTCAGGTGAGTCAGGCTCGACCTCATAGCAATATTCCCATCTTGCCAGTGGTGGCATTGACATTAAAATTGATTCTGTCCTACCGCCACTTTGCAAACCAAAGAGCGTCCCTCGATCGTAAACAAGATTAAATTCAACATAACGACCACGACGATATAATTGAAATTGACGCTCCTTCTCACCATAAGGTGTGTCTTTCCTTTTGCTCATAATTGGACAATAAGCATCTAAATAACCTAAGCCAACCGATTTCATATATGCAAAACATTGTTCAAAAGACCATTGGTTAAGGTCATCAAAGAAAAGACCACCAACACCTCGTGTTTCATCACGATGTGGCAGGTAAAAGTACTTATCGCACCATTCTTTATGCTCTTTATACAGTTCGTCACCGAAGGGTTGGCAAATTTGCTTTGCAACATCATGCCAATGCTGACAATCCTCTTCAAATGGGTAAAATGGCGTTAAGTCAAAACCACCGCCGAACCACCAAATAGGCTCCTCTCCGTCTTTTTCAGCAATAAAAAAGCGAACATTAGCATGAGACGTTGGGATGTATGGATTCTTGGGATGAATAACAAGTGAAACACCCATTGCTTCAAAGCGACGTCCTGCTAATTCTGGACGATGTGCTGTCGCTGAAGCCGGCATAGCTTTACCTTGAACATGAGAGAAATTAACTCCCCCTTGCTCAATAATACTACCATGACGCATAACACGTGAACGCCCCCCACCGCCTAATCTAGCCCCAGGTTCCTTTGACCATGTATCATCAATAAACTTACCACTGCCATCTTCTTGCTCTAACTGCTGACAAATTTTATCTTGTAGTTCCATAAGGAACTGTTTTACTGCTTCTTTATCAATTGACGACATGCATTCTCACCTAATTTTAACCTTGTCGTAATACATTGCCCGTTCGAGCATCTCGGATTTCACTTGGATTATTACGCCCACCAACTTTACCAAAATAAATGGCACCAAGCTGGGAACCAAGTTGCTCTTCGACATCTTCGGCTGTCATACAGGGAGGTTGCCCAGTTAAGTTAGCACTTGTTGAAGTAATCGGCTTACCATATGCAAGACATAGCTCCTGGATCCCTTTATGTTCAATTATTCTAACTGCTACTGTATCAAATTGACCTGAAACCCATTTTGAGACTTTTGAACTAGCCGGAACAATCCAAGTATAAGGTCCAGGCCATGATGCTTGCATATCAATAATGTTTTCCTTAGATAAACGTAACTCATCGATATAAGGCTGTAATTGGGTATAATTTGCAGCTATTAATATCAAACCCTTTTCAACAGGACGTTCTTTAATCGCAAGCAGCTTTTCTATTGCATCGATATTATCAGGATCACACCCTATACCAAAAACACCTTCGGTTGGGTAGCCGATAACATCCCCTTCCTCTAGTGCCTGTAAAACGGCCTTTACTTTACTCATCTATACTCTCTTTTCGTTTTACTACGCCATAATATTGTAATCAATTTTCATCACCATCTAAATAGAAAAGAGCCAAAGCAAACGTTTGCTTCCTTAAATAATGCCTTTATAATAAAGCTATCTGCCTAATATCAGGCTTTTGTGAGTATAAGTTTAAGGGATATAACTATGACAGTTGGAATTATTATGGGGTCTAAATCTGATTGGCCAACGATGAAACTTGCGGCAGATATGCTTGAACAATTTGGCGTAAAATATGAAACTCGTGTAGTTTCAGCACATAGAACTCCTCAACTACTTGCCACCTATGCAGAACAAGCAAAAGATAGAGGCATAAAAGTCATTATTGCTGGCGCTGGTGGTGCTGCTCATCTACCCGGTATGGCCGCTGCTTTTACGAGTATCCCTGTCTTAGGAGTACCTGTACAATCGAAAGCATTAAATGGTATGGATTCTCTGTTATCTATCGTTCAAATGCCTAAAGGTATTGCCGTTGGAACTCTAGCCATTGGAGATGCTGGTGCGGCGAATGCTGGTATTCTTGCCGCTCAAATTATTGCTACCAGTGATCATTCTGTCATGGAAAAGATTGAAGCATTCAGACAAAATCAGACAGATACTGTTCTTTCACAACCTGACCCAAGTGTAGGTGTATAAATGAAAGTTTTGATTCTCGGCTCTGGTCAACTTGCACGAATGATGGCACTTGCTGGCGCTCCACTAAATATCAATATTATTGCCTATGATGTTGTGAATGATAATGTCGTTCACCCACTGACACAACAAGACTTCAATTTATCGCTCGACGAAGCAATTAAGCTATGTGACGTAGTGACTGCTGAGTTCGAACATGTACCACATCATATTTTGGATACCTGTGAAGCAAGTAAAAAGCTCTACCCTTATAGTCAATTAATTAAGATTGGAGGAGATAGACGTGAAGAGAAACATCTTCTCGATAATGCTCAAGTTCCAAACGCAAAATACACGACTATAACCTCTAAAGTGGAGCTTCATACAGCAATAGATAAAATAGGCCCCCCTCTTGTTTTAAAAACGGCATTAGGAGGTTACGATGGTAAAGGCCAATGGCGTATAAAACAAACTCAAGATATTGATACCTATTGGCCTGACATTCAAATGGCACTAAGCAACACCCCAAATCAAGCTATCGTCGCAGAGCAGTTTATTCCCTTTGATCGTGAAGTCTCCATTATTGGTGTTCGCGGAAAATCAGGTGATATAGCTCTCTACCCTATCGCTGAAAACATCCATATCAACGGTGTGTTAGGCTTATCTAAAGTCATCGATGAACCTGAATTACAACAACAAGCTGAAAGTATATTTAAATCTGTAGCAACAAGTGTCGATTATATAGGAGTTCTCGCTTTAGAGTTCTTCGATGTTAGTGGGCAGCTTATTGTGAATGAGATAGCTCCTCGGGTACATAACTCTGGGCACTGGACGCAACAAGGTGCTGATGTTTGTCAATTTGAAAATCATATTCGTGCCGTATGTGGTCTACCATTAGGAAGCACCCAACAAAGTCATACAACCACGATGATAAATATACTCGGAGAAGATACTCTACCGAAAGAGTTACTCATGCTTCCTGGTTGTCATATTCATTGGTATGGAAAAGAAAAGCGTTCTGGGAGGAAAATGGGGCACATCAATGTCATTGCAAGCAACGAAAAAACAAGAGAAAAACGACTTCAAGAAATAGCAAGTATTCTAAGCACAGATTCCTTCCCTGTACTCAATACTTATAAACTGTAACTCCAAAGAAAAAGCCATCGGAAAAGTATTTCGATGGCTTTACATAGATTCAATAATTATTACTATTTAAGCTCTGCTTTCGATAGCTTGTTTATGCTTACACAGTCGGCTGGCACACACCCAATATGTCTCTGCACCTACTTTTTTTATAACACCAATACTAAAATTACAAACATCACATGTTCCCGATGATGGTTTTTGATTTAATGAAAAGCGGCATTTGGGGTAAGCATCACAGGAATAAAAGATTTTCCCGAATCGACTCTTTCTTTCAACCACACTCCCTGAAAAGCATTCAGGGCACTTTATGGCTTCTTTTTCAATCAATTCAGTGTTTTCAGAAGGGCTGATATGGTCACATTCAGGGAAATTCGAGCAACCAATAAACATTCCATACCGACCTTGTCTTAATACTAACTCACTCTCGCATTTTGGACATTGAATTCCTAACGCTTTCAGTACTTTACCTGAGTGCTGATGGATAGGGCGAATGTAGTCACAAACTGGATAGCTGCTGCACCCTAAAAAA
>JAOICL010000007.1 GCA_028131545.1 Vibrio sp. | reverse complement strand
TCAGATCTTTCGACCAAGAAGGACTCATCACTAAGGAACCAGGTAACTGTTCAGCCAGAATATGTTGCAGTGGTCAACTAAAATTGGTCACGGTTTTATTACTCTTAATTAGATAATGGGGTATAAGCCAATGCTCCCAACCAAATTAAAAATAATAATAGAAACTGGCTTTAGCGATAATTTGTTCACCGTGCCATTTAGCATAACCAAGCTGGGTTCTTAGCGCAGTGTCCTTTGAAAAACTGTGATTCCATGTCCCACTGATACTGGTGTGATAATCGACAGTACTATTATATAACCCGATCCAATCCGCTTCTAACCCAACTCTGTTATTGAAATTAATATCACTCAAAAAACCAATACGAGGACCTGCACCAATATCGATGTTGTGATCGGTTAATGAGCCATGATTCACTTCCCCTTGTAAAAGGCCATACAAATGATGATTGTTGGCGAAAGCCCATGCTTTTCCTGCGCCGCCATTAATAAATGTGCGTGAGTCACCATTGGTATCAGGCCTATTCAAGCCAGCCTTAATACTCCAACCCATGGAATCAAACACTCGATTGCTGGGTGCGAGCGACATAAAATCGAGTAAGAGTAACTGTTCCAGTCTGACGTTTTGATTATCGTCGACACTAATATTGGTATTTAAAAAATTGATCTTGGCACCCGGTATATACCCTCCTTGGCGATCGTATAAATCATGGTAAGCCGGACGCCATTCTAAGGAATACGCATCATCTCTAGTTTGATAGTGATTACGAGTAAGCCCGATTCTTGTTGAGTCATGTCCTTGGTCAGGTGAATGCTTTGGTACGTTAACGGCAGGAAAAGGTGAGCCTTCTTCTAACTGGCTTCGTTTAATTAATATGTTGGTTAATGTTTTTGCAGTATGACGGCGGTTTAATCCCAAGTCATAGAGTTCGAAGTTTAACCATTCGTAGGCGAACTCATAAATCTGAACCAATTCATTGTCCGAAAATGCATCGGAACTGGGATACATGTTGTCATCTTTTAGTGCTTTTGCAGCGAGATAAATTCGGTCATTGATGATTTGTGACTGATGATTCAAGCGTGTACCAAACGATTCTCGATAGTGAACAGGACTGGTTAGCTCGTTATCGACAAGGAGCTTTACGGTATCAGAAGGAATCGCATACACTTTAAAGTCACTGACTAAATCCAGATCTTGATTGGCTAATTGGAGCAATGCCAATTGATGGTAGGCGCAGTTTTCATCTAAGAAGTAATAGTCAAATTCAGCCTGATTCATTTCCCACAGGTGAAGCATAATTCGTCTGACTTCAGCCTTTGATAACGTGAGAGGATACTCCCATATATCACGTGACTCGATGTCGTTATATTCTCTCACTTTAACGTAGTAGGGCATGACCGTAAATTGGCTAGGATAAGAACCAATTAACCCTTTAAGTGCATAGAGCGCCGCATTGTCGTTTGCATCAGGGCTGGCGGCAAAGTTCACGGCATAAGAAATTAATTCGCTGTCTTTGGTTTGTCCTTTTGCATCAATGCGTAAAAGCGTATGCCCAAACATCGAAGAAGGGCTATTCATGAATGCAGTAGGGAAGACAAGTGTTAAGCGTTCAGGTTGTAACTCTTTTTCCCATCGATGCAATTCAGGGCAATCAAGAATGGGATTGTGTTCACCTAGCTTTTCTTCTAACCAAGTGTAACGAGCAGGGAATCGACAGCGCTGTACTTGCTTTTCGGCTTCTGAGCCTGAATATAATGCACGTATGGTGGCGTTAAGCTCTGATTCGGGATTGAATTGACCATCTTCGGCAAAGAAGAAAGAAGCTGAATCAACGGTACTCGTGTGATCACTAAACCATGGGTTGAGGTAATGCCCTAATTTAAGCCAATAAGTATCTTGACTCAGTTGTGTAATATCAGAAGGCGTAAATGGAAGAGAAGCAGCGTGTACTGTTGAAGGCAATACAATAAGGGGAATCGCGAAACGTAAAAGACAGTTCAAATGCGTCAATCCTTTGATTTTGATGTCTGTGTTGCTTTGGGTGTCTCAGTGAAAATTGATGCCCATGATGATGGGCATCAATGAAACACATTACTCTAATTAAAGAACGTAAGGAGAAAGAGTTTGGTCATTAGACATAATGGTATTTAGGTTATTAAGCACATCCTGAGAAGTCACATTTTCAGAGTGGTATAGCTCAACAAAATTTTGTTTTGCTAATTGGTTAAATGTGCCTTTATCTTCAGATGAGATGCCCCAAGCTTCAGATAACGTAGCTAACGTTTGGCCTTCACCTCGTGCAATATCACGGGCTAGATTATCCATGTTACCATCAATGAACATAGCGACTTTTTGTTTGTAATCAATCTTACCTGTACCATCACAACCCAGTGTGCCGAAAGTAATACCAAAGGTTTGGTTACCTGATGTACCGTTGGTTGTCGCACCTAAAATCTTAAATGGCTTACCTTCTTTTCCATCAAAGATCATTGTACCGAGACCACAACCAATGTCTTCATCGGCCATTGCTGGTGTTGTTAGTGGAAGTGTTGCCATGATTGCGGTTAACATTAAAATCTTTTTCATGCTTAATTCCCATTATTTAGAGTGATTGGTACTGATATATCAATGAGATAGAGACCAATCTGAAAACGTATTAGCGCGCTGAGACTCAGAGATTCGTCATAAAGTTACTTAAGATGTATTCGCTTAGTCACTTATTAAAGGTATTACGGTTGAAAGTAATTGCGAGCTTCTAAAGAGATAAATAGTGATAACATCTACTTAGGTCACTAAATTATCTTGCGTTTAAATGTCTAGGTAATGGAGTAGGGTCTTTAATGGTTACGTTATTGGGGAATCACGCCTACAATAAATGGAGTTTTTCGTTATAGGAAGGTAAACAATGATTCCCAAAAAATACACGCCTTATGTTTTCTCTTTTTTTATGGCTCTATTTATGTCGATGTTCATGTCTTTTGTGATTACAGTCATGAATATTGGTTGGGTTGATAATATTGTCTTTATTTGGTTAAAGGCATGGGGGTTGTCTTTTTTGATCGCTTTCCCTACTGCCATGTTTGTGAGCCCATTGATTGCAAAAATTGTGTCCTTTGTGGTGAAGTAATGAGTCTTCACCATAGAATATTTAATAACTTTAATAACTTTAATAACTCAAGCTATTTCAATTGCTTAAGTGACGATAAATTTACTTATCTTCTTCCTTCAGCAATTTAGATAAAAGGTCGGATAAGTGTTTTTGTTCATTCGTTGTTAAAGGCGATAAAAATGATTGTTCATAGTTATGCTGCTGAACAACAAGGCGTTCTATTAATTGCTTTCCACTTGAAGTGAGTTTAACGAGTTTACTGCGTTTATCATTGGGGTTATCTAATCGTTCAATATAATCCAAGCTAGATAAACGATTAAGAACTTTGGTTAACCCGCCTGAACTGAACAGCAAAGAGGAATAAAGCTGAGTAGGAGCGAGTTGATAGGGAACACCACTGCGTCGAAGAGCAGCTAAGACACTGAAGTCGGCTATCTGTAAATCGTATTCAGATAACATGTTCTCAAGCTTACGACTTAAATGTTGAAAGACACGAACGAGTCGTAACACAGCAGGAGAAACCAATTTTGCCGTTTCTGTCCAATTGGTTTCGATGTGATTTAAAATAGTATCGACTGACTCTTGCTTATGGGTCATTTGATGTCATCTGCCTTGGTTACATGAATGATATGAGCATACAAATAGTGTGCAATATATCTTGCTAGAAAGCAATTCCCTCTATATTATCTTTCTAGAAAGATAATATAGAGGCTGTACCATGATTTCTGACCGCTCAACTTCCGATTACACTCAATCCGATAGAAATACCTCGATGCCGATGAGAATGGTGTTTTTATTAGCCGCTATCTTTGCTTTGACTCCGTATGCGATTGATAGCTATTTACCCGCTATCCCATCAATTGCGAATGACTTTGGGGTTGATACGGCCAAAATTTCTATTACCGTCAGTATGTATATTTTTGGTTTAGCGATAGGTCAGCTTATTGGTGGGCCGCTATCTGATAAATATGGTCGACGAGCGATTGTTGTTTTAGGTCTACTCATTTTTGCTGTGTGTAGTGTCGTGCTATCAACGGTTGATACGTTAGAATCTTTTTGGTTTTGGCGGTTAATGCAATCTATTGGTGGTGGTATTGCGGTCGTTGGGGTTCCAGCAACAATACGAGATCATGCAAAAGGGAAGGAAGCGGCCAAGTTATTTTCTTTAATTGCGCTTATCATGATGATTGCCCCTTCTATTGCGCCCTCAATTGGTACGTTAATCATGAGAACGTTGGGTTGGGAGTGGATATTTATTTCGATAGGGGCGTTAGCGTTTATTATTGCGATGATTTCGTTTAAGGTGATGCCAAAACCGGTGACGCTGTCACAACCATTACCTAAAGCCACGTTCCGAGGTGTCATGGCGGTTAAGCCAGCCATGCTGTTGTTATTTTCTCACGCATTATCCTATGCGACCTTAGTGACGTTTATCACGAATGCCCCTTTTGCGTATATTGTCCATTTTGGCGCCAGCGAAGAACTTTTTTCTGCTTTATTTTTAGCTAAAGTGTCAGGGATTGTCTTCACAAATCGATTGAATAATTATCTTCTAAGAAAACATGAACCTCACGTCCTGTTTATTCGATTTTTGAGTTTGCAGTTAGTCGGAGCAGTTGTGTTATTACTCGCAACGGCGGTATTCCCAGAATCCATTTGGGCAGCAGCGGCAGGGTTAATTTTATTAACGGCGTCGGTTGGTGGCACATTATCAAACTCTAACGTGACTTATATGAAGTATTTTGAGAAAAATGCAGGGACGGCAGCTTCGTTACTAGGAGCAAGTCAGTATTTCATCGGTGCGGTGATCAGTGCCATTACGGCTTTCTTAACGGTTTCGTCATTATGGCCTTTAGCGATAGTACTTGTGGCGTGCAGTGTTGGGGCATTGTTCTTTATTCAAGCCAATCAACGACTGGATAATACATAATCGGAATGTCGCACCGGATTGTCGCAAGAGCCCGCTATATATTGAGTAAAAAATAGAAAGTTACCTATTCAGTTAAAGTATGAATTAATATGCGAAGAACCTAAAAAAAGCCCCAACAATAGTTGGGGCTTTTTAATAGGAAGGGCATGAGAGTTATATTTGCATGATGGGTATTATTCTCATGACACGCATCATTTTCATGATAACCATTAATCTAATAATAAGCCTTTTAGCTGATAAGCTGAGGCTCACTGAAAGTGTCAGTATTATCAGATGGTCGTTTTCCTTGCCAAACAAAGTGACGATTCGGTTTTTGAGTGACGTATCCTTCAACCATTAAATTGTCGAATAGGGTATCCACTTCATCAGCATTGAGCTTCATGGCGGTGGCGACCGCTTTTTTAGAACACCTGACTTCACCCGTTTCTAATAATAAGACAGCAGCTTGTAATTGTTCACGGTTTCGATTGAGTTGCGCTTGATCAATTTCAGGTGCTTCTGGTGCCAGGTTAGCGACATCATGTTGGTGCTCTATATCATCATTGAGACGATCTCTGAGTTCCTTTTGAGCTTTCAGTGTTCGGCTGAATCGTAATTCTTCACCAATTAAACCGACGAAGAAGGCAGCAAATAAATCCAGTAACACCGATAAGAATACGACTAAGTAAAGCTGTGCGTGTTTCACTTCCATATTTAATGCTTGAGCAACACTCGCAATTAACCCGATAACGGACCCTTGTTCAGCGACGGGTAACTTCTCTCGTTCTTCAGCCAGTTTTAACTGCTTTTGTTGTAACTCTGCATTTTCTTGTTGAATACGAGTAACGCCCACCGCGATGCGGTTGAGTTCGATGTATTTTTGAGCAGCAACGTTATTCAGTTCAATTTGCTTATCAATCGCTTCAATTTGGCGGTCATAAGCGGCACGTCGATTTTCATGAACGGCCATGTGGCTTTGCGCTGTGTTGGTCGCACTATTGATACCACCTATACTGCCACCAATAGAAATGGCCGCTAGGATACTATAAAAAGTAAAGGCTGATGCTGCAGCTGCGATACTGCGTCTTGCAACACGCTCACCAAATTCATACCAAGCAAAAAATTTACCCAGTTCGAAGATAACAGCAAGGGAGCCAAACAGCACTTGCATCCAAGGGTCATTATCAATGGATAAAAAGAGTAGAAGAGAGAAAATGATGGATGCAAGGATCGAAGCGCCTGTAAAGCTGTATACAACGGTCATTGCAAATCGCCCTTTAGGGTGGCGAATCCTTTGATTTGTTTTATCGTTCATGTGAATGCTGCGCGAGTCCCTACGACTTATTTTAAAGACAAAATTATTGTATTGTGGCAAAGATTCAAAAGCCAGTGGAAATAGGCGCTTTATCCACTTATTTTCATAAAACACACATACTTTGTTATCTTATTTATGCTAATACTCTAAAGTGGTTACTTCGTGTTCAATGCATGCAGCTTAACCTATGTTTAGCCCTTATAAATTTGAGATTAGATGAACAAGAAGGATTAACAATGCATGGCGGTGATAAACTGTGATATTTGAGTGGTAACGCAGCTTTAATAATTGAGGCTTTATCAATCGCAATGTTACGGTGTTTTTTCAAGATAGTGATCAATCATAGTGATAGCATGATTGAGGAGTAGAGTGTCAACATTGGTGGGAGATACGGCTGTTATCGAACCTTAATAAGAAATATATTTAGATTATAATGAGAGCGATTTTCTCTATATAATGTCTATCAATGATAATTTGTTAGCATTAACTCAATAATATTGTAATGTCATTCTGACCGTTTTATAACATAAAATTATATCTTATAACCTATAATGCGCGAGTGTTAGTTTGAAGTATTACGGATGAGTTCAGTATGAATGCGTGTCACAGTTTTAATCGATACTTGAGTAATTTGACTAAAATATCAATTGAAGAGATCCAGCTCTGGGTATCGGACTATCAGATTTCAAGTGAACAATTAGATAAGTTGATTGTTGCTCATTTTCAATATTCTCTTGAAAATACTGGGGATTCACCCCTCACTAATATGATTCGGTATCATATTAAACCGTCGCAAGATATGTTTACTGATGCTGCTTTTATTGTCATCTCTCACCTTAGTTCCGAATACAGCTTAAACATTGATTCAATGACAGAACGATTCCTTAAGAAAGTGAAAGAAGTTGCGTTCAGATTAATGGCGATTTTAGCCAGTCGATTTAACCAACAGAAAGAAGTTCAATTTCTAGAATCCTTGGTTGTTACTGCTTAATCTTCTTAATTTCTATTATTGCGACATTATTATGTTCACCGCTATTGACCTTAAGTTAGCTTAAGGTGTTATATTCCCTATAACATTCAGTGTATGTATTGCTATCTTCCTGATTTGCTAATAAATATAAAGTGAATCAGTGTTGGCTATTTAACACTTGATTGAGTTTAAATAGAGTCTGTGACGTATTACGATAGAGGGAAATATGAAAGGGAGAGTCTTACCGTATTTAAGTGGGCGTTTCTTTGATGGAATAAGCTCTGGCTTGTTTATCATGGCATTGCCGTGGTTGATGCTAAAAGAGCCCAATATGGGGACATTTGTTGCTTTAACGGCTTTAGCATGTACGTTGACTTCCTTCGTTTTAACCCCTTTTTTAGCAACTTGCATTGATCGTTTATCACGTAAGTTTGTATTAATCATGGTTCAATGCCTTCAAGTATTGACGGCATTAATCGTATTATTTCTCTTTGCATTCGATTTGGTGTCTGTTTGGTGGCTAGCATTGTCACAAGTCGTATTCTGGGTATCGAGTAATGTTGCATGGACGGCAAACAATGCGTTTACTCAAGAAAATTTTGATAAGCATGAATACGCTAAAATATCAGGTTATCAAGAAATCATCCTACAGAGTACGAATCTAGGCGCTGGTGCACTGGGTATTGTATTACTTGAAGTATGGGGAATGTTTGAGTTTGCTTTGTTTGCAGCAGGGGCGTCAACGTTGTCTGCATTAAGTTACATTGTCACACCATACCGTCGAAAGTTAGTCGTATCCAAAGTAAAAACACCTTACCTAGAGCAACTTAAAGAAAGTAAACAGACGTTTGCACGTTACCCTTATTTCTTTGCTTTTATTCTTATTTCTTGTCTTTCGTATCCAGTATTGACCTATTTAGGCCGTTTAATCCCTATTTTATTCTCCGAATGGAATGTCGAAGGTAAGTGGGTGGCTTTGTTTAATATGTCATTTGGTTTAGGATCGTTATTTAGTGGGTTCATTTTTGCGGCGGTATTGGCGAAATATTCCCATCAATCAGTGATGAAAGTGGGTATCACTGTGATTGCGATTATGCTGTTCAGTATGGGGTTAGTCGTTGAACCTGTGATGATTGTGGGTATGCAGTTTATCCTTGGGATATTTAATGCATTGAATCGAATTTCTCGAACAAACTGGATGCATCATGTGATACCTATCGACATACGAGGACGCATTGATGGTGGGTTGGCGATGTTTGCGACCAGCGTCCAAAGTTTAAGTTATGTTGGTATTGCGTTTATGACACACTATAACTTGATTGAATTTGGATTTATGGCAATAGCCTGTGTCGTCGGTATGGGTGCGATAGGGATGTACTTTTTGGATAAGACATTACGAAATAAAGAAGGGCTCATTCCTGTATCGGAATAAAAAAAGCGCTTTGTTATAAGCGCTTTTTTTGGGGCTAGTCTGGTTGTGACTGCATTTTTATGATGTTGCTGGAGTCTTATACCATTTCTTTTTTAAAGAAAGGGCAACGTTCACCAATGCAATTAATACAAGCACTTCAATCAGTGGGCCAATAACACCGGCAAAGGCTTGATCAGAACTGATTCCGAAGACAGCAATAGCAACAGCAATCGCTAATTCAAAGTTATTCCCGGTTGCCGTAAAGGCAATAGACGCATTCTTATCGTATTCAATCCCCATTTTCTTTCCAATATAGAAACTCACGAAGAACATAGTCACAAAGTAAATGGCTAAAGGAATAGAGACTTTCACTACATCCATTGGCAATTCTAGAATCATTTCACCTTTCAAGCTAAACATGAAAACAATAGTCGCAAGAAGTGCGATTAACGTTAAAGGAGAAATATTAGGAATAAAAACGGTTTCGTACCATTGCTCTCCTTTCTTGGCCACTAAAATAGTACGTGATAAGTAACCAGCCAAAAATGGGATGCCTAGGTAAATTAACACGCTTTGCGCGATTTCAAAGACAGAGATATCGACAACAAAACCTTCTAATCCGAACATAGGAGGTAATACAGTGATAAATAACCAAGTCATAAAGCTGTATGTAAATATTTGGAACACACTATTGATAGCAACTAAGGCAGCACCGTACTCTTTATTGCCGCCGCCTATATCATTCCAAACTAAAACCATGGCAATACATCGAGCTAAACCTATCAATATAATACCGGCCATGTAACCCGGTTCATCCGCTAGAAAAGTAATGGCCAAAAGAAACATTAAAATAGGGCCGACAACCCAGTTCATCACTAATGACAGTTGCAGTGACTTTTTATCTTTTTTAACATGACCTAATAGTTTGTAATTCACTTTGGCAAGTGGCGGATACATCATCACAATCAATCCGATTGCCAGTGGTACATTGGTTGAACCAACCGACATGGCGTCGTTAAGAGCTTCTACTTCTGGATAGATTGCTCCAATAAAAACCCCAATGCCCATCGCGACAAAAATCCACAGGGTTAAGTATCTGTCTAGAAAACTCATTTTTTCTGAAGTGCTTTTCATTATATTACCTATAAATCAAATCTATAAATCAAATAGAGAAGAAGAATTAAAAAACGAAGCTAATGCCGGTTTATTGAGTCGGTAGCATACTTTGGGTGGCATCGGTTCTGCCGAAATGAATTCCGCATTCTTCAATATTCTTAAATGTTCTGATACCGTTGATTGAGCAAGCCCTAATGTGGCGACTAAATCATTATTTAAACACCCTTCCTGTTTCTCTAAGGTATTTAGGAGCGATAAAATCCGTATTCTAATAGGGTGAGAGAGTGCTTTTGATTGAAGAGCAAACTGTTTTTCTGCTAACAAGACATCATCATTGGGGGTGATCATGTCTGCATTGATTGATACACACTTCATTATATCTATCTCATGTTCATGGTTACGCTGGTTAGATTATTCATTATTCATTATTAAGCACTGGACTTTAGATTATGAATAATAATCGTTAATCGTCGAATAACGATTTTATGGCTTAAAGAAAAAAATGAAAAGCAAAAATAAGATTTTTTACTGTTAAAAGATCAGATGTCTATTTAAGTTGTTGTTTATGTTGATGAGCTAATTGTTGAGCGCGGTCGATTCTCTTTTGGACTTGCTCTATGGTTCCCTTGAGTAATACCCCATACACAAAGGAGTACCATTCATCTTCTTTGTTGGTGTCATTCTTGATCACAAAACCATTATGGATGGTTTTCTGTGTTTTAGCGGTAGAAGAGGTCGTGGGTGTTTTTAATGAATCGATATCAGGGATTTTAGACGTAGTGAGATACCAATCAATGGCACGCTTAATGGTTGTAATATCACCATGCAGAGTTTGACTCTGAATTTTAACGGACCATTGAGCTCCAATTTGTTGAGATTTTTTTAAGGAAAATCCTTTATAGGTTGCATAGGGCATACGGTATACCAATGATCTTACTCGATTTATATAGTATTAATACTAGCAATGTTTTCTGATTTTGTTAGGTATTATTCATAATAGAAGCATATGAAATAAAAATTGAGCTCGGGATAGTATGTTTATCCAGAGCTCAGTATTCATTTAGTTTGATAGTGATTGTTCAGCTAAGTACAATTCCATTGTGGCTTTGAGCAATCGATATAAACTCACGGCCGCGTCAATTTCTTCTTTTCTGTTGGTTAAACTTTCAATATTTAACCCTAAAGGCACACCAACATCGCCACAATTTTGAAGGATAAGATTTAAATTTTCTCGACAAATTTTAATGGATTCTTTTAGTGGGCTATCAGAATCTAAAACTCGCCATTTAGTCGCTTCAGGTACGGAAATACCGAGCCATTCCATGAATTCTAGTGTTTTTTGACTGCCGCACGGTGAAAAAGTTAGGATAATACGCTGCGGTTCAATGTTGAGTTGACGACACTTTCGAGCGTAGCTTGTGATTAAATTAATTGTCGCTTGAGCATCGTACACGGCTTGAGAGATAAAAAATTCACAGCCTTGATCGGTCTTTTTAAGTAAACGTTCATGCTCATTACGTTTTGATGCATGCCTTTCAGCGATGGTGACTCCGCCTAAACTGAACTTATCGCTATGCTCGGTTAAGGCTTGATAAGCTTCAGGTAAGGTAAATTGTAGGTTTGCCTGCGACGAAGGGTTACCAACGAGGACCAAATTACTTAATTCATAACGTTCATTGGTTTCAATTAACCATTGATTAAACTCTTCTTTTCCTTTTTGAGTCACACTTTTATAAGTGATCACGTCTTTTTGAGAAATCTGTTTAATTAATTGGCTGTATTCTCTTGGATCGACTGTGTTTTTGAACGGGAAAGGTCTTGGGATAGAAGTTCTTGAACTTTCATCTTGGATGTCATAAATCACGACACCGTCGTATTCAAGTGAATTCAAACGCTCGAGTAATTTATGGGCAATTTCCGAGATTTTGTCATTATCAGTACCCAGCTTTGGAGGGGTGGTACCAATCATGTAGACACCCTGAGAAGGGTTTTCAATTTTCTGCTTTAAAGTTAAAGGCATTGGGCTAAAAATCCATTTATATAGTTACCTATAAATACTATACAAGAGAATCTAACAATGGAATAGCCATTGATTCTGAAATAGGATGAGATTTGTTATTGTATCTTTGTGGTTTTTACCCAGTTAAGTTTCTTACTATTTACTCTGTACTGCCATAGTAAGACGTTTGCTCGATAAGTTGATCATCCGTTGTCTGGCAATACACTACGTTATCTTTAGGGTCATTTTGTATCTGAATACTGCCTCCTTTTTCAACACAGTGGATACTGGCTGGATGAGTGACCGGTTCCCAGTTTTTAACTTGTTCTTCTTCGCTTGAACTTGAAGAACATCCGCTAAGCATGATCCCAAAGGCCATCGTTAGTGCTGCCATCGATTTATTTGTGTGTTGTTTAAGCATAATTGAAACCTTGTTGTCTATCGTCATTGCCTAATAAAGATTATAGACGGTGGGATGTATATTTCACGTCTAATCAAACCGTATAATAAGACTAAGATCAATTATTTTTATTAAGCTTAACGCTCGCTAGTCGTGTTATTGGTATTCAATAACATTGGATTCTAGAGCGAAATCTCACCATATTTTGTGCAATTAAGTGAATTATATTGATTTATCCAGTCTGTAGCGGTGACAATAGTGCGGCTAAATAAAAAAGACAATTAAGGAAAGTCAGTATGTCTCATTCAATAAGTCACGTCAGTCGCATCAGCAGCTTAGATTTGGGAAGAGTGCTTGCCATTATTGGTGTCATTCTTATTCATAGTGGAGCGTTTGTTGCTTACCCACACATTAATGGAGAACCTTGGATTGGTGATCTCATTAATCAATTATCTCGCTTTGCTGTGCCTTTTTTCTTTATAACAGCAGGTTATTTTCTGTATCCAAAATTACTCTCTTCTCCAAAATCAACGGCGTTGCAGTATTGCTTACCGTTATTGAAGGTATGGCTGATCTGGAGTGTTGTGTATTTAGCATTACCTTTCGACTTTGCTAAGGCGCTCGAACAGGGATATTTTGCAGAGAGAGAAGGATATTGGAACTACTTAATGGGAAATCCATTAAATACCCTATTCGAAGGTGGGATGGTACATTTGTGGTTTTTACCCAGTTTAGTGATAGCGGTTGCCATCATTGCAGGTTTTATTCATAAGAATCAATGGGCGCTTTTATCGAGTCTCTCCATCGTTTTATTCATCTATGGGGTATTAGCTGGAAGCTACCGAGAGCATACAGGGTTAGAATCGATCATCTTCACTCGAAATGGACCATTCTTTAGTACCTTACTTGTATTCATTGGCTGTTATATTCGTCGAGCTAACGTGTCGTTGAACTTAGGTCAGTCATTGTTACTTATGTTGGTCGGGTTAGTTGGCCATCTATCGGAAGCATTCTATTTAAAAGACTTGGGAGTGTCTTTTCGGTCGCATGATTTCTTATTCTTCACTCCAGTTTGGGCATTTGGTTTGTTTATGTGTTTATTATCACAGCCTCAACTAGTGACTCATCATCGTGTTAAAAGCATTGCAGATTCAACCATGGGTATTTATCTTTCTCATATGCTTATCATGATTTATCTATTTCACTTCTCGAATTTTTTAGGTGTAACTGGTTACGCTAAAACCATTATGTTGGTGATAGGCATATTCTTCGTATCATTATTGTTTACTAAGTGTATAGAGAAGACACCATTAAAAGCATACTTGATTCGATAATTGCTTATTGCTTAAAACATAATTAATGTTCTTTTATTCAGCCTAATATCGAATAAAAGAACATTAATTATTGACCCTCCCCTAAGGGGAGCCTTTATGCTTTCATCGTAATCTACATTTTCATACGGTAAAGCAATGGCATACGGTTCTATAGCAACCGGTTCGATGTCTTATGATTCAAAAACCTATCATGATTCTGGACATCATATTGTTGAGAATACGGCCAACACTAATTTGGTTAGTGTTGATCAGGGAAACGACTATACCGATGCGACATCAGAGCATTGCCTGTACTCTTCATGCACTATAACTTATGCGACAACTGCGTTAGATCAATTAAGCCATTCTATTTCCGAAACGACGTTACCGGATACCTTTCTCTTATTCATATTACCATCTGAAATCCAATCTAATTTATATCGCCCTCCAATCCATCAATGAAGATATAAGCGCTATTTACGTTATTCATGCGAAAGCACGGACGTATATTTACCATTAATTGGATAGAAAAATGAATATAAAGATACGAATAATGCCTATAACGGCTTTGTTATTGGTGCTATTTGCACCGATAAGCTTTGCTGAAGAAAATACCAGTATTGTCATTTCTTCGTTTAAAGACAAGCAACAGACAGACACATCACAATTCACCTTAAATCAATTGATTCAAGCAGCAATTCAGGCGGATGAACAGCGTTCTTTTTTCGATGCTCAATCGTTTTCGAGTCAAGATAAAGGTATTGCGAGTGCACAATTACCCGACCCAAAATTCAAAATTGGAGCGACAGCGGTACCGATTGATTCATTCAAATTGGATCAAGAACCAATGACTCGTTTATCGTTGGGTGTGTCGCAGCAATTCTTACGAGGAGAGACAAGTACACTGAATTTAAAATTGTCTCAGCAAGACTCCGAACTGTATCAAATACAAAAATCACAACGTGAACGCCAAGTCGCCGA
This sequence comes from Vibrio sp., assembly GCA_028131545.1. Classification (GTDB taxonomy): domain Bacteria; phylum Pseudomonadota; class Gammaproteobacteria; order Enterobacterales; family Vibrionaceae; genus Vibrio. Next base: position 53,490 of record JAOICL010000007.1, on the reverse strand, counting down.
TCTGATGACTCAGTACTGGTTCGATCTGGGTTACTACAAGAAAGAGCACACCCTCATTCAATATCAAAAACGTCTACTTGTAGATATGGCTCTGTTCATGAATGCGAATTACATCACTGGAGGGAATCATTCACAAGATTTAATCCAAGCGGAACTCGCGATAAGTCAGCAAGATGAAAGGTTGTTGCGTAATCAACAAAATCAACAGCGTTTATTAGCGCAGCGGTCTGAATGGCTAGGAAATGAATGGTTTTATGACCTTGAAAAGATAAAAGCAGATAGTTCGTTTTCATGGTCGGATCTGGATCAATTTGTCGCGAATTACGAGAAATCAGAAGCCCTCTTTTTCACTAACATCAGGCAATACCCATTAGTACAACTTGCTGATAAAAAAATAGAGCAACAAAGAACGAAAGTCTCGCTAGAAAAACAAGCCTATCAGCCTAAGTATGGTGTTGAGGCGTCTTATGGGTATCGTCAATCGGATAATATGCAGGGTGAGCCAGCTTCCGATCTACTGAGTGTGTATCTGACCGTCGATTTCCCTCTCTTTCCTGAAAAAAGACAAGATAAAAATGTGTCATCGGCTCAGTATCAAGTAGGGGCAAAACAGTATGAAAAAGACCTTCTTATTAAGCAATTACACGCTAAGTTTCAGCGATTAATGGCAGACAAAGAAGGACTAGAGCAGCGTACCCATTTATATCAAGAGCAATTATTACCTCAATCAAAAGCGAGGCGAGAAGCAGCGGAAAATGGTTATCAAAATAACACAACGGAACTGAATGAAGTGATCACCGCATCAATAGAAGAAAACACGTCAGGAATTTCGATAGGTAAGGCAAGAGAACTATTACAACAAACCAATAAGCTGATTAAAACCGTTCCGGAAGTCAAAAGTGTTTGGGGTAAAGTCGGACGAGCGGAAACAGCGACGGATCCAGCACCGTTAACCATGATTGAAACGGTCATCCAATTTAAACCTAAAAGTGAATGGCGTGAGGGCGTAACAAATGAATCATTGCGCCGTGAGTTCGATCAATTGATACAATTTCCTGGTTTGACCAATACTTGGGTTATGCCAATTAAAACACGTATTGATATGTTGGCAACGTGCATTAAAACACCCATCGGTATTAAGATTGCTGGTGAAGATTTAAAAGTGATTGAATCGATCGGTGAACAAATTGAACCCATTCTAAATAATGTAGCGGGTACGTATTCTGTTTACGCGGAGCGAGTGGTCGGTGGACGTTATATAACCGTGGACATTGATCGCCGAGCTGCAGCGCGTTATGGACTTAACATCATGGATGTTCAACAGGTTATCTCGACGGCAGTGGGTGGTATTAATATTGGTGAAACCGTCGAAGGGCTTGAACGCTATCCGATTAATGTTCGTTATCCTCAATCTTTCCGAGATTCTCCGGAACAATTGAAAAACTTACCGTTAGTTACACCCAATGGGGCTCGAATAGCACTTGCTGATGTTGCGAATATTCGCTACGAAGACGGTCCACCGATGATTAAAACGGAAAATGCACGTCCTAATGGTTTAGTTCTTGTCGATATAGAAGGCGTGGATCTAGGCTCTTATGTACAAGAAGCAAAACGTGCCGTTGCAGAGCAATTAGAACTTCCGGCTGGGTATTCGATTACATGGTCTGGTCAGTATGAATATTTAGAAAGAGCTGAAGCTCGATTGACCGTTGTGGTGCCTATGACGTTAGCTATCATCGCATTGCTCCTGTTTTTTAGCTTTAACCGTGTACAAGAAGTTGCGATTATCATGTTAACACTGCCATTGGCAATGGTCGGTGGTTTCTGGCTAATGCATTTGATGAATTTCAATTTCTCGATTGCGGTTGGCGTTGGTTTTATTGCGTTAGCAGGTGTCGCTGTTGAAATCGGTATGATTATGCTGGTGTACCTAAACCAAGCGTGGGATGCGAAAAAAGAAGAGGCCAAACTCACTGAACAGACTCTATCTTTTAACGACTTAACGGAAGCGATTCAAAATGGGGCTGGGCTAAGGGTTCGTCCAGTAATGATGACAGTACTTACTGTGATCATCGGTTTGATTCCCATTATGTATGGCGATGGTACAGGATCAGAAGTGATGCAAAGAATTGCAGCACCAATGATAGGAGGTATGGCGTCAGCATTGCTACTGACTTTGGTTTTGATTCCTGCAATATTTAAACTTTGGAAGCAACGAGAAATAAAATAGGTGTCAATCAGGTGGCGAAGCGTTACGTCGTCACCTGATGATGATACTTTTTACATCAATGGTTATTAATAAATCACACAGCAACATAAATAGAGTTTTTTGTGATTCATTGCTAGGCAATAGGTGTAATCGAGTGTTAGTTTCACTGTCAAAATTTATTGTTTAATCAAGGATGATTTGTGAAATCTATATTTTCAATACTCTCTCTAAGCTTAGCGAGTGCATTTACTGCATCGGCAGCGGACATCAAAGTGGCTTATGATTCCGAGCCTGTCTCTTTTGACCCTCAAGAACAACTTTCAACGAGTATGTTTCAAATGTCTCATATGTTGTTTGATTCTCTTGTCCGTTATGATGACAATCTGCAATTCGAAGCTCGTTTAGCAACGCATTGGGAGCGAGTAAATGACACAACCGTTCGCTTTAAACTTAGAGATGATGTTACATTCCATTCAGGTAACCCTTTAACGTCTAAGGACGTCGTTTGGACATTCAATCGTTTAAAGAAATCGATTGATCATAAAGCGGTATTGGCACCTTTCAAGGAAATCAAAGCTACATCAACACATTCATTTGAGTTGACCTCTTATGAACCTTACCCGCTTTTTCTTAATGCGGCGGCTTATATATTCCCGATGGACAGTGCATTTTATTCTGGCGTTGATGAAGATGGAAATCCTAAAGATGCGATCGTAAAAAATGGACAATCGTACGCGTCGACTCACATATCTGGCACGGGTCCATTCAAGGTCACGAGTCATGATAAAGGGATTAAAATCGTGTATGAACGATTTGAACATTATTGGGATAAAGGAGGCAATGTCGATAAGCTTACTCTAATCCCGATAAAAGAAAGTGCGACTCGTACAGCAGCTTTACTATCAGGTGAAGTTGACATGATTTCTCCTGTTTCTCCCAATGATCATAAACGTATCGATAAGAACTCAGAATTAGAATTAGTCTCTAAGCAAGGGGTTCGACTGATCACCATTCAAATGAACCAAACCAATAAAGCACTGCAAGACCCTAAAGTAAGACAAGCCATTATTTATGCGATACAAAATGAGGCGATTGCGAAAAAGGTAATGCGTGGATTCGCTACACCGGCATCACAACAATGGCCGAGTAATTATACAGGACACAACCAAGAGTTAGCTATCCGGTTTGATCCTAAGAAATCAAAAGCTCTGTTAAAAGAAGCAGGGTATGCTGACGGTTTAAAACTAACGATGATTGCCCCTAATAATCGTTATGTGAATGATGCCAAAATTGCACAAGCAGTATCGACAATGTTAGCGAAGGTGGGTATTTCTGTTGATTTGAAAACCATGCCGAAAGCACAATACTGGCCAGCCTTCGCGACTTGTTCTGCTGACCTTCTTATGATTGGATGGGGCGCAGAGACAGAAAATTTCTCCGACTTTTTGATCAAAACGCGTAATAAAGAAACTGGTCAAGGGCAATACAATTGTGGTCACTATTCAAATAAAGCCGTTGATGACTTAGTTGATGCATCCCATAAAGAACTGGATCCTGCAAAGCGCAAAGCTATTTTAGAAGAGATTGAATCCCTTCTATATAAAGATGCAGCATTCGTTCCTTTGCATTGGCAAAATATTGCTTGGGGCGTTAACCATGACCTAAATATTAAGCCCATTGTTAATGCTATGAACCTGCATTACTTTGGTAATTTAGTTGTAGAACAGTAGAACAGTTATCGCTCGATAATGTTGTTGTAGAGCGGCAATATCATTGAGATTCGGCAATTGGTTTACCATGCTGGTGTTATGAAAAAGAGGGTCAATATCGACGCTCTTTTTTATTGGATAGAGAAAAGGCAAGGTTCATCAACTTGTCGTTCTTAATGCAACTCAAATGGCTTTCGGTGTATAATCTCACTATTCAATTGAAATCCGATTACTGGAGTCTTTTATGGCTAAGACAGCGCACGCCCTTCATATTTTAGTGAAGCATAAAGAGCAAGCCGACGATATTATTAAGCAACTCAAGAAGGGGGCTAAGTTCCAAACATTAGCGAAGAAATATTCGACCTGCCCATCGGGTAAAAAAGGTGGCGATCTTGGTGAGTTTCGTCGAGGTCAGATGGTCCCTCAGTTTGATAAAGTGTGTTTTAGCGGGGAAACATTAGTACCTCATCTTGTGAAAACAAAATTCGGATGGCACGTGGTTAAAGTGTTATACCGCACGTAATTGACAGTAAAATATGGCATTGCGTTTTAAATAGCCACTTTTAGTGCATTTATTATGCATTAAATTCTTTTTTTATTAGCATTAGGCTTTCTTACACTATTTTGCTATTTATTAGTTGAATAATGAGTCTAGATGCTTATAGTATGTCTTCAATATATAAATTTTGTAATTTACACAGGCCTTATCTATGATTTGGTTTGGGTAACTAAAGAATGAAATAAGAATGATGAATAAGAAATCAGATTATAAAGAAATCGTAGCGCAATTCATTGAAAGTGAAACATTTTTTAAGATTCCATCTATGGAACAGAACTATGTTCGTACTATGTACGTAGCTCTTAAGCGTAATGGCGAAGTAAGTAAAAAAGAGTGGAACTGCATTCAAGGTATTATTGAACGTGGTGAGCGTAAAGTTCAAGGTTTAGTGACTCATGTTAAGCCACACAACCCGTACGCAGTCCCTGTTCTATAAATAAAAAAGCCGAGCTAGATGCTCGGTTTTTTATTATTTTTAACTATATATTCCTATAGTTATTCTATCTTCCTTTATTGAGCTATACGATGAATCCTCAAATCGACAAAGTTGTCGCAATGGGTGAAGCACTCCAGCGTAGTGGATGTCCTCCATACAAAGTTGAAAAATACACACAGTTATACGCTGAACAACGAGACATAGAAGTCATTGTTCAAGCGACACCAACTGTCGTTAATTATCAATTTCCTCAAGAAAATAACTCCGTTGTCATGACAAGACCCAAGCCACGATCCATTAATTTGGGTTTACTGGCTAACACGATTTACAAGGTCAATCATGCTGATGTTATCGACCCTAATGACAGTAAACGCTACTCATGGTGGATTGTTGCTCTAGCGAATATGAGTATTCCAGCCGCGTATTTAATGTTGGTAGGAAGTACGCTAGAGGCCACATTAATCGCATTTTTAATGGGATTAATGGTGTGGGGCATACAAATGCTTTGCCGAGAAAAACGTTCGATTGCGGTTGAGTTTTTATCGGCTTTTGTGACCGGTATTATCGTTTCTTGGTTAGCCAGTACAGGTTTGCCTATTCCTGTTTGGGCGCTGTGTATCGCCTCCATTGTCTTATTTGTTCCCGGCTTAACCATTGCAAACTCACTAGAGTGTCTTGCGTTTAATGATCTGGTATCAGGAACCAGTTTGTTGGGACAGTGTGCTCTATCTTTGATGCAGCTCTTTGTTGGCATTGCGATGGGACTTAATGTTGGTGAGTATTTGTGGACGGTGAATTATACAACGACCTACATTAATGAAATCCCAACTTGGCTTCATGTTTTTGGTCTTATCTTAATTTCAATATCCATTGGTGTCGTATTTAATGCTCGATTAAAAGACATGATGTTAAGTCTACCTGTCGCAATTTTAGGAATGTGGGGGCCATTATATATAGGCAGTGGTTGGGTTGTTGGAACATGGGCTACAACCGTATTAATTACGTTCTACGGAACTTGGATTGCGAAACGAACGGGGTTAACGGGGTCTATTTATATCTTACAGGGTATTATTATTTTAGTACCTGGAAGTCGAGTCTTAGTCAGTGCAGGGCAGTCGGCTTTTGAACAATCGATCTTACCCATTCCGAGTATTGGTTTGTCAGCTTTACTTATGTTTTCTGCTATTGTTGCCGGTCAGGTAACGGCTTATGCGCTATATTCGCCTAAAATTGATAAATCGTTCTTACAGTAGCCGATAGGTTTCTTTGTTTAAACTTTAAAGTTACTAGCCAAGTAAATAGATAAAAAAAAGGGAGAACTCATGTTCTCCCTTTTTGATTAATCCGTTATGTAGACTTATAGCTTTGGCAGTACAGCCAATACTGCAGCCAATGTATCATGCCCAAATGAAGCACTACGATCGGGTGACCAGCCATATAACTCATCTGCATGAGAGAAATGATCTTTAAATGGCATTATAATTGCTCTATTTGTTACAGCGATAAGCTATTAAGTTTGATAGTAACTCACAGCCTTTTTTAAATGATTCAGCATTATTTGGTGTTAACAACCCTTGTTCTATGGTCGTTCGAATTAGGTTTGTTAAACCATAGATATGGTACTGACCATCTGGAAATGTATCTTTAAGGTTTTGTTCCTTAACAAGCCTAATATAGTCAGTCCTCATTTGATATTTATAGTAGATATCCATGAATGTTTTAGATGAGGAGCTTTCAAATATTTCCTTAGAGTGGTGCATTGCATAGGTAATGTAACATTGAAAGTTGTCTTCATGATCCTCGATCAGTTTGTGAATTTCGGAGCGTTTGATTGCAACTTCTACATCCTTAATCTCATTTTGTATTTTATCATTAACGCCACTAAGCCTGATACCATCTGAGTTTTCGTTGAAGTATTTGGATATTGATTTAGCTTGGGCTAAACTTGTAATCGCTTCTATTCTGCTTTCTGAAATAACTTTGAACTCTTCTCTGTCCATTGCTTTATCAAGATCTTCTTTATGCTTTTTGGATGATATAATGAAACCTTGTAGTAGCATTAATGTTGAGGAAAAAACACCTAGTAAAATAGCAACTATACGTGCATCGGCTAAGAAAGTTGCGACTACTAAAGCTATTAATGTAGCGGCAATGGAAATTGCTGCTAATGGGTACTCTGAAAAAATGTATTTGCTTTCTGATGTCCCTTTTTGTAAGAGTGAACACGATATATTTTGTTTCATAAATATCCTTTCATCGTTTAATGTACCATTAGACATAGACTTCCTTACTTCTATTTAGTTCAATTATAAATATTCTTCAGTTAATAGCTGATGTATAGCTAAAATAAATCTAGATATATATTGAAGTTTATGTCGCTAGGTGCTGGTTTTTGGCTTAACAAAGCTCAGTTCATGCCAAAGCCAGTTGTTCTTGATACATTGTCAAGAGCAGGGTGTTACTCCAGTAAGAAAGATGGTGGTTGTACATGGTACGGCATGATCATGGTCAGGCAAAGCTCCTGAATGACTGGGTGTTTTTCGAACAACAAAGCGATATCAAAGATATTATCTGTATTCCAGATTAAGCTCGAGACGAATCAAGATACTAATTAGCAAAGGCTATGATTGGTATAGTGTGCGGAGTTATTAGCTAAATCAATGTTGTGTGGTTTAAGTAAGTCTTATTTTGAAAAAAGAATATGAGCAGATCTATTGAAGTAGATCAGGAAGCGATGTAGCAGTAACCGAATAACAGTCAAGCATTGGTACAGCTATAGCAATGAAGTTTGAAAACCAAATGCGACTAGAGCAATTAAAAGGTTATAGCCGCATTCAAACAGAACAGATTAAAGAACCAGCCTAAGCTTACGAGCTTGAGCAGAAAGAAGAGCCTGAATTGAAGAGTCAGCCGCCTATGGAAACAATTTGGGATTGGTGTAGCGGTGAGGAACAAGCCCATGTAATGTTTGCATGGGCTTTCTTGGAGGTTTATTTACTACTGAATGCACTTTTTATTAAGTCTATTACTGTCTTTATTGATGTTAATATTGCAGAATCATTATTGCTAATGTTTTCATCATTATTGGTGTAATTATGCATTAGAACCGTTCTAGCAACCATAATAAATAAAGCAAAACCGATAGCTAAGGTTATTGATATAATATATAGGATAGAATAATTTGAGGACTCAACTAAGCTAAGTGCTTTATACTTTACTTCTTTGGGTAGTGGTTGTTTATTGTTACTATTCGAGCTTTCTTCGACTTCTACAGCAAGCTGATAAACTTTACAGTTTTCTTCTACTTTACAGGTTTGGTAGTGGCGTTCTTCAGTTAACAAGTCAATCGAAGCTTTATTGAAGCTCGTTAGATTATGGAAAGTAACGCATAGAAAGTAAGCTCCAAGCATTAAGAAAATCAATGATACGACAATAGAAGTAAAACCAACGATTGGTTTTGCTTGTCGGAATGCTTCCCTATCTTTAAATGTAGAACGTGAGTTACTCAGATCTAGATCAGCTTTGTTCACATCGCTAGGTGGGATTACCTCACCTTGTATAGGAGGGCTACCTGATAAGTCTTTATCCTCTACCACTTGGAATACCCTAAATGTTTTAGCCTGTACATCATGGCTTTAATCGAAACATTAAATCTTGTGCTTAATTCTGCAACTTTAGTTATACCTTCAGAATAAATATAAGAGTCAAGCTTTGATTTTGGTATTAAAATAGCTAAGGCAAACTTATTTGCTTCATTTTCTTGGTAGTCAAGAACTGAAGGCTCGAAATTACTTAATGTATCTTCTAAGTTCTTAACGCCATCGCTTTTGACATGGCCAAGTACATGATGTGCTATTTCATGAGCTACAATGAAACGCTTTCGGGTAGCATTTTCAGAACTTCTATAATTGATAATACGTCGCTCACCATCAAATCTTGCAACACCTAATAGGTTGTTCTCGTCCATTTCTTGTAATGGCAGAAGCTCAATATTTAACTTTTTTGCAATTAAATTTAGATTCGTAGGGACTAAGTTATTAGTTAATGTTGAAAGAAGCTTATCTGCTGTGTCATATATAACTTTATCATTGTGCATTACGCCCTCCTAACTCGATAGTTTTCGGTAGTTTTGAATGTTACAAACATTATATAATGGGCATAAACTTTACACGAAATTGACTTATAGGTCATTATAAATATACAGGAAATGATCATTCATGCTGTGATTAACCTAACAATGTCCAAGGCGCTGTTTATATATTAAACATAGTATATAGCCCCTATACTTGTGTTAATTTTAGGTGAAAATACTGAATATTTTAGAGCTAGGACAGCTTAACTCGACCTAGTTTAAAAGAGATAGAATTCTTAGGGAATTGAAAAGTAATCGCTAATAACAATGATATTGATTAAGCATTGATGGTTGTACATATGGATTTTGTTTAATAGTCTATAGTTCCATCGCGATTTTTTTGGCCGCTTTAGTGTTATGGCACTTGTCTATAACTAATTTAGCTGAACTTAAATGTCCTATTAGCAATCTTGGTGTTTTTAGGGTTGCCTCCGTTTCACTGGAAGTTGAGTTTTCATTTACTCAATTAGGTGTTGTTGACTAAATCAGTTGAACTTTTTCCAAACCTTGTGATCAGATCTCATGTACTCGATACAATGGTGATGACATGGGCAAATCAAAAAAGAAGATAACTAACTGGAGCGAGTACAATAAAGCGCTTTGTAAACGGGGCTCTGTGACATTTTGGATAGATGATTCAGCAATATAAGCATGGCAATGCAAAGTTCACCATGGTAAACGTGGTCGAGGCTTCCAATATTCTGATACCGCGATTGAAACGGCTTTGATGATAAAAGGTATTTTTTCACTGCCATTACGTGCTCTTCAAGGCTTTATTGACTCGATATTTGATCTAATGGATGTGCCTTTAAAGTCACCTGATTACACATCAATAAGCAAGCGCTCAAAAACGGTTCAGGTTAAGTATCGGAATAAATCGAGAGGTCCCATTCGTCATATTGCGATTGATTCCACTGGGCTTAAAGTCTTGGAGAAGGTGAATGGAAAGTAAAAAAGCATGGGGCTGAAAAACGGAGAACTTGGCGTAAATTGCACCTTGCCGTAGATGTGGATACTCATGAAGTCATTAGTGCTGAAGTAAGCCTAGTCAATGTCGGTGATAGCGAAGTACTTCCTACGTTGCTCAATTCACTTCGAAGAAAGATCCATGCAGTTTCTGGTGATGGTGCTTACGACACCAGAAAATGCCATAAAACATTAAGGGTTAAAGGAATCAAACCTCTCATTCCGTCTAGAAAAAATGCAGGCTATTGGGAAAAGGTAACTGTTCAGCCAGCCGGTATTGCTTTATCTCACGATTTATGCAGCCTAGTTAAATAATCTGAATTTCATTATCAAATGACAAGAATAACAGGATTTATCACTGTAAAATTACCCACTCGTGTTTGAGGTGAATTGTCAATACCTTGCGGCTGAACAGTTACGGGAAAAGGGACACCCTCGTAATGAAGCGGTTGATGCGCTCAAAAAGGATGAGTTACACAAATGGAAAACGGACTCTGGCTATCACGATAGAGCACTCTCAGAAACAGCCATGTCGAGATATAAAGGGTTAACCAGTGGAACGCTAACTTTGAGATGTTATAACGCTCAAGTTGGTGAGGCATTAGCGAATGTCAAAGCCATGAATAAAGTTCTAGGGCTAGGTATGCCTATAAGAAGTTAGTAGGCAGTCGATATAGGATAACTGTATCCTTTTCCTGATTTGATCAACAACGCCACTCAATTATATAGAGTAAGACAGTTCTAATGTCTCGATTGAAAGCCCGAGTCTTTAATTGAGTGCCATAGATCAGTAGTTCAACGGCAGAATACCGGATTCCAAATCTGATGATGTGAGTTCGATTTCTTCCGGACTTGCTAACTTTACATAGTGCTTTTTTTGGCTGAGAATGAATATAATGCATATATGAAGTGGAATATATGGAAACACAGGGTCTATTTATATCTTACAGGGTATTATTATTTTAGTACCTGGAAGTCGAGTCTTAGTCAGTGCAGGGCAGTCGGCGTATGCGCTATATTCGCCTAAAATTGATAAATCGTTCTTACAGTAGCCGATAGGTTTCTTGGTTTAAACTTTAAACTTTAAAGCCAAGTTAGTAGATTAAAAAAGGGAGAACTCATGTTCTCCCTTTTTTATTAATCTGTTATGTAAACTTATAGCTTTGGCAGTACAGCCAGTACTGCAGCCAATGTATCATGCCCAAATGAAGCACTACGATCAGGTGACCAGCCATATAACTCATCTGCATGAGAGATATGATCTTTAAATGGCATTTCAACCGTGTAAGCAATACACTTGAATTGCTCACCAACCCAATTAGAACCAACAGTTAAATTCGCTTTACCTGGCGCATCTTTAGGGTAGCCAAACTCATCTTGGAACTCTGGCGTGATCGTTAACAGAGCATTCTTAAAGCTTTCTTCTTGATCTTTAATTTTGTCGTTATAGCTTGGAATACCTTCGCTACCGGCAACAAAGTTATAAGGGATAGCTTCATCACCATGAATATCTAAAAACATGTCCATGCCAGTCTCTAACATTTTCTCTCTGACATAGTAGACTTCAGGGCTTCTTTCTAATGTTGGGCTTTGCCATTCACGGTTTAAATTCGCACCAATGGCATTGTGTCGTAAATGACCGCGGATAGAACCATCTGGGTTCATATTTGGTACGACATAAAAGACGGCTTTATCTAAAAGAGTACGGCCGACAGTATCTTCTGGATCTAATAAGCGTTGAAGCATACCTTCGATAAACCATTCAGCCATCGTTTCACCAGGGTGTTGGCGGCCAATAACCCAAACGCGTTTTTTACCTTCTTCATACTCACCAATTTGAAGCATGCTCATGTCATTATTATCAAGAGTATGGCCTAGAGTATGCAGTGTACACGCATAGTGCGTTTGAGCGCTGTGTAATAAATCGGTATGGCGATCGTAAGAGTAAGGTGCAAAGTAAGAAAAATAAATAGAGCCTTGTTCAGGGGAAATCTTAAATGTCAGATTGTCACCATCGAAGCTAGCTGGAATTCGAAACCATTCTTCGCGATCATAAGAGGCAACCACATCATAGTCTTTCCAACCATCAGGATAAGCCGAAGTCACTAGGCCCGTAATCGTTAAAGTATGTTCTTGTTGAGCTTCTGTTTCTAAACGGAAGTGGAACCACTGTGCTATATCAGTATTATGATCGGCAGGAATCGACAATTGAATATTTTGAGGCGAATCAGCATTAATCACATTAATACTGCCACTTTCAAAATTACTAAAAATCTTCATATAAGACTCTCTAATGTTGTGATACGAAAATACGGTTATCGGTAACTATGGTCGATACGAGCCCAGATGAATGTTGAGCTAAATAGACACTGCATTGGTCATTAATTTTTGAAAACAAAACTCCAGTATAAAGAGCGGAATAGGGTTTCTCGCCCATGCATTCTTTAACTTGTACTCTTAATCGGTTATTTTTGATTATTATGTAGTCAGAATTAAAATCCTCTAACGGTAACAAAGAACCTTGAGTTAACGTGTCTTCAATCTGTTGATTATGCGTAACGCCACAAGTTATCGTGATACTATCTTGCTTTTCTATAGAATGAAAGTCACAGGTGCTGGATTGCTTAGATTTGTATAAATTAGCAGCACGTGTCGGTGTCGTTATCACCATATTCAGTTCATTTGCTTTAGATAGTATGTCGGATAAATCCTTTGAAGAGGTTTTCGACTTGTCGATATCGTGGTCATAAAAACTCACAATGGCGTTATGTTTTGCCGCAGATTCGAGAACCTGAATTGCAGTTTTTGCATCATGTTTCTCGACTGGAAAGCGTTGAAGCTTAAAAAGGTCTTGATGTTTTCTCCAGTGAATCAATTCAGGGGTGAATTGGCCATTCTTTTCCATATTAGGCGAATAACTGGTATACGCATTGGAATGGTTATCTTTGACCAATTGCAGATATTGATCGGGCGTTTTAGAAAATGGGGCGATAAACGTCGAAACGGATAACCCAATATCTTCTAATGCTTGCTTACCCCCTAAAATATCTTCTGATGCTTCGGATTGGCTAGCCGAACCATCTCGTATGTCTTTATGTGTCAGTGAATGATTCAGTAATTCATGCCCGCGCTTTTCTAGATCTCGTAATTCATCTTTCGATAAGAACTTTGTACTACCTAGTACCTTAGAAAAGATAGCAAACCCGGCTCTAGCATCGTGTTTTTCAAAGAGAGGAGCAACGGTGTCATAGTGAGAGCGATAACCATCATCAAAAATATAAGTGAGAACACCGTTACGGTATGGCGTTAATGTCGCCATTCTTGTTGAATTATCGGAATGAATTATCACCGTGTCTTTAGATAAATAGATCTCTTTACCTTGGTGGTGGAATAGAACGCCTTGATCACTTGAATAGGTGTATTTCTCTTCAGGTTCTTCAGCATGCAGTAGACTAAAGCCAAGTAATGCGATACCAGCATAAATGAACTTTTCTTTATTTTTCAATTCAATACCCTTACTGTGAATTCGACAGTATTATTAAATAAGGATAGAAGGTGCTTCAAAAGTTGCTCATCATACCTCAATTACTTTTTATTAAGGTTGTTGTTATGTAGATATTCCATCATATGAGGTCTTGATTCTTTGGTCAGTTTATTAGGTATGTCTGTAGACCAATTGCTTACTTTCTTATTCGTTGAACGTTGTTGATAGTATTGTTTTAATTCATGGTCATAATCATCGATATCTTGTTGAGACATCGGTTGATACTGATCTTGGTGCACTATAACTTTTTGTTTGAGACGAGGTTTAATTGAAGGATCCTGAGAGGGAAACCCAAGGCAGAGTCCAAATAATACGGAACAGTTTTTAGGTATTGAAAGTAAATCATGAACTGATTGAGCATTATTTCTAATACCACCTATATATACACCGCCTAGACCTAATGACTCTGCTGCAATCATACAGTTTTGAGCCATAATCCCAGCATCAACGGCTCCAATCAGGGTGAGTTCAGCATTTTCAGTGTCTACATTTGCGTTTATAGATTTATGCCTATCGTAATCAATACAGAAGACTAAAAATTCAGCAGCTTCTTGTACGTATTTTTGATTGCCTGCCAATGTCGCTAATTGGACCCGTTTTTCTGGGTCGTTGACACGAATAATAGACGTGACTTGCATAAAACTGGAAGAAGATGCTTGTATTCCCGATTGAATAATCGCATCAAGCCAGTCATTTGGAATCGTTTCAGATGTGAACTTACGAATAGAACGATGAGATAAGAGAGTTTTAATAGTGGGGTTCATATTACCATCTACGATTAGTATTCCTTACTACATACTAATCGTAGATCACTGGAGTATCAATAAAGGGGCTTATTTCTTCACTGATACCGAATGCGAACTTTTTGGCCAAAATTCGCAACCTTCAGCTCTAGTATCAATGAGTAGGTTGCCTTCTACATGATAGGCATTATAACCAAAGACAAAAAAGAATTGCTCTTTATCTATTGTTACATTGGTTAAACCCACGGCACATTGATCGCTATCAATGGCTCTATTGGTTGCTTCTTGGATACTGGGTAATCCAACAGGGTACAGTAATACCGGGCTACTATCTGAAGCAACAACACGTTGTCCTTCGAGATAGTTCTCATTTTTCATGTCGATATTACGTGTAGAAACCACTGAATACTCAGCAATTCTGTTTGAGCATCCTGCTAACAGAAGAGTAGTCATGATTAATGTTATGAATGTCTTAAAACGTCTCATTTTCGAATGATATCCATATGTGATGATGGTGTCGTTATCTATTTGTATTATCCCAATTTGAATATAAAAATAACAGTGAAATATATAAATCTTACTGAAAAAATTATAAAACTTTATTAATTCCTGATAATTTGATGTCAGCCAAGCTCTAAACCCCTTCCACTTTCCGTAGTAAAATTACACAAATACTTCTCGAAGTAACCATAAACGAACAAAATCAAACGAAAACAACCTTTAAACATTGAAAAAAATTCCATATTCTGTAAAATTGTGACCTAAGTCTATTAGAGTGGAATAAATAATGAATGAAACTTACATTCAAGCGATCGGTTTTGTCGCTTTAGCCGTTAACTTAATGGGTACATCAACTGTTAACGATAATAAAATGAGAATGTTAATCTTCGGATCTTGCTTTTTGTTTGCTATTCATTACACCCTACTAGGGGCTGTCGTTGCCGGTGCTAACCTTTTTATTAACTCCATTCGTGCTCTGGTATCGATCAAGTACAAAACAAAAACCATGTTTTGGTCATTCTTGATAGGGCAAACCATTATCAGTGCGTATTTTTACACTGGTACAGAAGACCTCATTCCTTGGTTTGCTTCAGCAATCAACTGCTATGCGTTATTCCTGTGTAAAGGCATCCGTATGCGAGCTGCATTCCTAACAGGTACGATGTTATGGTTTGTTAATGCCGCTGTGGTTGGTTCGTATGGCGGTATGATAAATGATGCATTCAATAGCACAATGTTACTACTGACTATTTATCGACTCAATCGATCCAGTAAACCTCAAACTGCTTAAGATTAAGAAGGCTTAGTATTATGACTAAGCCTTCTTATTATCACTTTAGTTTAGAAATCGATTATGTACCGTTTAATTTGTGACCAATCGAACTTTAAGACTGTTTACAGGACAATGAGCTGAGAAGGACTTCCAACTGGAATATATTTTTCTGTAAAATTCAGCAATCCAGATGTATCGCAACGCTCAAAAATAGTGACGTTGTCACTATTTTGACATGTAACATAACAAAACTTTCCGCATAATGACAACGTAAACCCTCTAGGAAAATCTCCTCGGCACCACTCGACCTTCATCAATGTCGCTTTCCCTTGTTCATCAATGTTAAAAATCGCAATGGAATTGTGCAGGCGATTCAATGCATAAAGAAATTTCCCGTCCTGTGAAATTTTAATATCAGAAGCAAAGCTCGTTCCTTTATAGCCTTCTGGTAGGCTACTTATCTCATGCTTTTTACTTAACTTAAAATCTGAATTATATTCGTAAGTCGTTAACGTAGATGCTTGTTCAGAAAGTAAGTAAATACAGGCTATTGTTGGGTGAAAAACAAAATGCCGGGGGCCAGATCCTTTATCACATTCAATATGTGAAGGATTATGTGGTGCCGCTTGACCAGATACTGAATCAAACGACCAAAGATTTATTCTATCTAGCCCTAGATCGGTGCCGATTAAGAAGTTGTTGTCGGGTGAAGATGAGATCATATGTGCATGTGAAGCATCATGACCGCATTCAACAAAACCACCTTCAGGAGCTAATTTTGGAATACAAGAGATGGCATTCCCAAGATGAGATTCCAAGAAAGTAGGGGACAAAATACGACCATCACTCGCTAATTCAAATACACTGGTACTACCGCCAGCATAGTTTGCAACTAACAAATAATTTTGACATTGACTTAATGTGATGTAGGCGGGGCCGGAACCAAAGGAATCAATTTCATTGATTTTGGCGAGGCTTCCATCAGATTTGATTTCAAAAGAAAGGATACAGCCTGTTTCTTTACCTTGATATTGAGAAATCTCAAGAGCAACATAAAGAAACTGACCATTTTTATGAGTAAGCTGAGCAGGGTTTTCCAGAGCGGCAGCAAGTCGCTTGTTGGTTAATTCACCTTGCTCAGATACATCGAAGCAATATACACCATGACTTTTTGGTGTGTAGGTACCTATATATGCTAGGTTTTTATTTGATTGTTTATTCTCTAGCATACAAGTCCTATTGTTATTTATGCTTAGTTTAATTGAATTTTCGAACTACCTGTTGATTCGTAGTAGGCTTCAAACCATTGCTCTAAATGTAATGTTTTTACACCAAGTTGAACAGGGATAGTTTGTAGGTAATTTTTCATTGTGTCATTAATTGATACTGAAGAAAGCTCATATTTACGACATAATTCTGCTTCGACTAATTCAATAAAACCCTTAGCGGTAAAACGTTCTTGTCCACGTAATGCGTCTTGGTTAGCATCTAAGAATTGGCGTGCATTTTTACGAGAGGCTAAATGAGCGTGTTTTTTCATATCCATAGAAAGCATAGTAATGTCCTTATAATGAGTTTTTAATCGAATGCTTCAATACAGTTAATTTAATTCGAAACGTAAAATAAGTACAGTGAGCAAACTCACATTATGTAAATATCAGTGTGACCTGCGTCCAATTTATTAATTTGACCTGTAAAATAAAAGGTTATGTTGCTTTATTGAACATATTTTTAGCCATATCAACAAGACCTGCAAACAGCTCTTCAACAACGGGAGTAACTCGTCCAAAGAATGTACCCATCAGATCATTGATATCTTGATCGGTAGCGTATCCATAAATTGCGATAGCACCACAGACTAAAACAACTAATTTTAATATATTAAACATTTGATAATACCTATAAAAGAGTAAAGCCAGAGTATAACTCAGTTTTGGTTATGTTTCCGTTATAGGTAGGCATCTAACAAACAGTAAACGAGTGAGTAGAATATTCAATGTTGAGTTTTTGCGCACTGTGAATCTAAAATTGATGCTGTTAGGCTTTAGATTGTTCAATCTTTAAAGTCATTTCTTTTGGGGACATACATACTAGGTTAATCATCAGTTTAACCACAGTTACCCATATTATTATCAAATAGCACTTAAGTGCGCATTATGTACGTTATGTTAAATTATGTATTGGTGAGTCCATATCCTCTATAGCTGTTTACTGTTCGTATTAAAAATTGTTGGGTTGATTCATTGTTATCACCCTATTAACTATAATTAGTAATCTGATCTACAGTATCTATTAAACATAACAATTTAACATAAACTATATAATAAACAGTAAGTTAACTTAGTTAACTCTCTGGTTATTAATGACCTAAACCATAATATCTAAAAGACGATGCTTTACGTCGCTTAAAGTATTCAAGCTTTAATACAAAGCGCACTAACATAATGATTAAATCGCTGTACGCAAAGTTTGTTCACATCCTCATTCAGTTTATCGAACAATACAATGATAGAAACACAATGACTCATGACTTGTATTGTTCCTTTTCTTACCTTTTTGGGCTTTGTAATAATCCAATACTAGTGTTCAAATTAATGCCTCTAAGCATTGTTCCAATATTACAGCTACGTTTACTCAGCTAATTGTGGAATAATAAATTACACATCTTGTGTTGATAGTTTGACTTGTATCAACAATTGGAATTTAAAATTCCTTACAATACCCCTCATCCTATAAAGATTAAATCAATACAAGAGTCTCTATGAGTATCAACTTAAATCAAATGGTTACCGAAAGCAGTAACCAAGCAAGCTGTGCGATTGACACTTTGTCTACTTTAAACATGCTAAAAGTGATTAATGAAGAAGACAAAAAAGTAGCCATTGCTGTTGAAAAAACAATGCCTGAGATTGAAAAAGCCGTTAACGCTATCGCAGATGCCTTCAAAAGTGGAGGTCGTTTAATTTACACCGGTGCCGGTACCTCTGGGCGTCTTGGCATTCTTGATGCAAGCGAATGTCCACCGACATACGGTACTCCAGCTGAACAAGTCGTTGGGATTATCGCTGGAGGTCACACAGCTATTCTTAAAGCCGTTGAAAACGCTGAAGATAATACGGATCTTGGAGCTCAAGATCTTAAAGATATTAAGTTCAATGAAAAGGATATTCTAATTGGAATTGCAGCAAGCGGCCGTACTCCATACGTCATCGGTGCTATGGAATATGCAAAATCATGTGGTTCACTAGTTGGCTGCATTACCTGCAACCCTGCTTCACAAATGTCAGAAATAGCTGATTTCAAGATGAACCCAATTGTTGGCCCTGAAGTTATTACAGGGTCATCTCGCATGAAAGCAGGTACAGCACAAAAGCTAATACTGAATATGCTGACAACAGGTTCAATGATTCGCTCTGGAAAAGTATACGGAAATCTGATGATTGATGTTGAAGCGACCAATGCAAAATTAGTTGAACGTCAGAAGAAAATTGTAATGGAAGCGACAGAATGTGACCGCACTACTGCTGAGTCAGCTTTAACTCAAGCAAATGGACATTGCAAAACGGCTATCGTGATGATTCTAACCGCAACTGATGCAAACAAAGCAACACAACTTCTATCTGATAACGAAGGATTTATCCGTCCAGCCATCATGAAAGCATAGCAAAAATAGTTACCAACACATTTTTACTACTCATTAAATATAACAATATAGAAACAACTTATCTCTACAAGGATATTTATTATGGCAAAGATTAATCATGAAATGATTAGCCAAATTATTTCTGCTGTTGGGGGCGCTAACAACGTCAAACAGTGCGGTAACTGCATGACTCGCCTTCGTTTAGGTTTAGTTAATAACAGTTTAGCAAATCAGGATGTTATCAAACGTATTCCCGGTGTCCTAGGCATTGTTGAAGGTGATGACCAATTACAAATTGTGCTAGGCCCAGGTAAAGCTCAAACTGCGTCTGAGATGATGAATAAGATGCTAGCTGAATTTGGTGTTGAATCCGGTTCAATTGATTTATCAGAGAATGCTGATCTTACATCTATAGCATCCGATGCAAAAAAAGAAATCAAGTCCAAGCAAACTAACCCTATCCAGCAATTTTTATCAAAGTTCGCGACTATTTTCACCCCTCTCATTCCTGGTTTTATTGCCGCTGGCCTACTTCTTGGTTTTGCTACATTATTTGAACAAACTTTAGTTAAAGGTAATGAAGTTCCAAGCGATTTTATACTTCATCTTATTGGATACATGAAAGTATTCAGTAAAGGTTTATTTAGCTTCTTGAGTATTTTGATTGGTTATAATGCACAAAAAGCATTTGGTGGGTCTGGTGTTAATGGAGCTATCATCGCATCGCTATTTGTTTTAGGTTACGATCATGAGGCAACCAAAGGGATATACTCTGGTATTGAAACTTTTTTTGGTAATGAGATTGACCCTCGAGGTAACATCATTGGTGTACTTATTGCCGCGATTATTGGTGCAAAAGTAGAACGTTTTGTTCGCTCATTCATGCCTGATAGCCTTGATATGATTCTGACCTCTTTTGTTACATTACTGATCATGGGTATGTTCACATTCCTGTTTATTATGCCGTTAGGTGGCTACTTATACCAAGGGATGTCATGGTTATTCTTAAACCTGAATGGGAACCCAATTGGTAGCGCGGTTCTTGCAGGATTATTCTTAATATCAGTGATGTTTGGTATTCACCAAGGTTTTGTCCCTGTTTACTTCGCATTAATGGATGCTCAAGGTTTCAACTCGTTATTTCCTATTTTAGCAATGGCTGGAGGCGGTCAAGTCGGTGCAGCATTTGCTCTCTATAAAAAAGCAGCACAAGACTCATTACTTCGTACACAAGTCAAAGGGTCAATCATTCCTGGTATCTTAGGTATTGGAGAGCCATTGATTTATGGGGTAACCTTACCCCGAGTAAAACCTTTTATAACAGCATGTATTGGCGGTGCAATTGGTGGCTTCTATGTCGGTATGATTTCTTACTTAGGCCTACCAGTTGGTCTGAATACGGTATTTGGACCTTCCGGTATCGTTGCCCTTCCGCTAATGACTTCTGATAGCGGTATATTTATGGGTATGGCAGTTTATGGTTCTGGTATTCTTGTGTCTTACATCGCGGGCTTTACAGTCACTATGTTATTTGGAACTAAAAACGTAGATTTAAGTTAATAGCTTCGAATTAATATTCATAACAATAGCTCATTTCAAGGTATTCATTATCTATGAAGTGAGCTTTGTTAGTAAATCATACAGTAGCACGTTGAGCTTGTTCGCATCCTCGTTTAGCCAACAACACAATACTATTATAGAAACACAATTGTTCATGCCTTGTATGCCCATACGATTGATAAACCGCTTTGGCTTGTTTAGATGGTAGACTTAGTAGGATCTGCTCAAAGCTAATGAGCTGTTTGTGTTCTAAGTAATAAATATCCGTATCGCTCATCATCAACTTCTCCATTTTATAAACGATATTATCGATTCCTTTCACGGCCAAATAAGTATCAATTATAGCTTCAACATACTGCTTCATCATATTCCATCCCTATACCTACCTATCTACATTACAGCACAAAATATAACCATTTACGTAATTGATTTGCTTAGAAATAAGACTATGTTATTCCTTTATGATTCATTCACTTTAGATCTATTTAGTTATAGTGCACTATTAGTGACTAATGATAGAAACTCATGTCTATAATCAAAAGTTATGCATTGATCTATAAGGGGTTAGTCCGTTTATGCTATTGTTAATATAATAGCGCTATTAACATAAACTACCTTACTTTGGTTACTGTTATTTAAAATGATTTATCAACTACCCAAAAATGTCACATTTGATACCCAGTCTGGGCTACTTCGCTCTCAAGAATCTGAAGTACAGTTAACCCAACGTCAAAATCAACTACTCCAACTCCTTTGTGACAATACCGAGTACATAAATAAAGAAAGTATCATTACTCACTTGTACGGTGATAGATATACAAGTAATGAATCCATTACAAAACTTATTAGTTTACTTCGATCTAAGTTGGCTGAAGTCGATCTGCATGACACTCTTGAAACAAGAAAGAATTATGGCTACAAACTCATCGTATCAGCACAGAGAGTCGTAACAAATGAAAAGCGAGTGAAAACATCTAAAAGCAACAAAAAAGCAACAAAAATCATATATATACTCGCTATATTACTATTATCGTTCAGCATTGCTTTTTATGGTTACTTTAAAAAACCAATAACACCGATTACACCCGGTTTTGTTGATGTCAAGCTAACCAAAGAAGCAAATCTACATAAAGATTCTTTTTGTGCTGAAATTACCATACTAAAATTAAGAGGCTTTGTTTCTAATCTTCAGTTTACACAAGATAAAAATATTAAAGGTGTATACTCAATAGTAATTGATTCTGTTAATGGGGGTACATTGGTAACATTAAGAAACAATCCAACGGATACTATTGAGTTACATAAAACATACCCTCATTTGTTCGATAAAAACATGCATCAATTATTATTTGATGTCCTAGATGTTATTGGTTTTTCAAATAAACGAAATAATGAAGGCGCCATTAGCCTAATGAATGATTTTTTAACATCATATAGAGAGCAATCCCAATATTATTGCACAGCACAATACGATTGGTATCAGTTTATGACTGGAGCCGTTACCGTAGATGAACATGGAAAAAATGCCAAAGAGTTACTCGATAGCTTCGATGTTGATAACTTAAAGCCCATCACTATTCTTTTATATATGAAGTTTGCCTATGAGGCGTACTCATTTGGCATGATTGAGAAAGATGAATTTGAGAGCATCATCTACAATGAACCGATTCTATCATCAAACATCATTTCTATCCGTGCTCAAAAAGCTTTATATGAACATGATTATAACCGTGTTGTTGATATATTATCCAACAATACTTCAAACCTAGATAGCTATCTTAGCCTTATCTTATCTAACGCTTATTTACAGCTGGGTGAAGATAAAAAAGCTAAGGCCCTTCTGTATACAGTAAGTCAACAACTCCCCAATGCGTATAAAGAGAATTTTCATAAATATGTAGACCGAATGTTTAGAAGAGATATCAACTAACTATAAGAATGTAGATGTTACGATATGCGACCTCTACATTTTTGATTACTTACCAGTAGGATATACACCGACATGATTTATAAATTATCTGATGATGTTTTATTTGATACCATTTCTGGTATGTTAAAATCATCAACATGCGAGGTGAAATTAACTCAACAACAAAACCAATTACTTCATCTTCTTTGTAAAGAAAGTCATGATTACTTAACAAAAGAAACCATAATTTCTACTTTATATAATAATAACGACACGAATAATCAAGTTATTACTAAACTTATATTTTTACTCCGCAGTAAGTTATCTGAAGTCGATTTACATGATTACGTTGAAACAAGACATAACTATGGGTATAAAATTAAAAGCTCGGTTGAATTACTCTCCCCTAATCAAGAAAAAAAAAGAGAAAAAACGAAACATAAAAGCTTAATATACATTTCAATATCTTGTGTTTTAATTTTGGGTGTCGCTCTTCTCAGCTATCTACAAAAGCCAACAACACTAATAACACCGGGTGTCATTGATATCAAAATAACAAAACAAGCAACGGAACAAAAAGATTCATTCTGTGCTGAAGTTAGCCTCTTATCTATAATGTCATTTACTCCTAACTATGATTTTTCTCAAAATGAGAACATAACTGGCGTATATTCTATATTTATTGATCATATAGATGGAGGTACATCGATAAAATTAACCAATAATACAACCGACACGATCGAGCTTCAAAAAACATACCCAACTCTATTTAATGAAAATATGTATCGTTTACTCAGCGATGTATTGAATATCATTCGTATTTCTCATAGGGAACAATATTCCATTGAAAGTGTTAAAAAAGCGTATAGCAATAACACTCAATTATTTTGTACAGCACAATACGATTGGTTTGCATTTATGACCGGAAAAACCACATCGAAAGAACATGCTGTTAATGCAAGAGCTTTATTTGATAGTTTTAGCATCGATGAATTAGATGAAATAACATTAATTCTTTATATGAAATTTGCTTATGAAGCATACTCGTTTGGAACCCTAGAACAAGATGTATTTGAAGATGTGATTTATAACGACCCAATATCGTCATCAAAGTCCACCTCTATTCAATCACAAATTGCCTTATATGAGAAGGATTATGATCGAGTGATCAATATATTATCATCAAGCGAGGCTAATATAAATGGATATACACGGCTCATATTATATAATGCTTATTTAAAGCGAGGAGACCATGTAAAAGCTAAGTCATTATTATATACATTTAATCAGCACTTCCCTGATGCGTATCAAGACAATCTTCATAAGTATGTTGATATTATGTTTCAGAAAGAAAAAGTATTGTTAAGCGATTGAATTTTATAAGTGACAGTACATAGATGTTCCTATTTCGATATAAATAGCTCTATGTTGTTCCTTTATAATTTTTCCATCAAAATAATCAGTTATAGTGCGCTTTTATTGGTCATATAAATACCCCTATAATCAAAACTTAAGCATTGATCTATAAAGAGTTAGTGTGTTTATGCTATGGTTAATATGTTAGCTTTAACAATAGAATAAACCATCTTACTTTGATTACAGTAATTTAATATGATTTATAAACTACTAAACAATGTCACATTCGATACCCACTCTGGGATACTTCGATCTCAAAAATCTGAAGTACAGTTAACCCAACGTCAAAATCAACTACTCCAACTCCTTTGTGATAATACCGAGTACATAGACAAAGAAAGTATCATTACTCACTTGTACGGTGATAGATATACAAGTAATGAATCCATTACAAAACTTATCAGTTTACTTCGTTCAAAGTTAGCTAAAATAGGCCTACAAGACACCCTTAAAACAAGAAAAAACTATGGGTATACGCTCATACCCTCTGCACAATTAGTTGTACCACCTAAAGAAGATAAAAGATCCAATCATAAAAAAATATATATGCTGTGTGCCCTTTCCCTGTTTTTCAGCATTGTATTATTCAGCTACTTCAAAGAACCAAAAATACCAATAACACCTGGTGTTGTTGATATAAAAATCACTCAAGAAGCTCGTAGATATAAGAATTCTTTTTGTGCCGAAGTTACTCTACTTAGCTTAAAAGGTTTTGTCTCCAATCTTCAATTCACGCAAGATGAAACAGTTAAAGGTGTACACTCAATAGTAATTGATTCTGTTGATGGCGGTACATTAGTAACATTGAGAAACAATCTAGCTGATACTATTACGTTACAAAAAACATATCCTCATTTGTTCGATAAAAACATGTATCAATTACTATTTGATGTTTTAGATGTTATTGGGTTTTCAAATAAACGAAATAATGAAGGCACCGCTAGCTTCAAGAGTGATTTTCTAAAGTCATATAGAGAGCAATCTCAATACTTTTGTACAGCACAATACGACTGGCACCAGTTTATGACTGGTGCTGTTACCATCGATGAACATGGGAAAAATGCCAAAGAATTACTCGATAGCTTCGATGTCGATAACTTAAAACCCATCACTATTCTTTTATATATGAAATTTGCCTATGAAGCGTACTCGTTTGGCATGATTGAAAAGGATGAATTTGAGAATATCATCTACAATGAACCGATTTCATCATCAAACCACATTGCTATTCGTGCTCAAATAGCTCTATATGAACAAGATTATAATCGTGTTGTTGATATATTATCCATTACCACATCAAATCTAGATAGCTTTCTAAACCTTATTTTATATAATGCGTATTTACAGTTGGGTGAAGATAATAAAGCTAAGGTTCTTCTGTATACAAGGAATAAACAATTTCCAAACGCGTATCAAGAGAATTACCATAAATATGTAGAACGAATGTTTAGAAGAGATATTAACTAATTATAGGAATATAGATATAGCGACATGTTACATCTACATTAACCATGACTTACAAGTTGGATTGACACTCAAATCATTTACTGATGACATACTATTACTTAGTATAACATTATAAAAGTAGATTTAATCACAGATGGCAAAGAACTTTAGTTAAATATATTCATAATTGTTATTTAGCATTAGGCATAATTGCCCCTTCTCTTTTAAACATTGTATCTACATATTTATAAAGATGCTCTTGATATTCCTCTGGAAATTGACGATAAAATGAATAAAGAATAGCCTTGGCTTTTTTTTGCTCACCTTGCTCGGCATACGCATTATATAAAATAAGGTGTGAATAAGTATCTAAGTTAGTATCTCTAGATGATAATATTTCAATTACTCTATCATATTCTCCATTATAAAGAGCAATTTGAGCTTGAATCGTCGTCCTTGTGGATGTTGAAATAGGTTCATTATAAATGATGTTTTCAAAGTCATTTTTAGAAATAGATCCGAAAGAGTATGATTCATAAGCAAACTTAAGATACAGTATGAGTGTAAACTTATCTAATTCATTAACACTAAAGCTATCAAATAAAGCTTTTGCATTTTTTCCGTGTTCTTCTTTTGTCACCTTTCCTGTCATAAATTGATGCCAATCATACTGAGCAGTACAGAAATATGTTGCGTTATTGTTATAAGCTTCTTTGATTACAGGTTCATGAGGGCGATTCGATACATTAATAATATCATATACATCGGTTCGTAACTGATACATATTTTTATTAACGAAGCTAGGGTATGTTTTTTGTAATTCAATAGTATCTGTCAGGTTATTTGTTAACGTTACCGATGTTCCCTCATCGATAGAGTCAATGAATATTGAGTAAACACCTTTAACATTTTCTCCTTGTAGAAATTGATAATGAGTACTTACTGATCTTAATGCTAATACGCTCGCTTCAGCACAAAAAGAATCTTTATAGTGACTTGCTCTTTCTGATAATTGGATATTAATAGTTCCTGGTGCTATAGCTATAGGTGCCTGCTGTTCTTTCAAGTAAATGTAATAACCAATACCAAGAACTAAAATGCTGATAATAAAAACATACAAAAAATGATTATTTAATAGGTGACTTTTTTTTGAAGGGATAACGAGTTGAATGACATTGACCTTATAGCCATAACTTTTTCGAGTTTCAATGACATCCTCTAAATTGGCCTCTAACAATTTAGCTCGAAGTAAGCTTACAAATTTTGTAATAACGTCATTGCTAGCATGCCGATTACTGTAGAGTGCATTGATGATGCTGTCTTTGCTAACATACTCTCCGCTGTTCTTACAAAGAAGCTGGAGTAGTTGGCTTTGACGTGCTGAAAGCTGGATTTCACCATCATCTAACTTAAGTAAACCGGAGTTATCATCAAAAACTACAGCATCCGATAATTTATAAATCATATTAAGTGGAATCCTTTGAAAAATAGATCTTCATTTGACTAAACTTAGAGTTAACAACAATAAAAAATTAAATGTACATATTACTTCTCATCAGAAGCAATAATCCTTTCTCTTTGAAACATTGTATCTATATATTTATAAAGATGTTCTTGGTATTCATCAGGAAATTGTCGATAAAAAGAATAAAGCATAGCTTTAGCTTTTTTGTGCTTACCTTGTTGAATATAAGCATTATATAAAATTAGATGTGAATAACTATCTAAATTAATATCCCTAGACAATAAAATTTCAATGACTTTTTCATACTCTTCATTATATAGTGCAAGTTGAGCTTGAACGGTTGTACCTACAGAGGATGAAATTGGTTCATTGTAGATGATGTTCTCAAATTCACTTTGTTCTAAACTCCCAAAAGAATAGGATTCATAGGCAAATTTCAAATACAAAATTAATGTAAACTTATCTAATTCATTTAAATTGAAGCTATCTAATAAAGCTTTTGCATTTTCACCGTGTTCTTGTATTGTCACTTTTCCTGTCATAAATTGGTGCCAATCATATTGTGCGGTACAGAAATACCTTGCATTTTTATTATAGGCAACTTGAACACCCAGTTCATGATTTCTATTCGATAAATTGATAATATCGTATACATCTTTACGTAATTGATACATGTTTTGGTTAATGAGGCTCGGATATATCTTTTGTAATTCTATAGTGTCAGTTAGATTGTTTGTTAAGGTTACCGATGTTCCTCCATCGATATAATCAATGAATATAGAGTAAACTCCTTTAACCTCTTCACCTTGAAGGAATTGATAATGAGTACTAACCGATCGTAATGCAAATATGCTAGCTTCAGCACAAAATGAGTCTTTATAATGGCTAGCTCTTTCTGATAGTTTTACACTAATCGTTCCCGGTGCTATAGGTGTTTGTTGTTCTTTTAAATAAATGTAATAACCAATACCAAGAACTAAAATACTCAGAATGAAAACATATAAAAAACGGTTATTTAGTAAGTGACTTTTTTTTGAAGGGATAATGGGTTGAATGACATTAACCTTATAGCCATAGCTTTTTCGAGTTTCAATGACATTCTCTAAATTAGCTTCTAACAATTTAGCTCGAAGTAAGCTTACAAATTTTGTAATAACGTCATTGCTAGGATGTCGATTACTGTAGATTGCATTGATGATGCTATCTTTACTTACATACTCTCCGCTGTTCTTACAAAGAAGCTGGAGTAGTTGACTTTGACGTGGTGAAAGCTGGATTTCACCATCATTTGACTTAAGTAAACCGGAGTTATCATCAAAAACTACAGCATCAGACAGTTTATAAATCATTCTATACAACATCCTTTGCAAAACAAAATAGGTCATCATGAGGCTTAACTAATTATAGCACATGGTCATTAAATGGTTTCTTTCATAAACCCGCCATAAGCACGAGAAATTTAAAAATATCAATTTATTATCAATGACTTACTCTTCCTACCTATACCTTCTATATTTAACCTCACTAGGCCAAGCACAGAGTGTGTTGTCTATGGTATTCATTGTAAAGTTACATCGAAAATACATGAAAAACACCATGTTTCTATTGTGTCATTTAATGCCTAATAAATTAGGGCGCTCTGTCCTATATATACCCGAATTATACTGTGAAGTACGACTTATCTATAACATCACACTATTGATGCCTTAGTGATTAGTCAAATGAATTTAACCCGTTATTTACGACAGTTAGGCAACATTGACTCACACATTGACGGCAAACAAGGAAATGGAAATTACTCCATTTTGGAGAATACCCCTTCTCTAAAAAATCGTTATTTATGGTGACAATTTTCTTATATAAATTAAATAAAAAATCACATACACATCAAGCCATTGAAAAGATAGAACATTATTTACAAGTTCAGGTTAAATTCACACAAAGAAGATGATAACTACCGGTGTTTATTATTTTTTTATATCATACAAAGATTACCTTGTAGCGGTACAAATCATACAACATCACTGGTATCGTTATGGAAAAGAAACTATTCACTTTTGACAATTACAAATTTTACTTTGATGAAGATATCTTAGTTAAAAATGGCGAAAAGTTTAAAATTGAGAATCGTCTATCTAGGCTACTAAAGTTCTTCTGTGAAAATCCACATACCGTCATGAGCCGTGATGAACTGATTGAACAGGTATGGGAAAGATCCTATGGCTCCGATCAGGTCGTTACTCAGGCTATATTTTCTTTACGAAAAATCCTAACACCAACACAATCACACCTAGACCCTTTTATTAAAACAATCAGTAAAAGAGGATATAAATTCACCTGTGATGCTGTATATCATATAGAAAACAGCCACGAGGTTAACAGTGAAGAAGTAAATACCGCCTTCAATCACGCACATGAAGTAAAAAATAACTTAAATGAGAGAGTGGTATATAAGCGTTCAAAATTATTAGTATCGGGGGTATTCACATCATTAATATTAGGTATTTCTTCGTTAGCTTATGCTATTTTATCTGACCCACAAAAAATAGAAGACCACCTTTCGGCTGATAGTAATCAATATCAATGCTACGGTGAAAATGATTATGTTCATGTTTTTATTTCAAATAGATTAAAGCGAGATTCAGGGGCAATGGTTGCTATTCATGAAACTTTATTTTACATAGGTAAAGTAAGCAACTGTCGCTTTGTCTTCAGTGATATTAATAAAACGGCTGAAACCTATTTATCATTTGAATCTTCAAATGGTGGTATACAGGTTAAAGCTATGAACAAAGAAACTGACACACCAATTTTAGATAAGCATTTTAATAAACTTGAAGAAAATGACCAAGTTGATTTATTCAATATTTTATCGCCAGTACTAACAGATAGAATCAGTAGCGAGCGTATTCTTAGTAAGAAATAGACAGCGATAACACGGTAATAAGCCAACTCTAGCTAACGTATACATAGCGGCTATATACATTACATTCTTTATAAAACTAATAGACAAAAAATAAGATAATGCTAATCACATATTCTCAATGTCCTCTTTATATACGGACATTGAGATCACTATGTCATTCATTTAATCTAGTGAGGTTGTTATTTTTTTTGTAATGTAAACGCCAAGCCTTTTTGATAGACGAATTAAATTAGCACGATCCATATGAAGTTCTTTTGCAGCATGTGTCCAATTGCCTTCACAATCAGTCAGAACCTTTAGGATCATGTGTTTTTGAAAATTATCCGTTGCCTGCTTTAACGGTAATCTTTCTTCCTCTTTTGAAAGAGTATTTTTTTCATTAGCTGAAGCTGTTATTGACTCTAATATTTCTAAGTCTTCTGTTTTTATCGTGATGACATTAAATTCGATATTCGTTTTATATTCTCTGGCGTACGCTTTTAAAGCGCTTCGATTAACAATATGCTCGAGCTCACGAACATTACCTGGCCAGTGGTAAGCATTCAGAGCGATAGTGACGTCAGAAGACATTTTGATCTGATCCACATTCAATTTGTTTTTCACCTTTTCAAGGAAGAAACCGCTTAATAAATTGATATCACCGTGTCGATCTCTCAATGGAGGCGATTGTATTGGAAATACATTCAGTCGATGATAGAGATCTTCTCTAAATCGCCCTTCTATTGATTCCTTTTTTAGGTCGCGATTTGTCGCAGCAATAATACGAACATCAACATAAACAGGCCTATCATAGCCCACTGGCTGTATTTCATTACTTTGTAATGCTCTTAATATCTTACTTTGCGCACTTAAAGGTAACTCCCCAATTTCATCAAGAAACAGAGTACCTTTATCCGCTAAACTGAATTTACCTTCCCTATTGGTTTCAGCTCCTGTGAACGCCCCTTTTTTATGCCCAAACAACTCACTTTCAACCAGTTGCTCGGGTATCGCAGCACAATTGACGTACACCAAACCATCATCACTTCTTTGTGATTGTTGATGCAGTTGCTCTGCAATTAATTCTTTACCGGTACCACTCTCACCATGAATTAACGCAGTAAAATCAGTCGGTGCCACCAATGATATATTTTGCTTCAATGTTTTAATGACATCACTTTTACCAATAATTTCTGCCGCATGAGCTTTCTTTTTATAGCCCTTATTCATATCGGAAAAGTGAGCAACATGCTTTGCACATTGCTCAAGATGAAGCACAAGAGCTGTACATTGCGCAATAAAGATCAACACTTCATCATCAAGTTCATCAAATGCCGATGGATTCAAACTATCGAGCGTTAATACGCCAAGTAATTCCTCATCATAATATAATGGAATCCCAACACAAGAATGTATGGGTAAATCACCAGCTACCCCTTCCACAAGTCCATCATAAGGATCAGGTAGCTTACTATCCGATGGGAAATGTATCGGTATTTTAGATTTCGTAATGACGCCAAAACGTGGGTGCTCTTTAATATTAAATCGTCTTCCTAGCGTGCTGGTATCGAGCCCTTTTAATGCAATCGGTTTTAGAGTGTCACCTTCATAAAGCAAAACGACACTGGCATCGACTTGAGATAGCTGCTCTATTACATCAAAAATATGCTCATAGTTCTCAGTTGAACCTGGGTTTTGAATTAATTGAATAATAAGGTTGGAAAGTAAGATATCTGAATTCATATTACCATGTCATTTTGACTCTTAAGTGTTTTATATACTATGTCTAAAAGTAACAGATGTCGAGGCGTTTAACATAAGCTATTGATATAAAACGAAATAAATAGTTGGCACGATACCTGCTATATTATTTATGTAAATCAATTTGGAGAGTCATTATGTTGAATGAGAAAAAATTTCAGTCT
This sequence comes from Vibrio sp., assembly GCA_028131545.1. Classification (GTDB taxonomy): domain Bacteria; phylum Pseudomonadota; class Gammaproteobacteria; order Enterobacterales; family Vibrionaceae; genus Vibrio. The sequence goes on along the minus strand of JAOICL010000007.1, from coordinate 21,650 downwards.
TACTTAAAACTAGGTAACCACATCATGCTAATTAGTGGGATCGCTCTTATTGCCTCAATCTTACTCGCTTATGGCTACGATGCTCATTTTAGCCTAATGGCTCAAGTTGCTGCTCATATATCAACTGTCGTATTTGCAGCCGTTTTCAAAGTTGCTTACGTTATTCGCTGCATCGGAGCAGAGGGCTTAGGGCACGCTTCTTTTTAAATCCAATTGATCGCTAATTTAAGAATTAACATTTAATGAGTCATCATTAAATAAACATCTAATCGCTATAAGGTAAAGTATTCATGTTAACAACTCAGCATATTCAAATCGTAAAAAGCACAGTCCCATTACTTGAGCAAGGTGGCGTTGCCATTACAGAACACTTTTACGCTCGCCTTTTCCGTGAAAATCCTCAACTTAAAAATATTTTCAACATGAGTCACCAAAAAACAGGTGCTCAAAAAGTGGCATTATTCGAAGCCGTGGTCGCCTACGCAAAAAACATCGATAATCTGTCTGCCCTAAAACAAGCTGTTGAGCGTATCGCACAAAAACACACCAGCTTTAATATTCAACCTGAACAATATGACATTGTAGGACATAACCTGATTGAAACGATGCGTGAATTGTTAGGAGATATCTTTACTCCTGATGTTGAAGAAGCATGGTCAACGGCTTACAGCGTATTAGCGAACATCTTCATCAATCGTGAAGAAGAAATTTATTCTGGTAACGAGAACAAACAAGGCGGCTGGCGTGGTAAACGTGCATTCCGAATTTCTGAAAAAACACAAGAATCAGAATTGGTCACCAGCTTTATCTTTGTCCCTGTCGATGAACAAGGGGTTAGCATCTTCAAACCAGGGCAATATTTAGGTGTTTCTATCGATTCTCCGTTACTTGAGAATACAGAAATTCGCCAATATTCCTTATCAGACAAGAACAATGGTCAGTCTTATCGTATTTCAGTCAAAAAAGAATTGGGTGAACACAATGGTGTCGCTTCTAATTTCTTACATGACCACTTAAACGAAGGAGATGTCGTGGATCTGTACGCTCCTTGTGGTGATTTTTATTACGAAGATAAAGGCGCTCCGGTTATTTTAATCTCTGGTGGTGTTGGTATTACACCAATGCAATCCATGCTAGAGACTTTGCATAATAATGGGTTTGATCAGCATGTCGATTATATTCATGCTTGTGAATCGAACGAACAGCATTCTTTTAACACACGTAATAGTGAACTCACACAAAGTAATAACTGGGGTTACCATATTTGGTATACTAAAGACGCTGAAAAGTTTGGTTTCAACAGTGGTTATATCGATCTTTCACAAAAGAGCATGCCGATTGATAATGGTGACTTTTACTTATGTGGTCCCGTTATGTTCATGAAATTCATGAAAGAGCAACTAGTGACCTTAGGGGTAAGTGATGATCGTATTCATTACGAAGTATTTGGCCCACACGCATCGTTATAATTAAGCCACATAAAGTTTGTACCCTCTATGTTTTCGATTAGAAAGTATAGAGGGTATGCGATGGCCTTGATATTAAATTAACGAGGTCATCAATTTATTTTTCATTTCATCGATGCTTTCTTGCATGTCCCCAACAAGAATTAAAGAATGATCGCCTAAATCGATCACTGTTCCTTTCATTCCCTTTTGAATAAACTCACCAACTTGGCTCGACTCTCCACCGGTTAACAAGACGGTCACACGCCCCATCTTTCCTTCCACTACCATATGAAGGGCATTTGAGTTACCAAAATTACAATGATTCATGTAATAAATATGGTACGGAAACTTATCTGAAAACTGTTTTTCAAACGGAAGCAATTTTGCATTCACTTGTTTAACTGTCACGTCTTCATTCATTGTACGAATAAATTCAGCTTCATTTTGAACATAATGAACCGCCGCTGTCGCTAAATTTGCCTCTGCATGAGGAACCACAACATTACCCCAATTAATTTGACCAGCCAACAAGCCAGCAACAAAGGCAACCGATGCAGCCATCGACAATGCACGTTTAGTAAAACTAGGACGAATCACATTATGGCTATGTTGAACCTGAGTTTGAAATATAATTCGATCGGCTAAATCATCCGGCACAGGTACATTGAAAGCGGTTTTAATTTTGCCATCAACATTTAGTGCTTCTTTCTTTAACGTACGATATGCTTCCTTACTCTGCAAAGCATTATATAACGAATCATCCATGTCATGGGGATCCGACCATATCCTTCTTCGAAATTCTAATTCATTCATGTAAACCATCCATAAAACGCTCCATCCTGCTCGATATTGAATCACAGTATATAAGACACGATACGCTTCATTTTTCTTTCATAACTCAATGTAAAATAAGAATGAATTTGTGTGATGGAAATCTCATAGCAATTAATGACTGTGCTTGTCATACTCCCTATTTCGATCTTCACTGTAGTTAGGTTAACGATCGATTAAAGTACTCGCAGTAAGGATATTGCTATGAATAAGCATGACAGCAAAGACTATGAATTAGAAATGCAAGATGAGTTGGAAGAAATAGAACGTCGCTATAAAAAAGCACTGGGTTTTTGTGTTAATGGCTTTATCATTGTTCTTTCTATTTACGCGTTGATGTTTTTCTTAGATATCGAACCCTATTATCAACCATAGAACTTAATTACAGCCGTAAATCTTGATTATAGCCAAACCGCGAGTTGATAGATCAACGGTGCCGTAAACGAAGTAAAAACACCACAAAGCACAATAGCTAACGAACTAAATGCCGCATCTTTCATGTCTTTAGTAACACACGTTGCTGTGCCTAGTGCATGAGAAATGGTCCCCATCGTTAACCCTTTCGCAATTGACGAACGAATGTTTAATATCTTGTATACCGGATAAGCAAAGATAGCTCCAAATATCCCCACCATTAATACAAAAATAGCGGCTAATGCCGGCTCTCCACCCAATTCAGACGAAACCGCCATCGCTATTGGTGCTGTGACTGATTTACCTAATAAACTCGCCACGATACTTAAATCAATATCGAAGAAACTCGCAATAATCACTGACGATAACATAGAAAGTAAACTTCCTGCTGCGCATGCACCGACGATCAACTTCCAATTATCTTTAATCTGAGAAAATTGATCATAAAGAGGAATAGCCAAAGCAACAACTGCGGGCTGCAAAAGGTAAGTCAGGTATTGGGTATCTTGCTCATAATCGATATAAGGGATCTCTAACAGCAACAACGCCGGTACAAGTACTAAGAGACTTAATATCATGGGATTCACTAAAGGATGCTGTACCACCGTTGATATCTTCCGTGTGACAATATACAGGCATAAAGTCATCAACAACCACATCTTACCCTTCCTCTCTGTTGGCTTTGTTATGTTTATTATCTTGTTTCTTAGCAAGACAATATTCGATACTCAGTGACATTGTCACTAATACAATGGCCGAGGCCCCAGCTGTCGTCGTGAACATTGCGATCATATTAGAAGAGAGTAAATCAAGATAATTCACTATGGCGACGCAAGCAGGAATCAATAACAACACCATATACTGAATGAACAAGTGTCCTGTCGGTCGTACTTTTTCAATGGGGACGATGTTCAATCTCAATGCAAAGAAGAGCATGGCCATTCCAATAACGCTCCCAGGAAATGGTAATGAGAACAGGGTTTGAATACCCGCTCCAAGGGACGCAAAAGCAAGTAATATCACAAAAGAAAAACCATATTTATACATTTGTTTCATTAGTTACTTCAATCTCACTATTTATCGGAAAAATAATAGTATCAAAATTAAGTAGCAAGCTATAGAGCTTGCCTATTATTATGTTTAAAGCAGTCTCTATTTATTAATCGCTGCTTAATATACATACTTCGGTCATCTATAACCTGACCTTACTTGTCTATTATTTTTCTTTTCTGCCCCTCTATATTCATCGAAACACCTATTGATAACATTTCTATCAACATGATATTGCTGACTATTTGTACTATTAACATAACAGCATTCTTTTCCATTTATTCTCTTAAATCGGGAATAGCCCTCTAAATAAACATTACTTGACAACCCTTCACCATCCCATAGATTAAACTAGGTATTTTTATATTTAACCTACTGATTTTATTTCAATTGTATTGATTTCCAGTTAAAAAATATAAATTTATACTCTTTGCATCCCCTATTCATCTTTTATTGCTATCTTATTTTTTTACATTCCTTAGTGCCTAACATGCACCTCAACGAATACCGAGTCAGGGTTACAACAAATAACCGTGATTCAATGTGTTATTAATAAAACACTCAATACGTTACAACAAAACAACGACTTCACTATCAATGATTAACTTGGAATGAAAATCATGAAAAAAACAGTATTAGTTCTTAGCATTATGGCAATCTTGGCTGGTTGTGATGATAGCTCATCATCATCAACAGGTTTAAACTCTCAATCTGCAAATACACCTGTTGTTTCTCAAGAACAATCACAGGATCAAGCAAACAATCAAGATGCTAATCAAGAAGAAGCTAATAACGACATGGCTCTACAACGTCATACTGCTCGCATCGTTGGTGAAAAAGAAGGGTCTCTTTACTTAGTTGAAGGTGAAGGCCTTTATGGTAAAACGGATGGTCAACACGTTTGGACTTACGAAAGTCAAATCCCTTATAACCTAACTTTAGATCGTGTTGGTTTTGATGTTGAAGCTGAGTTTGATGCGTCAATTGAATACTATGTTAACATTTACCTAATGATTGACGGTGTCGAGCATAAAGCAAGCATCATGTTAAATCGTAAAGACAAATCAGAAGAAGCTAATGTTGTTTTCTATATTGATGATGTTGAAAATAAAGACGACCGTAACCACAAATGGCAATACGCTAGCACAGCATACCACTGGTTAGAAGAAGTTGGCGCAGAGAAGGACACTCAAGGCGTAGCGGATTCAAGCTTTGCTTCTTTTGAAGCATTTCAAGCAGCAATGAAGAAAGCACAAGACCTAGGTTACATCGGTGAAGTTATTGTTGAAAACCAACAGCACCGTTACGATTACATCGCACCAAACAACACTTCTGAGCCAGTACAAGGCAACTTCTATCTTAAGTTTGGTAGCAGCGATTACGCAGGTAAAGACGATACATTCGTTATCAAAAAATGGGAATTTACCGTTGATGGCGTAAACGTGACGGATCCAAACTTTGACGAAGCTACACCTGTTGACCCTGAATTTGATCAACACAACCCTATTGACCCTAACTTCGGCCAAGATGCACCGGTTGATCCTGAATTTGGTCGCCCTGCTCTAGATGACCCACAGTTTGGTAAAGACGTTCCTGTTGACCCTAACTTCGGTCAAGATGCACCGGTTGACCCTGAGTTTGGTCGCCCTGCTCTAGATGACCCACAGTTTGGTCAAGATGTTCCTGTTGACCCTAACTTCGGTCAAGATGCACCGGTTGACCCTGAGTTTGGTCGCCCAGCTCTAGATGACCCACAATTTGGTCAAGACGTTCCTGTTGACCCTAACTTCGGTCAAGATGCACTGGTTGACCCTGAATTTGGTCAAGATGCGCCTGTTGACCCAGGCTTCGAAAAGCCAGCAGTTGATGATCCTAACTTTGGCCAAGACGTTCCTGTTGACCCAGGCTTCGAAAAGCCAGCAGTTGATGATCCTAACTTCGGTCAAGACGTTCCTGTTGACCCTGGTTTTGAAAAGCCAGCGGTAGATGACCCTAACTTCGGTCAAGACACAGGTGTTGATTCAGATTTCGGTCAAGAAGCTCCAGTTGACCCAAGCTTTGGTCAAAACATCAAAGGTTAATATAAACTCGATATACTGAGTTAGACCGTAATATAAAGCCCAGCCATTGATGGTCAGTTAAGTGGCCTCATAAAGCTGGGCTTTTAACGTTAGAATTTAACGTTAGAATGTTTCCTAAAAAATAGACAGAAAACGAATCTCTAAGGAACAGGTAGCCAGACTATTTTGGAATGGTATTCTCCTGGTGCATAGAAAGAACTGACATCCTCTCCTGATTCCGTAAAGCCTGAACACCACGCGGTATAAGGGGCTGGAGCACACTCAAAGAGATTACCTTCAAACTGTATTTGGTCACCAGCTTGATAAGGGGTTCCTTTTATCCAATTTGCTGGCGGTATTGGTTCTGGATCCGCTTGAACATCAAGGAAAATGCGGACAACATCGTTGTCTTTATTTCCTTCATCATCTCTCACCTGCAAACGAACATTAATATACGCCCCTTCTTCTATTGCTCCTTCGGTAAAGGTGAGTGTTGGGTTCACTGCATTTTTATTCGATAGCACCACCGAATCCAAACTCAGACCTACTGCTTTGTTAATTCTCCAAATATATTTATTGATTGGACCGGTTGATTGATCACCTTGTAAGGTAATCGGCTCATTTAATGCTGTCACTGTCCTATTCGAACCCGCAAAGGATTCAAGTTCTTCCTGTGTTTCAAGCTTCACATTAAGTCGAATCGTGTCGTTATCTTTATTCCCATCGGCGTCTCGAACTTGAAGTCGTAACACCGCGTACGCTGCTGAGTCCGTTGGCTGCTCCGTAAAAGTAACCGTTGGATTCACCGCATTCAAATCACTGATCAATACCGATGTTTCTGATACACCCACGACTTTATTGATCCTCCAAATAAACCGGTCAATATCGCCAGTTGAAGCATTAGCATTCAATTGCACAGCCTGATTCAACTCTGTGATAGTCATATTCGCACCCGCGTTAGACACCAGCGGATCCGGGGTTGGCGTTACATCTTGCTCGGTCCATCCTATTATTGATGTGGGTAATTCCCTATTTTTCAATTCAAGCATTCGGCTATCCAATAAACTATCATCGCACATCACTTCTACACGTTCTGGCACCTCATCCGCTGGAATGTTCACATGGAAGCGATTCATTTTTTCTGGGTTCAAACGTGAGTTATGTAAGTCATAAAAACGTTGCTGACCTTGCTTATCCACTACGCCTAATTGGCATCCTACAAGTTCGCCCTCGGCATGACTGGGATAACTGTACCCGAACGAAGCTTCAAGAGCTGGGTATATGGTGGTGGGTAATATCCCTCGTGGGTCGTAATAGCCCAATACAGTAACAATTTGTCCCTCTTTTTTTATTGGCGTTCTTAAGGTTTGTTTATTAATTTGATCAACCGTTACCCATTCTTGCCCATTCGATCGATATCGGTAGGTTTTATTCAATTCAGTAATCAAAATTTGCCCATTAATATGCAAGTTAATACTTTGATTTAGAACAAATTGCTTAAACTCGATTTCTTTTCCTAGGTTATCCGAAGAGGCGATTGGAACATACGTATCGGCACTCCATGAAAAGTACGTCATATCGAACAATAAACTCTGATTACGTGAAAGCAGTTCTGTCATCGCGGTTAATGTTGTCCCCGAAGGGGCAACGGTAACTGAGTCCGTTCGTAATTGTTGATTTTCAAATTCTTCCATTAAACCAGTATCATGGTTCAATTTAAGGAAACCCGTCGATGATTCTGGTTCAAAGTGCATCTTACTTTCAAGGAAACGTTGAGCTTCATTCTGTTCATGCACAGTATATTGCGTATAAGTTTGTCCAAATGATGGATTCAAACCCGTTCCATGATGCGCATTTTTCGCTCCAGACATTGCCCCCGTCATATAGGGATAACCATGAAAGGGTTCTATACAAACCCCATCATGACACGTGGCTGTGTTTGTTTTTACATAACCAAAATTAGGCACATACTCATTCGTATCACTGTCCCAGCCCCATGTTGCATTCACGTCATTTGCAGGGCGATGGAACGTTCCAATTTCACCACTAGGGAAATGTTGTAATACCCCAGTAACCGCAAAGTTATGACCCATTTCATGGCTAAATTCATTGGCATAACTGGTATCTAGCGACACAACACCAAAGCTTGTATGTAACCCATGAACCTGAACACCACTTCCATAGCGCGCAATGGTATTCTTTGTTGCCAACATGGAACCTTGGTAATTGACTCGTCCGCCTTCACTCGAATTTAAACCATAGTTCGCATCCATTAAACCACGTGATATCAAATTAAATGACAAGGTTTCGAGATCGCCGTTATAGACTGATGTATTGGTATCACTAGAGTAATCGGTATACGTAGTCCCATCATCCAATACGACTTTATCTAAATAATACGGCTCGTAGTGAGCGACTCGCAGTCGACTGACTGGCATGGATTGGAAATATTGTCGGTGAAGTTCTTCGTCATATTGAAAGGTGAATTCATCTCGTGGTGGCTCGAAAATACCGATATCAATCGTGGGTAAAAACATTTCCGTAAACCCGCCAACCGGTACAGTTGTAATTCGGCCGGTTTTTTCTCCATCAGTCACGTCAAATTGCACACCTGGTTTCATGTATTCTGCGGGTACAGTGACCGAATAAACATTTTCTGCCAATTGAATATTCTTAAGTTCCAACTCACCGCTATGAAACCAACGTCCTTGGACATTTTTAAATGTGATGGTATCACCACGGCTGATCGCTAATTGTCCATGACTGTGTTTAATATACGAAACATAGCCCGCATTCGATTCAAACGTTACCTTGGTATTATCATAATCTTCACCACTGGGCAGATTGATGTCTCTAACCCAAGCCCCATCGGCGGTTTTCACCTCAATGGTGTCATAAGCATTCAAAATCGATGGGAAATAATTATCTTCATTATTAATACGATCAAGGTTAGTACGACCACTAATCGTTATTTGATGAGTTGACGGTGTTTGAATGCTGTCTGGCCCTTCTGTTGATACGCCCATCAATGTAGGAGCCCCATCTGGAGTGGAGAGAGTCAACTCCGTTAATACCGTCTCAGCCGAGTTTAAAACCTTAAGTGTATAATTCCCAGTTGATGAAACGGTATTAGGTTGGAATAAAAATAAAGTGTCTCTTTGTGCCGTAAGTTTAGGGTGTAAGTCACCCACTTTTTTTATCGCTGGAATAGTGGATTGCTGAGCGTAAATGACCCCTCCATTTAAACTGCCCTCGATGGCATTTGGCCAGGGTTCGTCATAAAAATACATTTTTTCACTCGATGCATACGCCTGCGAACTCATACCGGTGAGTAATAATGAACTAATAAGAAAAGATAAGGGTTTCATTGCGTTATTCATAATGATACTCCAAAAGAAAAGGCCCCTTACGGAGCCTTTGATTGTATTTATATTTACTTATAAAGAATCAATCGTTACATTTTATTGTTTAATCCATACATGCGTTGAACCCGATTTACCTGGACCAAACCATGCTGTAACATCTTCACCTGAATCGGCAATACCATCACACCAGCCTGTATATGGATGTGCTGCACACGCATACACTTCACCTTCAAATGTCACTAAGTCACCTGGTTGGTATTCACTGCCATTATTACCCCATACCCATTCAGCAATTTCAGGTTGTGGCTCTGGCTCAGGTTCTACAACTTCTTGAACATCAAGGAAGACTCGAACAGTATCATTGTCTTTGTTATTATCAGAATCTCTTAATTGAAGTCGAACATTCACATAAGCGCCTTCTTCTGTTGCCGCTGCTGTAAAGGTAATGGTTGGGCTTTCTGCAAATCTATCCGAAATCACAACCGAATCGATATCTACACCCACCGCTTTGTTGACTTTCCAAATGTATTTATTGATAGGACCTGTTGATTCAGAACCGTTTAATTGTACTGCCGTATTCAGTTCATCGACTGTAAAGTTTGGACCTGCGTTAGACTCTAGAACCGTTTGGTCGACAATATTAAGATTCACACGAACGGTATCATTATCTTTGTTCGCTTCATCGTCACGAACTTGTAAACGAAGTACTGCATAAGCGCCCGATTCTGCTGGCTCTTCAGTAAAGGTTACTGTTGGTGTTGCTGAACCCGTATCCGAAATAACAACCGAACCTTCTGAAATACCGACAACTTTATTCACGCGCCAGATATATCGATCAACGTCGCCAGTTGAAGCTGCACCATCTAAAGCGTACGCTTTATTAATTTCTGTGACATTAAAGTTTGGTCCGGCATTGGATTCTAACGCTACCGGTTCTGGATCCGGGTCAACCACCGTTTCACCATCAAGATTCGTTAAATCCTGACACGCTTGTTGATCCGCTACGTTCACACCACAGCTATAAATAATGTTCGTCATATCAACATTCTGAGTTTGAACTTGATAACCCAAACCTTCACGAGCCGCATTCACCATATAACCCGTATCATAATCAGCCAGCCAAGTGAAAATACCCCCTAGGTTATACTTTTCAACAAACTGTGCTTTTGCGTAGGTACTACGTGGTGTATCAATAGAGATGTAGAAATCACGGTCATCTGAGTAGAAGTAATCCGCATTCGCATCCATATCGGTATACAGTTGATAGCCCTTACTGGCTTTATCACTATTAAGCTGTAGACCACCTTGAGCCGAAATATTTAAGAATTGCTCTTCGAAGTCATACCATTCATACACACCCGATTCAAAGGTACCACCTGTTAGACCTGATGATTGTCCTAATTGATCCGCTGTTTTATACGTCCCTTCTAGAGGCGATAGACTGGTAATTTCAGCACCTGCAGCAGCGCGTGAGTAAGTTGTATAGCCCACATGAATTGCTTTAGAATCCACACCTTCTTCTTCGATCAGGTATTTAACCGATTTTTCTAATGACCAATCCGAACCAGAATACTCACCTAAGTTAGCACTGTGTGTAATGGTCTCAGCCCAAGGAATACCAAAGAAGTCATACGTCATTAAGTGAACGATATCTAACCCGTTATCAAGCAGTTGTTTTACTTTTACCGCTTCTAACTTACTGGTTGGTGCTGGCGCTGCAATCGCTAATTTAACATGAGATAAACCATTCGAGTCTAATGCTGAACGCAACTCTGAGATTAAGAAAGCATAATTATCGGCATCATTTAAAGGATCGATAATGTTAAACTCGGCACCACCAGTTGCTGGGTATTCCCAATCGATATCGACCTGAGTGAACATGGTATGACGTTGTAAAGTAGCCACTAGACTGTTAATAAAGGTTGTTCGTGCACTTTCCGTCGCCACCATTTCAGAGGCCAGTTGGCTTAAAGACCAACCAAAAATACTCATTGCGACCGTTTTATCTGGGTATTGTTGTTTGAACTGTTTCAGTGCACCTAAGAAACCCGCTGAGTCTGGATTATTACCAAACCAATAACTTTGAAGTGCGTCGGATTCAACTTGCCAATGTGGATTACCTAAGTTGCCATAATCACCTGACGTAAATGCACCGCCGGCTAGAGATTGGAAATCACCCCATACATCCGTGGTCATCACTTCATAACGCTGTGCACCGGCTAAGCCACATAAGCGCTTAAGTGCGTCAACCGCTGACGTAATCGCTGGGTCACCAATTTCTGTTCCACAAATACCAAAGAATGAAGCAACGATTTTATCGTAAGCATGGGCTTGATCAAGAATATTGAATTTACGTGCATATTGGGCCCAGTTCGATGCATAAGCACTGACCTGAGGTTTTGACGCATCCGTTTGATATACGTTAAGATTGACCTCTTTATTGGTGGGCGCAACCGGATTCTGTGCATCATTTCTTTGGTCCCACTCTGCTTGAGTGATGAAACGCTCATCAGCTAAAGGAGCTGCATTAGCCATACCTGATGCTATCGTTGCCAGTGTTAGTGCTGTTGCAATAGACGAATATTTAAATTTACTCATGTGTATGATTTCTCGCTGTGTGAAATGTGATAAAAATCATAGTTGAGCTATTTAAATTTCACCTTTTTACATTAAAAGCATGAAACTTATATGTTTATCATCAAAAAAATCCATTCTCTTACAATAAAAAAGGCCGTTGGATTACAACTTTTGGTCTAATACTTACAATTTAAGCGACACTTATGTGATATTCATCACAAAAAATATTAAGGATGATATTCGGTAAATTTCTGATGATGTAATAACAGTCAAGTTACCAACAAGAATTAACTATCAAAGTCATAAGATTGATAGATTTTCAACCTAATTATCAGGCAATTAATGACATATAAAATATGAGTGTATTCTCATAACCAAACGAAGAATTAAATAAATAACGGTTCATCACCGCCTTAATGACTAAAATTGACGGAGTAAAAGTACTTACGATATAAAAGTCCTTTCGATATAAAAGCCCTAATCATAGAAGGAAAGTGCAATGCAAATAACCGGACATCGTGGTATGGCATCCGCTGCTCCAGAAAATACCTTAATTAGTATTGAAAAAGCAGCAAAGCACGGAACAAAGTGGATTGAGATTGATGTGCAACTCACCCAAGATAAACAAGTGGTCGTTATACACGATAATACAGTTAATCGATGCAGTAATGGCACGGGCGCTGTTCGCAATTTTACTTACCATGAAATTAAACTGTTGGATGCGGGAAGTTACTTCCATACCCAATTTGCAAACGAACCGATCCCCTCCCTTAAAGAAACGCTCAACCTTTGCTTACAATATAATTTAGCGTTGAACATCGAGCTGAAAGCGTATTATGGAGATAATGAACACGCACTATGTGACGCTGTCACTGAAATAATTAATACGATGCAATACCCAGAGGATAAACTTTTATTTTCGAGCTTTTCTCTTTCAGCTTTAGAGATCATGAAAAATACCTTACCAACCGTAAGGCGTGGATTTTGTGATTGGTCTTGGAGACCAGACATGGTTGATATTATAAAAGGGTTGGATTTATTCAGCGTTCATTTCAATTATCGTTACGTCAAAAAAGAGTATACAAAAATCATTCATGAAGCCGGTGCGAAAGTCATCGTCTGGACCGCCAATGACACCGACTTGTTATCTCATCTAAAAGACATTGGAGTAGATAACATCATTACCGATTTCCCTGACCAGTTTTTGCTTCAGCCTGGTACTCATTAATGTTTATTCGGTGTCCTGTGTGATGCCGACATCCAATAGCTTGAAACTTGTTGTCATTTGAAACTGGAAGCTGGTTGTCCTTTGAAGTTTTAAGCTTGTTGTAGTTTGAATCTTCCAGTTGTTAAACAAAAGAGGAGCCATTAGGCTCCTCTTTCTCGCTTTTGCTATTTTTATCTAGTTCTAGACATACCCTCTATAACCAGTAAGCAGGCGATATCGTATTAATCCGTTAACATTCCTGTACCATGCGTTGCTGATAACAGCTTCTTGGTGTAATCACTTTTCACTTTATTATCGACAATATCATGTACCGTTGTTTTTTCTTCTAAACGGCCATTACATAATACGTACACATCATCACACATCCAATTCACGACATCTAAGTCATGTGTCACCATAAGGTACGTTAAATTGTGTTTTTGTTGTAAACGTTTCAATAAATTAAGTACCTCAGACTGAACTGAAGCATCCAATGCTGACGTCGGCTCATCCAATAAAACTAACTTCGGAGCGGGTAAAAGTGCTCGAGCAATCGCTACTCGTTGACGCTGGCCACCCGATAATTGATTTGGAAAACGATAGCGGAACTTAGCATCTAACCCCACATCTTGTAAGACCTGTCCAACACGTTCTGAAATGTTATCCAAATTATGAATTTGAGCAACTTCCGTTAGTGCTTGGTTGATCGTATGTTTCGGGTGTAATGAAGCATAAGGGTCTTGAAACACCATTTGAATGTCTTTACGCAAATGGGCTGGGTATTTGTGTCCTGATCGTAGTGATTGCCCAACCAAACTGACCTCACCCGTCCACTCATTGTTAATGCCCGTCAGCATTTGCAATATAGTCGACTTACCCGAACCTGACTCACCGACAAGGCCCGCACATTGACCTTCTTTTACGTGCATATTAAACCCTTGCACGGCAAGAAACTCACCCCAAAAGATGTCATTATCTTTAATATGGATCACGATGCATTCTCCCAACTTGGATCGCGTTTTAGAACAGAAAGCTCTTCACCACGCTTATCATAAGAAGGTAAACAAGATAATAACCCTTGTGTATAAGGGTGTTCTGCGTTCTTTAATTCTCCCGCTTCCAGCACTTCGACAATATGTCCTCGATACATTACGATGATTTTATCGCAAAAGTCAGCAACCATTGGGAGATCGTGGCTAATTAAAATTAGACCCGAATTATGCTTCTGTGCCGCTTGATCAAGAATATCTAATACTTGTCTTTGCACGGTCACATCTAATGCCGAGGTCGCTTCGTCAGCAATTAAAATCTTTGGCTGAGGCATCAACATCATCGCAATCATAATCCGCTGCCCCATCCCACCAGATAACTGATGAGGATACGAATTCAACACGCGTTCCGGATCTCGAATAGACACTTCTTCCAAACTGTTAATTGCCGCTTTTAACGCCTCTGATTTACTGCTTTTATGATGCAATCGCCACGTTTCAACCATTTGATCTTTGATCGTCATTACTGGATTCAAAGAATACTTTGGGTCTTGCATGATCATGGAAATGCCCTTTCCACGAATCTTACGCCATTCTTTATCCGATAAGTTCTTTAATGACTGTCCATCTAGCTCCAATGTCTCTGCTGTTACCGTACCTGGACTGCGAATTAAGCCTAATAATGCTCTTGCTGTCATCGATTTACCCGAACCGGATTCACCAACAATACCAATTTTTTCTCGCTGCATATCGAGAGAGAAATTTTTCACGACATCAATCGGCCCCTTATTGGTTGGAAAGGTCACGGTTAAGTTTTCAATTTTTAATAATGACATGATTACTTCCCTTCCATTGCATCACGCAGGCCATCACCTAACAGGTTAAACGCTAAGCTAACCAGTAAAATAGCAACCCCTGGAATAGTCGCAACCCACCATTGGTCGATAAGGAATGAGCGACCTTCAGCAATCATGGAACCCCATTCCGGTGTTGGCGGCGCAATGCCTAAGCCTAAGAAACCCAGACCAGAAGCAACAAGAATGATACCTGCCATATCCAGCGTCACACGAATAATAACCGACGTCGTACACATTGGAACAATATGCTTTAACAAGATTCGAGGAGTACTTGCACCCGATAACACAGCTGATTGAATAAAATCAGAGCGGCGACAGGTTAAGGCTTCTGCGCGAGCAACACGAGCATACGGAGGCCACGCGGTTAAAGAAATCGCCAGTACCATATTCCATAAACCGGGTTCCATAATCGCGACAAACGCCAATGCCATGACTAATTTAGGGAACGCAAGAAATATGTCGGTAATACGCATAAGTACGGTTTCGACCCAACCACCAAAGTAACCCGCAACCACACCCACTAGCATGCCAAAAGGCGCGGTGGTGATGGTCACAAGAAACACGATCAATACCGTCACTTGGCTACCATAAAGGAGGCGACTATAGATATCACGTCCTAGGTGATCCGTACCTAACCAATTTTCAGAAGATGGCGGTAACAATCTGAACCCTAAATTGGTTTCTGTCGGTGAATGCGTTGCTAATATCGGCGCGAACATCGCCATTAATACCAAAACCAAAATAAAAAACATACCTATCATGGTCAATGGATTGCTCGCTAATGATAACCATACTCGATACATGCTTGAACATTGAGCCTGCCATTGACTGGTTGGGCTATCATCAAGTAGCCAATCTTTTAATGACGGTTTATTTTTTTCTAATACTTTTACATCTGTGCTCATCGTTTCACCCTCGGATCAAGCAGTGGATAAGCCAATTCCGCTAGTAAATTTAGTGTTACGAAACATATTCCCACAATCAGTGTTCCACCTAATACCGCTGGCATATCAGCAGAAAATAAGGCATTTGTAATGTAAGCCCCTAAACCAGGCCATGCGAATACCGTTTCCGTTAGAACCGCCCCTTCGAGTAAGCTGGCGTAAGACAACGCAAGAATCGTAATGAGAGGGACTCGAATATTACGTAAGCAGTGCTTCGTGATGATATTCCATGTGCTAACGCCTTTGACTTTGGCCGTAATGACGTATTCTTTATCCAATTCATCCAGCATCAATGAACGAGTCATACGTCCAATGTACGCCATTGAAAAATAACCCAGTAAAGTGACGGGTAATACAAGGTGGTCAAACGCATTCCAAAAGACCTCCCATTCACCAGCCATTGCAGAATCGATTAACAAGACACCGGTCACTGGCTCAACAATAAAGTCGTAATACACGTCCAAACGTCCAGGCCCGGCAACCCAATCTAATTGTGCATAAAACACCAATAAACCCACAAGACCGAGCCAAAAAACAGGAGTGGAATAGCCGACTAACGAGAAAACACGAATAACGTTATCTTGCCATTGGCCACGTTTAATCGCCGCCCAAATACCCAATGGAATACCAAAAAGCATGCCCATGAACATACCCAAAGTCGCTAACTCTAAAGTGGCTGGAAAGAATTCTTTTATATCGTCAAAAACAGGGTTGCCTGTACTTTGAGAAAAACCAAGATCGCCATTAAAGACATCTTGTAAATACAACCCAAACTGAACAAATATAGGCTTATCTAAACCTAATTGTGCTCGAACTTCGGCATAAACTTCTGGACTGGCTCTATCACCTACAACCGCAATAACAGGGTCAATAGGCATGATTCGACCAATAAAGAAAGTAATAGCCAAAAGGGCTAATAGCGTGATTGCAACGGTTACTAATTGACGAAGGGCTCCCCAAGAAAGGGCTGCCCAACGGATATTAGTCACTCGATTTAACATCAAGTTACTTGTTGTCATAATGTAAAACTCTCTTATTTACTGACGTTGTGGTAGTAAATTTGATGACTATTCACACCTTGTGCGTAGCCTTTTACATTACTGCGAAGTGCCGATTGCGCTTGCTGCTGGAACATGATCGCAAACGGTGAGCTATTCATGACGTCTTTTTGTAACGTCTTGTATAACTCTAAACGCTGCTCACGATCCATTTCGCCAAGTGCGGCATCCACTTTTGCATTTAACTCAACATTTTGCCAACCATTACGCCATGTCGTTGTTGATACATAAGCATCATCGCTGTTATCGGCGTTATGTGCGAAGGATTTTGCGTTCGAGTGTGGGTCCATAAAGTCAGGAGCCCAGTAAAGTAAAATACTTTCATGCGTACGTGCACGGTATTTAGTAATCACTTGGCTACCCGTACCTGGGATAAGTTTTAATTCAATCCCCGCTTGAGCAAATGTCGCTTGAATAGACTGGGCCATACTAGAGAACGGTTCACCATTAATGTAATCCATTGATAGTGATAAGCCCTCTTTTCCTGCTTTGTCTAATATCGCTTTGGCTTTCTCGACATCTAACTGATACGGCGATTCATTCACAGCTCCAGGCATACCACTTGGCCAAAATGCTTGATGCACTTTAAATTGGTCTTTTAGGAAGCTATCGGTCATACCTTGATAATCAATCAGATATTTCACGGCTTTCCATAATTCTGGATCATTAAATTTCTCGTTGGTTACATTGAAAGAGAAGAAATACAGCGCAGCTTGAGGGTATGAGTTCACCGTGATGTTACTGTTCCCTTCTAATGCCGTGATCTGATCTGGGCCAAGACCACGTGCGATATCAACATCCCCTTTTTCTAACATAATACGTTGTGTAGCTGGTTCAGCGATATGACGATAGATCACCTGCTTAATGTCTAGCTTGTCTTCCCACCACTGTTTGTTCTCAGTCAGTACGACGGTGTTATTTGGCTTCCATACACGTAACGTAAATGGACCCGAACCCGCACTGTTTTTATTTAACCACTGGTTACCAAAATCACCATTTTTTTCATGGCGCTGAAGTTCTTTACTATCAACAATAGAAGCCGTGGTCGTCGCCAACGCATTTAATGTAAAGTCTGCCGATGTGCCAGGTTTATAATGAAAAACGACCGTATCGTCATCCACTTTTTTGATTTTTTCGACGACATTATTCGCCGTTAAACCAATTTGCTTCATCACATAGGCTGGCGCTTTGTTTAACTTCAGCACACGAGTGAATGAATAGATAACATCGTCTGCCGTTAAGTCATTACCCGATGCAAATTTCGCTTCAGGATCTAACTTAAATGTGATGGTGTTAGTAACGGTACTGACTTCCCATGATTTCGCTAAACTTCCGATCAGAGTTTCAGAATCTTCCGCGGTATACTCAACCAATTGGTCGTACAGGTTGTTAGATATTTCACCACCCGTAAATTCATAGATTTGCGCCGGATCCAGTGAAACTAAGTCATCAATATTTTTCGCAACCACAAGGGCTGAAGATGGGGTTTTAGCATAAGCGCTACTTAACCCTAATACAGAAAGGGCAATGCCCGTGGTAATTGCGTTTTTTACGACTGTGTTAAGCATGTGTGTAATTCCTTTTACGATAATACTTCTTGTGTTTTTACAAAATCATTAATATCCGTAGCAAGCTCTTGTACGATCTCTAAAGCTTTATTAATGTCGATGTCTTTGTAAATACCTTCTTTACCCAGTAGGTTCACTGTGCCAACAACTTTTCCATTCAATTGAACCGGTAAATTGACCGCAGAACCCCAGTTATGCGCGATAAACTGCTCTTCATCTTTTAAGTCTTCAATCAAGGTTGTTTGATCGTGGCAAATATAAGGGGTTTTATTCACAATGACTAAGTTGTGCCAGTCATCTTCAATGATGTCTTTCATGCCACTCAAAGCATAAATTTCAGGGCGATCGGTAAAGCAGCGACACGCTTTGTCTTGATAAAGACCCATGATGGTCATTAATTCAAACTCCGCAACAGTCGATAGCGCATCACGAATACGATCAAAGTTTTCAGATTGGAAAGTCATATCTAGTACTCCATGTACAAAAGGTACAAATCTATTGAGACAAAGCTCAAATCTGATAATACAAATCAGCGCGGTGTGTACAGCGCACAACGTATTTATCATGATTAATTATTATTAGAATGCCTTTATAGCATATAAGACTCGTAATTCAACAAATGAACAAATAAGAAAGTAAAGGAAGATAAACAACAATGAATAAGTGAGATGTTGAGCATGTTTATGCCAAGAGGATGAGAGTTAAACTGGGCTTGTAAGGCAAGAATTTCACCCAATTACTCCACTTGTGCGCCGACTATGGTTTAGGTATCGATTGTTTTAGGTATATAATAAGGGGAATTTAATCTGGATAGACTTATGATTTCAAAAAACCAACTCAAATTACTGCGTGCATTAAGCCAAAAGAAGCAGCGTAAAGCACAAGGCTTATTCTTAGTTGAAGGCGAAAAAAACGTTCTAGAGCTCCTTAATAGTACATTAACGATTAAGCAAATCTTCGCGACGGCTGATTTTTTATCCGAAAATAAAGCCAATCTAGAAAGCTATGAGTGTATAGAGGGGTCATTGGATGACTTAACAAAAGCAAGCAGCTTAGTCAGTAACAATGCCGCTGTTGCTATTGTTGATATACCAACCAATGATAAGCCACCCGCTAAAGGCCTTATGATCGCATTAGATGGTGTATCCGACCCTGGAAACCTAGGGACCATCATTCGTATTGCAGATTGGTATGGTATAAAGCACATTGTTGCCAGTCGAGATTGTGCCGATCCCTATAATCCAAAAACCATTAGAGCGACAATGGGAAGCTTTGCCAGAGTACAAGTGACTTTATTAGACTTACCAGATTACCTTGAAACCGCCACTCTACCCGTTTATGGCGCGTTTTTAGAAGGGCAAAATGTGCATCATACTGAGTTTTCAGCAGAAGGTATTTTATTAATGGGAAGTGAGTCCCATGGGGTCAGAGAGCACGCCGCGCAATACGTTACCGATAAAGTAACGATCCCAGCTTTTGGCGGTGCCGAATCTTTAAACGTCGCAATGGCAACCGGTATTATCTTGGATAACCTACGTCGTCAACATCACGGATAATCAGTCAGGGTTAAAAGAACCGTTATAATAAAGACTAAAATCCCCTAGATTTCATCATCGTTTTTTAGTCTTTAAGCATCCCTAATTTATTAGGAACACCATTCCATTTATCAGCGTCATCCAGTGCTGGCTTTACTTCTGTAATTCGAGGCCATACTTCAGCGAGCGCTGCATTCAACTCAACAAAACCTTTTTGATCATCAGGTAATTCATCTTCTTGAAAAATGGCATTGGCATCACATTCAGGGACACACAATCCACAATCAATACATTCGATAGGACTAATGGCAAGAAAATTCGGGCCTTCATAGAATGCATCTGCCGGACAAACCGACACACAATCGGTGTACTTACATTGAATGCAGTTATCAGTTACAACAAACGCCATGAGATCTACCCTATCTTTGTTATCAAATGAATCCGTTAAGTATACCCAAACTATTGGAATATTGGGATCCAGTGCAAAATTATGGACGCATAATCATACTTATTTACGAATAAAATTCAATCTAAAATGATTAAAGCTTACCCTCCTTTATATTCACCATTATCACAAGCAATCAGTCATCGTAACGATTCGATTTTATACTGATATCGCCAGTCGCATTGTTAAAAGGATTCAATCATGCAAAAAGGCCTATTGATCACTTGTTTACTACTCATTTTAGGTTTGAGCTTCACTAATCCCCTTGACCGTATTGCTAAGCAATACATCGATGACAGTCTGCAAGAAGCATTGATTGTTTATGGTGGTGCGAGAGGCTTAAATGCGGGTATATCCGTTCTACAGAGTACAGAAGTGTCGATTGGTGTTGCTTCTGTTGATATTGGTGAGGTACTGGATCCGGCTAATGACCTCATTGAACGCTTTTCATCTGTGATGTTATTCGCTCTTACCGCTCTTGGTATTCAAAAAATTCTGATCACTATCTTTGCCTCATCGATTATTAGTTCGGTTATCGCGATCATCATTGTACTAACGATGTTCGACCTATTACACAAAAGCAAGTTACGCAAAAATAAGTTACACTGTAACTCTTTGCTATACCGAATAACACTGACGCTTGTTGTGTTACGTTTTAGTTTGGTACTCATCACGCTATTTAATATGTCGATTGATAAAACATTTTTAGAACAGCATAGAGTTGAAGCCACTCAAGATATGAAAAAAGCAGAGGAAGCAATTGAAGAAGCCGATGAGGAAAATCAAGGAATGATGGCGAAGTTAAAACGGAAAGCCTCTTCATTTTCGAATCAAATCAGTAATCCAACGCAACAATTTGAGGAAATGCAGCAAAGAATCGACCGAGCAATGACCTCTATGATCGATTTGATTACCTTGTTTATCTTACAAACACTCCTTATTCCTATCGCCTCGCTTTATTTACTGATGAAATTTGTTCAACGCGTATGGCATGTTTCGTTATCACGAGAAGCTGTTACGTGAAAACAAACAACTCACGTCAAATATCAAGTGAACCTTTACAATATTCATAAAGGTTCACTTCCCTAGAACCCAACTCTTCCGTTATTCCTAATATCTCCTCAATAACACCTTTATTTATGTTGCCAATCAAGGTAGCCCTTGATGGGATAATTTAGAAACATTAGATTCCCTCTTTAATATATAGAATTCCAAAGGGGGATCTACTTAATCTAAAATAAATTCAGATTATCTCATATAGGCAAGTTAATCGAATTCTCCTTAATCTAATGTCATTTTTGT
>JAOICL010000069.1 GCA_028131545.1 Vibrio sp. | reverse complement strand
ACTGAATTTGTGCGTGTTGTCGACCAACTCTTACCCGATCACGTTTTTTACCGCCTATGTCCTGAATTACTTCAAGGCTCGAAAACACAAGCGGGTGTACCGGTTAATATCCAATTACTTGGGCAGCATCCTCAATGGATGGCTGAAAATGCAAGAAAAGCCGCCGAACTAGGGGCGAATGGTATCGATATTAACTTTGGTTGCCCAGCCAAAATGGTCAATAAGAGTAAAGGCGGAGCAGCGTTACTCCAACACCCAGACATTCTTTATCAAGTCGTAAAAAGCTGCCGAGAAGCGGTTCCAGCTCATATTCCTGTGTCGGCAAAAATACGATTAGGATGGGAAAACCCTGAAGACTGTTTCGAAATTGTCGATGCCATTGCCAGTGCGGGTGCAAATGAATTAACCGTGCATGCTCGAACCAAAATGGGTGGCTATAAAGCCAGTGAGATCAAATGGGAATACATAAACGACATTCGACAGCGTATCGATACCCCTATCATCGCCAATGGTGAAATCTGGAACTACGACGATGGCCAGCGTTGCATCGCAACAACCGGAATTGATTCACTGATGGTTTGCCGCGGTGCATTTAACATCCCGAATCTAGGCAATATGGTGAAATACAATGAAGCACCGATGCCATGGGTAGAGGTCGTTAAGTTGATGATGGTGTATTCAGAATATGAGATCAAAGGCGATAAGGGGCTATATTACCCGAATCGAATGAAGCAATGGCTTAGATACCTCGCTCAAGCGTACAGTGAAGCCAATGATTTATTCAGAACGGTTAGAAAAATGAAAGGGAAACAAGAAATCCTAGACCATTTAATCGAATACAAAGCGGATACCTTAGCGGCTCATAATCTGAAGAATTAACGCACTTCGTAGCCAGATCACGCAAAATAAACACACTGCGCTATACTCAACCCAAAGTATTAATACTTGGGGGGTCAACATGATCAAAAAGAGTATATTGAGTTTATCCATCTCCACTTAGCCACCGAGCGCAAACACAGTGACACTTGGACTGTACGTTACGGACTCTCTCCAAAATATGTCGATTTACGCTACTACGAATACACGGAACGTGTCGCTAACATCGATACCGATAACTGGCTTGATGAAGTCTATGAAGAACAAAGCGGGAATGTGGATCTCGATATCGGTATCAGCGCGGATTACAAAGAGAATATCAAACTCGGTTTGGTTGCTCGTAATGTGATTGGTTCTGATGTTGATGATAGAGAGGGTCAAACCCATGAATTAAAACCATCGTTAACCGCCGGTATTGGTTATCAAGTAAATGGCTTTACTATTACGACTGACATTGATTTGATAAAAGAAACCAGTTTTGAAACGCTTATCCCAGATCGTCAATGGGCACGTGTCGGTGCAGAATACGACCTGAAACGTTGGATCCAGTTAGGAGTGGGTGTTCGACACGATCTTGAAGGGAATTATCAAGATATCCTGACAGCGGGTGTAGGATTAAGTCCATTTGATATTTTAACCATTGATGTGGTGGGTATGGTGGGTGACGATGATGCTCTAGGTGGTGCAATTCAGATTGGTTTAAAGCTATAAAGTATCAGTTCATATCTGTATGTCATGATGAACAATCTAAACCTAAAGAACAGCCCCTAGTGATGGAATCACTCTATACCTAGGGGCTGTTCTTTACTGACTACCGTATACCTTTACGGCGGTACTCTCTACGACAGTTTGTTTCTATTTATCATAGGTTAATACTGATCATTCAATCATAAGTGATTACCAATACTCTGCATGATTCAGTGCTGAAATACAGCCAGAGCCTGTCACCATTAAATCAAAATCATCACCAACCAAACTTCTTCCAATCCAACCATGCGGAAAACTTAATGCTTGGGGCGCTTTAAACTGTGCTTCTGTAACTGGCTCGAATCCAACCTTTCCATAAAATGCCGGATCACCATAGGTCATCACATGGGTTGCGCCTAGTGCTTTAATTTGCTCAAAACCAAACTGAATCAACGCTTGTCCGATGCCTTGCCCTTGGCTGTCTGTCTTAACAGCCACTGGAGACAATAAATACACCTTTGCATTCGTGTTAACGTTCTCGTTGATCGTCATAGCCGATAAAATAATGGCTCCTGTGAGTACGTCTTCTTTTTCAGCCAAATAAATACAATGATCCGATTCTGGTGTCTGTTCAATGATATCAGTAACCAGTTTACCAATGGTTTTTCCAGCGTCTTCCCCTTCAGATTGAGTAAAAGTACTCTGAAACAGGTGAATAATGTCTTGGTGATTGTACTGATTAATCAGTGATTTTGTGTAGTGTAAATAATTCATCGCGTTTTCTTTAATAGGTAAATGTGATATTGAAAGTCGTCTGTATTATGTTGATATAACTTCACTTCATTATTGATGTCTTGCCATGCCTCAGCAGCTTGATTCTTTGTAAACCTTTATAGGAATACGTTCGATATACATTGTCTTCTCTGTATACACTGTCTTTTCTGTATACACTGTCTTTTCTGGTTTCTTTAATCAACCCTAATTTTTCGTAGTACAATAAAGGACTGCGAGAAAGGCTTAATAAACTGTAAAGCGATAGACAGGTCAAGCGGTAGGCGTAAAAAAATACCGCTCTAAATCATTAGAACGGTATGGATTAAACATCGGAATACGAACTTAGTATTCGATTAATTCATTACCTGATGTGTCACCCTTTGCAAAAGCCGATACGCTTAATAGCGTGGTATCAGCAATATTACCCAGCGCTTCTTTCGTCAAGAATGCTTGGTGACCGGTTAATAACACGTTGTGGCAAGCTGATAGACGACGGAAAACATCATCGACGATCACTTCATCTGAATGATCATGGAAGAATAATTCTCTTTCATTCTCATACACATCCAACCCTAATGCGCCAATACGCCCTGTTTTTAGTGCATCGATAGCCGCGATAGAATCTAACAATTCACCACGACTGGTGTTAATGATCATCACGCCATCTTTCATTTGAGAAAACGCATTATCATCCAATAAATGGTAGTTTTCCTTTGACATCGGGCAGTGCAGAGAAATGATGTCACTCTTTGCAAATAACTCTTCTTTAGACACATAGGTAACGCCCAGCTCAATCGCTTGTGGGTTAACATAAGGGTCGGTACATAAGATGTCAGCACCAAAGCCCTTTAAAATACGCATCGCTGCCATACCAATTTTGCCAGAGCCAATCACTCCGACCGTTTTTTTATGCATATTAAAGCCAACCAAACCATCCAGATTGAAGTTAGCATCACGCGTACGCTGATACGCTTTATGTAGGCGACGATTTAAACACAACATTAAACCAACCGCGTGTTCAGCAACGGCTTCAGGTGAATAAGCTGGGACGCGAACGACTTGTAATCCCAGTGATTTCGCCGCATCGAGATCAACGCGATCAAACCCAGCACAACGCATGGCGATCAGTTTCACACCCACTTGGCTCAACTTTTTTAATACTGGTGCAGAAAGGTCATCATTAACAAAAGCACACACAACCTCACTGCCTTGAGCTAAGGGCGCGGTGTCTTCATTTAGTAGGAAATCATGGAACTGGAAGTCTAATTGATAGGGTTGATTGGCTAATCCAAAAGATTTTTGGTCGTAGGCTTTTGCGCTAAAAAAAGTGACTGTCGTCATGCCATTCTCCACAGATTAAGTATGGTTAATTTGTCTACTTATGAGTATACACCTTTCCGATTTGAACCCAACTTAATAATGTAAATACCAAGTAAAAAACAAAAAACGCACCGTCTATAATAGAGGGTGCGTTTTTGTGATGTCTCTGTGTGCTTTATACGTTAAAAGCGATTACGAAGTGCGACGACGAATTTGCTTTTGAGCTTTCGCATTGCGGCCTCTTCGACCTCCTCCGCCATTGCTATTGCCATTGCCATTACTGCCCTTTGAGTCAGTAATACGATCTTCATGGCGAGAAACGGCACGACGTATCTTTTGTGTTTTCGAGCGAATACGCTTACGAGAACTATTGGCTTTATTTTCATCAAGCATGGTTTGCTTTTCACGTGGTAGCTCAACTAACTCACGAAGGTAGTTGACTTCTTTAAGTTCTAGCTCCATCCAACCGCCACGAGGCAGTTTTTTGTCTAGGAAGATATCACCATAACGAACACGTTTGAGTCGGCTTACGGTACAATCTTGCGATTCCCATAAACGGCGAACTTCTCGGTTACGGCCTTCATTTATCACAACGTAAAACGTGTGGTTCATGCCCTCACCTTCACCGCCGGCATAAACAATATCTTCAAAACGCGCCATACCATCTTCAAGTTTGACACCTTTTACAAGGTTACGTACGTTCTCTTCTTTGACTTCACCAAACACTCGTACCAAGTATTCACGTTCTACCTGACGGCTAGGGTGCATCAGACGGTTTGCTAACTCACCGTCCGTTGTGAATAATAATAGACCCGACGTATTCGCATCAAGACGACCAACAGAGATCCAGCGAGAGCCACGGATCTTTGGTAAGCGGTCAAAAACCGTACGACGACCTTCTGGATCGTTACGTGTACATAACTCACCTTCTGGTTTGTAATAGGCTAGTACGCGACAAACCACTTCTTCATCGGCTTTAATCGGCACGATGTGACCATCGACACGAACGACCGCGCTCAGGTCTTCTAAGCGTTCACCAAGATGTGCTACGACACCATTGACACTGACTCGACCATTACGAATCAATTCTTCCACTTCTCGACGAGAGCCATGCCCTGCACGAGCTAAAATCTTTTGCAGTTTTTCGTTCATTACTATACCTATACAGTGTCGTCTTCACAGACGTCGGTTATTTAAGCATTAAAAATGCGGTCACGTATTATGCCAAATTATAGGAAATAACACACGTCATTTCCTACCTTATTTTATAGATTGACGAATTAATCTGTCACTCAGCCATAAGAAAATGACAAAAAAAGCCAGTAATCTATGCTGGCTTTGATATCGTTTTTAACTATTTATCTGTCGCTTTTAATTCTTGATCAGTACGTTCTTAACGTGCCTTTGTAAGCTTCTACATGAGAACCTGGATCATCCGATAAGTTTTCTGTTTCAGAGATTAACGCATTGCCTGTTTTAACGTTGTAAGTCGCATCAAATACTTCGTTACCTTGACCAACAAGAACCATTTCTTCTTCGTAACGGCCATCTTCCAACATATATACCGATGTTGCAGAGCGCATTTCAGAACCTTTTGCATCATCGGGTTCATTGACACCTTGAGCAAGGGTTGATTCAATGCGGAACTGAACCACTGACCCATCAGCGCTCACTGATTGAATGTTCTTTGCATTTGACAGAGCAATCGATTGAACTTCAGACCATTGGCCATTCTGCTGTTTGTAAACATGTGCAGATTGATTAGCGTCTCCCATTGTCACTAGTGTTTTTCCGTCATAACTCATAGTGAATCTTGATCCACCAAAATAAGGCTCACTCGATGAGTATGCATAAGCTAATGACTGCTGTAGTGTTAATTTCTTTCCATCAAAATGATAAAACTCTATCGTATCAGCACGTTGAGCCGCAACCACAGACGCTTCTTTATTCGTCGCTAACGCAGCATACGATTCTTGAGGTAAATCAATAATTTTCGCCCAGTTTGTACCTTGTAATTTATAGACAGCAAAACGTTCACCGATCAACTCTAAAGAATTACCTTCTACTGGGTAATGATCCGTTAAACTGATGAAGAGATATTTACCATCTTGGCTAACTGCAGCACCTTGACGCTGAGTCACCATCTCTTCGTCTGTAGGGTCGCTTTTTGGTTCAATCGTCAGCGTATCCCATTTCGTTTTTTGATCATTTAGCTTATACGATGCAAAATGAAAGCCCCAGCCGTAATCGCCATTGTTGAGCAAGCCGTCATCGAATGCCATATTTGCATCCGGTAAATAACTTGGGTTTTTACGATAAGTCGTATGTAAACGAGGTGCTTCACTACGAACCCATGTATCTTGCTTTAACGTATATACATCCGTGTAATTTTCAGAATAACCTCCGGAAGCACCAGAGTCTGAAGTCGCAAATAACGAATGGCCATCACTCGATAACGTTAGGTCTGTAATCACAGCGGGTGCTTGATCGTGTATATCTGGAGCATCCGAATTGATGACTTCAATATTCAACTTACCGACCATTTGAGCCAATGTGTCTTCATCTAACTCAATATCCGATGAACACGATTTCTCACCATTTTGTATCGCTAAAATGTAGAACTCTTGATCAGAAGCTTTCAATGAACCACCGGTTTTAACTTCAAGCGATGTATCCTTAGTTTGACCTAGGTTAATGCATGCCCCTTCTTCAGATTCACGACACACTGCGTAAGTGATGTCCCCTTCCGCAGAAGTTGTTGGTGCTGACCATTCAAACGTCACGCGGCCAAATGCGTTTGTATTACCCGATGCATTATCAGAAGAAGTCGATACAATATTGAAAGAAGATAATGCGCCGGTTGCTTCACACGATGCCGTTTCAGGGTTCGTGTGTACTTCATCGGAATCTAATATGCCATCGCCATCATCATCGTC
Organism: Vibrio sp.; assembly: GCA_028131545.1. Classification (GTDB taxonomy): domain Bacteria; phylum Pseudomonadota; class Gammaproteobacteria; order Enterobacterales; family Vibrionaceae; genus Vibrio. The sequence goes on along the minus strand of JAOICL010000069.1, from coordinate 1,922 downwards.
ATCTTCTGTATCAGGGATACCATCGTTGTCATCGTCAGTATCTTCAGAATCTGGAATGCCGTCACCATCGGTATCCACACCATCTACAGGTTGCACGACCGTGGTATCCGATGAACCACTGTTTGCTGATGGACCAGAATTTGAAGAATCCGATCCGCCATCACCACCACATGCTGCTAGCAATGCAGTAAGAGAGATAATACTGACTTGTTTTGTTAAAGACATAAATTCACTTTCGCCAATGAGTTAGAATAATAGCGTGTTAATTTAATGTCTTTAGGGGGTTATTTTGTCACGATAAGGTAAGCCAATTGTCACTTTTTAGTTAAGAAATATCAATATTAACAACGACTTGGACTCATGAATGAGGTGTACTTGTAAGGAATGAGTGGGATGTACTTGTAGGGAGTAAAAAAGGTACATAATGTTTACTCTTTCTAGTTAAAACTATGTACCTTTTAATTGTCGGCGTATTCGTTACTCAAAAGGAGTGGTATCACCTGCACCATGACGTGCTATTTGAACCTCATCTTCACTAAAGTCGACCACCGTTGTCGGTTGCTCACCTAAGTAACCTCCGTTCAAGATACCATCAACGGCATGTTCCAGTTGATCGCGAATCTCTTCAGGGTCGGATTCTGTATGCTCATTGCCCGGTAAGATAAGCGATGTCGACATCAAGGGTTCGCCTAAGGCTTCCAAAAGCTCAAGAGCAATGACGTTATTCGGAACACGAATACCTATCGTTTTCTTCTTTGGATTCATTAAACGACGTGGGACTTCCTTCGTACCTTTAAAAATAAAGGTATAAGGCCCTGGCGTGTTATTTTTCAGTAGGCGAAAAGCGGTATTATCGACACGAGCATACAAAGAAAGCTCAGAGAGATCTCGACATAACAAAGTAAAGTTATGCTTATCGTCTAAGCGTCTAATTTGGCAAATTCGCTCTAATGCGGTTTTATTTTCTAATTGGCAACCCAATGCGTAACCGGAGTCGGTTGGATAAATAACCACTCCGCCGTTACGAATGATAGCAACGGCTTGATTGATTAATCGCGCTTGTGGGTTTTCAGGATGCACATAAAAAAACTGACTCATATTGCCTGTCCATTTAATATTTTCGTAGAGTTAAAGGTCATCAATTGACGTTCAATCCGTTAACGCTAAATGAGTTAACGCTCGATACCCCAATCTGCCCATACGGGTGTGACACCAGAAGGAAGCCACAGATTACGCCCTAACTCCATCCAAGGTGAAGGGTAATGAAAGTCACTACCTTGAGAAGCTAATAGTTTGTAGTGTATCGCATAATCAGCCAAGTTGCGTCTTTCTTGCTGACTTTGTTGCGGCTGCGCCACTTCCATTGCATCTCCGCCTGCTTCTGCAAATGCCGCTAACAGGCGCTTTAACCACTTTGTAGTCAATTGGTAACGTGCGGGGTGAGCGAGTACCGCGACACCTCCTGCTTTATGAATGGCATCAACGGCATCAGAGATTGAACACCAATTCGGCGGAACATACCCTGGGTTGTTACGCGTTAAGTACTTTTTAAACACCTGTTGCATGGTTTTGGCGTACCCATTATCAACGAGCCACTTTGCAAAATGAGCACGTGTTATAGGCGCCTCCCCTGCGATGGCTTGGACTTCTTCAAATACGCCTTCACGTGTTGCTTTACTCAAGCGGCTTGCAATGAGCTGCGCTCGTTCTTTACGATAGCTTTGTTGTTCTTTAATCAAAGCCTGTAATGCTTCGGAAGAAGGGTCAATATTTAAACCAACCACATGAATGTCTTTATTTTGCCACACCGTCGAAATTTCGATGCCTTTAATTAGGCGTATCCCTAATTCTTTTTCTTTAATATAGCGCTCTGCTTCGGCTAATGAAGCAACCGTGTCATGATCGGTGATCGCTAGGGCATC
>JAOICL010000068.1 GCA_028131545.1 Vibrio sp. | reverse complement strand
ATACAGAGCTTTCACTGGTATCCAGTTGCCCTTACGTATTAAGAGAGGTTTTATGATGACGACATTTATTTTTGCACTAGTAATCACCCTTCTTTCTAGTTTATTGGTTTTACGTGCTGTCTCTAAAAAGAATGCCATTACGGTTATCTCTTCTGATCGTCAATACCATCAAATTGTTCGTCCAGCTCCAAGAGAGATGGACAAAGTCGAACCAAAAACATTAAAAGAGTTACAAGAAACGATCGTGAACGAGCAAAGCCTACAGCTGTCTCTTCCTTATATGAAGAAAGCCATTGAGCTAGGCTGTGAAGATTCAATGGAATGTTTAATTAGTTTGGCGGATGAACCCTTCGTGTCATTAGCTTACCCTAACTTGGTAGCCTATTCTGAGAACTACTTAAAGGCGATTAACGGTAACGCTGATGCTCGTATTGAAGTCGCACGTACACTGTATAATGCTGATGGCGTCACTCAAGATATTGCAGCAGCAAAAGATCATTTAGCGACACTGGTCACTCAGAATAATACAAAGGCCATGTTCCTGCTTGCCGATATCAAGGCAGAAACTGCAATTGAATCCGGTGAGAAGGCAGCTGCTTTTCAACTTTTCCTTGATTCAGCTAAACTGAACCATATTGAAAGCTTCACGAAGCTAGGTAACTGTTACTTAGAAGGGTTTGGTACTGATAAGAACGAAAAGCTGGCTTACTATTGGCTAGAAAGAGCGGCAGAATCAGGTAATGATGAAGCGATTAACTCTGTGGTTAACGCGTACCGTGCAAACACATGTGATTTATGCCAAGAGCTGGCGTACTTTTGGGCAAACGTTGCTCAAATGAAGAATTGCTTATCAAAAGATATCTCACTTTCAACACTGGAAAACAATATTTCAAGCAAAACGAAGGTGATGCTACAAAAGAAAGCGGAAATGGTTGTATCAAAAACGGCATCAAAAAAAGCGTTACCGGCTAACTCATTAATCAAAGCATTAGATAAAGCCTTTAACCGTCAACTAATGAATCGCTATTTAAGTAACGAAAAATTGGCTGCTTAATTAAGAATAATATCATCAAGCACGGTTTAAGGTGCTTGAAGTAAGCTCAATAAGAGACTATTCGCTAATCACCACCCAGTTGGAAATAAGAGCTGCCATCTTCATTTTTTGTATGGATAGGCTTAGAGCCATCTTGCTCGTTATTAGTGAGTTCTTTCCATTCCACTGGGCCATTTAATTCAAAGTGAGTTTTTGCATCACACTTTAGCAAAAGCTCTCCTGCCGTCACAACGCTACCACGGCTATACGCTTTATTGTCATACCAACATACTGCTTGGTTATATGTTTCCCCTGTCAGTTCTAAGTTTAAAGTGTTCGATTGCACATCATCTGTCTCTGATGCGAATGCCGAAACGGGTAACCAAAAACACCATAGTAAAGCACCGTATTTCATCATCTCACTCCAATCCAGAAAACAATTGTGCTGTAAGTATAGCTTGCCCTGTTCTACCTTAGTCAAGCCAACTCGATATTATGCTATAGTTACTTCTTTGTACTCACTTGGTTTATGTATGCTTTTCCGTGTCATTCGAGTCAACCTATTTGTCTTTTTCCTTATCATTATGGGATTAAGTAATCTTGCATTCGCCAATCAACCTCCTCTCTCATTAACGATTTCAACTTGGAATATTGAATGGCTTTCTTCTGAAAATAAAAAGGCGCCTGTAAAAAGAACACCGGAAGACATTGAAGCATTACACCAGATCGTGAACGGCCTTAATGCTGACATTATTGCTTTACAAGAAATCAATGATATCGCTGCCGCTCAAGCTGTTTTTGGTGAACGCTATGAGATTATTTTGTCCGATCGTTCGACAAAGAAATATGCCGACCTACAGTTCAAGGAGATCAATCAATATACTGGCTTTGCCATAAAAAAAGGGATTCCAATATCGGATCCTACCGATGTCATCTTCCCACATTCTAAATCGAAGCTTCGTTTTGGAGCGTATATTACTCTTTACCCCAATACGGCCCACGAAGTACACGTCTTATCTATTCATTTTAAAGCAGGATGTACTGGTGCATTTCGCAATAAACGATCATGTAGAATATTAAAGGATCAAGGGCGATCCCTTTCCGATTGGATGATAAGTAAAGAAAAGAAACAACAACAGTATGTTGTTTTAGGTGATTTTAATCATAATTTGTCTTATAACGGAGATTGGTTATGGAAAGATATTACACGACCGATTCAAGCGAAGCCGAATTTAATGACAAAAAAAACACTGTCAAACTGCCTTATTCGCTCCAATAAAAAATCCGACAAAACACATAAATTCCGTTATGTAATCGATCATATCATCACGAGTCCGACTATCCGGTCTCAAAACGCAACACAGCAGCTTTATGACAAAGCTGCTGTGTTAGCATTTAAACTCAGTGATCACTGCCCTGTTCAAGGCGGCATTACATTACAGTAATACCATGGCACCGTTTACTTATTAGGGTTAATCACAATACGTCCTGTGACTTTTCCTTGAGTAATTCGATCGGCATACTCAACAACGTCGGATAACCCAACTTCAGTGCACACCTGATCATAAAAACTGTGTGGTAAGAGTTTAGATAATGACTCCCAAGCGGCAATACGCTTATCTTGAGGACACATAACAGAATCAACGCCTTGTAAACGTACATTACGTAAGATAAACGGCATCACTGTTGTTGGCAGGTCAAAACCACCCGCTAAGCCACAGATCGCCACTGTGCTGTTATAATTCATCTGAGATAACACCTTCGCTAGCATGTTGCTCCCAACGGTATCGACTGCCCCTACCCAACATTGTTTCTCTAGTGGTTTCGCTGCTTCTGAAAACTCTGAACGATCGATCACTCGCGTCGCCCCTAACTGCTTCAATAACTCGCCATTTTCTTCAACACGGCCAGAAACGGCAACAACACGATAGCCTAATTGATGCAATAGCGTAATCGCAACCGACCCCACTCCACCGCTAGCTCCTGTCACTACTATTTCGCCATCTTCAGGCTTAACACCAGAGTCTAGGATCGCTTGTACACACAACATCGCAGTAAAGCCAGCCGTTCCAACCATCATTGATTGTTTTGCATCCAACTTCTCAGGTAAAGGGACGAGCCAATCCCCTTTAAGCGCTGCGTATTGTGAGATACCGCCCCAATATTTTTCACCAACACTCCAACCCGTTAAAACAACGTTTTGACCTTGAGTGAAGCGATCATCTGATGAAGAGACAACCGTTCCAGACAAATCGATACCCGGAATCATTGGAAACTGACGAATAATCTTTCCTTTACCCGTAACGGCTAAACCATCTTTATAGTTAAGTGAACTATAATCGATTTTAACGATCACATCTTCATTGGGTAAATCACTCAATTCCATCGACTGAACTGACGCTTGGGTTTTACCTTCATCATTCTGTGTGAGAAGTAATGCATTAAACATCATAACGATCCTCTATCATACAACCTTAAATAAAATTTTTTTAAATCAGCAACTTTATCGATTTCGGCTCACTGTATTAATAATTTGTGCTCCACTTTTGATTAAATTCTCTGCTTTTTCACCTTTTAATTGAATAAGGCGCATAAACATTAAATCAATCACGGCCATTTGAGCGTCTCTAGATGATATCGAAGAACTCCGCCAGCGTGATTCATCGGCAATAGTATCAATAGAATACGTAGCGATAGAGCGTAAAGAACTGTGAGAGACATTCGTTAACGCAATAACTGTCGCGCCACTTTTTATCGCTTGCTCGGCAGCAAAGTTGACATCTCTCGTTTCCCCAGAGTGCGAAATAACAATTTGAACATCGTTAGACGTTAAAGCCGTTGCCGTCACTATTTGGGTATGTATATCAAACTCACTGATCGCAGCCATGCCTATTTTTAGTAATTTCATGGCAAAATCTTTTCCGACCAGTGCCGATCCACCGACGCCCACAATTTGAATTCGAGGGGCGCGATAAATGATATCGATTAAATCTTTAAAAAAGTGCTGATCCAAAGCCAATAACGTTTGTTCAACCGCATTCACTTTTTCATTCAAGAGCTTTTGCATGACAATATTCATCGGATCATCTAACGAAATGTCATTATGTAATTGCTGCGTCGCTTGAGAGCGTTTACGACCAAGTTCTTCACTTAATTCAATTTTAAAATTGGTGTACGACGAAAAACCAGCTTTTTGAAAAAACTTACTGACAGCAGATTGACTGACCCCAGCCAAAGCAGCAAGTGATTGAGATGACGCATTAACCACATCATGTGGGTGTTCAATAATATATTGTGCAATCTTTACGGCACTCGGCGGTAAAGAAGGAAGTAATGCCTGCATTCTTATTTGAATACTCATGACTGATCCTTTCCAATTTCTGACATGTCTTTCAAGGTGGGTCTATGCGTTAAGTGTTTATGGGTATATACCCTATCGTCGATAATAATATTGATATTGACCCAAAACCATTCACTATTATTAGACAGTATTCGCTTCATTGACGCTGGTGTCTGTTTAAACTTCTGACTGACCGCTTCCCAATAACTCTCTACATCTTTAATTGGTTGTCTTTTCTGCTGTTTTTTTACTGTATCAATATCATAATCGGTTAATTCCAGACTGAGTGAGCGTAATGTCATTTTTGTTGCCGTATTAATATTAATTGATGTAAATACAGGCAAAGCAGTAAAGTCCTTTGATAGGGCAAAACGAATTTCTGAAGATAAATTAGGTACATTTTTTAGTTCATTCATATCTTCTAAGACTTCATCGCGCGGAAGCTCTGACCCCGTTGGATACCGTCCGGTAGCCCCTTCTTTTTGTGGGTTCCAACCTAAATATTCAGCAAGGAAATAAATGAAGTCATCATCAAAGCCACGAGACTTTGCCCAATTCTCAAGAATGACCTTAGAATTTTGATTCAATGTATGTCGATAGGTCACTAAATTGTTAATATTGAGCTTCGATTGAGCATCTTCAATAACCACGGTAACTAAGTCACCATATCTATTCTTGATCGTGACAGGTTCATGCCATGAGTCACTCAGTGAATCGATGTCATTATGAGCAGATTCTTCATACAGCTGAGTTTCTGCAAACGCGATAGCACTTTGTTCATAATAGCGCTCTCTCACCTGCTCAATGAGACGATAGCTCGTCGCGGTATTATGAAATATTTTAACAGCCCAATTAACACCGTAAACGGTAGTGACCGCTAAAATGATAAAAACAAGCATCAAACGCCAACTGATCGGTGCTCGTTTTCTATGTCCTCTTTTCATTGATAGCGTCCTCGGTATACAACTAATCTTGCCCAAATGGTTTTTTCATTACCAAGTTCAACTTCATCATCGGCATAGTACACCTTCACAACATGCTTTCTTATACTATCCGATTCCGTTTCTCGTACTGAAGACACAATCTTCCAGTCTACGCCATTGACTGGAAAATCAATCTCTTCATCACCAATATCAGGCCAACGTGATTGTTTACTTAACCACTTATCAGCAGCAAACATCGCACTGGCTTTTTGTTCGACACGTTTTTGCTCCTGAAGAATCGGACCATTTTGCTGTATAATAATGACCGTGGTGATCGCTAGAATGGCTAACGCTAACAAAAATTCTCGGACAGTATAGCCATTGATTGGCCTTCGCATGGCTTTCTCCATTAAGCGCTTCTTTTTATCTATTTTGTTCATTTTGAGTCAATATAAAATCAGACAGGTATATTGATTGAGTATAGACTTTATGGTTACCTATGTAGGTAACAAAGTTAGCTCAGCAAACACATTTCGCAAAACGCTGATGTCGCACCACCTATTTACCCCCGTAATGCAAGCCTAAGGCTCTCAATCTTAAGCCTTACCGTCTAAACCCTATCATAGTAAGGAACACTTTCTTTGGATGTCATTCTAATTGGTCAAACATTAGGGTTTGTTAGTTTTGCGCTAGGTGTGTATAGCATGGCTCAAAAGAATGATTCTCGAATGAAACATTCGCTGATCGCATTCTATATCATTCATTCTATGCACTTTATTCTTCTAGGGAATGATACCTCTGCCTTTTCCAGTGGTTTATCCTCTATTCGAAATTACCTCGCACTGCGATTCGGTAAAACGCGTTGGCTATGCTTGTTATGCATTACCACTCTCATCATCATAGGCCTGTATTTGGCCACCTCTTATTATAATTTACTCGCCATCATTGGCTCTTCAATAGGAACTTACGCACTGTTTTCTTGGGATGGCATTAAATTACGGCTCGGTTTTATGATGGGCGCCTCATTATGGTTAATAAACAACGTCATCACTGGTAGCATTGGTGGTAGTTTACTTGAAGCGAGCCTTATCATTATGAATATTATTACGATTGTAAGGCTCAACAATGACAATAACCGCGATCACACAGCGGTGAAATAACCCTTTACACAAGGAATGACACAATGACTTTTCATGTTTATTTATCTGGGGAAATCCATACGCAATGGCGAGAAGAAATCATTCAAGGTTGCGATGAATTAGGGCTAAACATCTCTTTTAGCAGTGCTGTAACCAATCATGAGAGCAGCGATGCGGCTGGTGATGTGCTACGTCTCCCTGAAGATGGGTTTTGGCGTGATAATCAATCCGCTAAAATCAATGCGATACGTACTCAAAATGCCATTAAGCAATGTGATTTAGCGATTATTCGTTTTGGTAATCAATATAAGCAGTGGAACGCCGCTTTTGATGCTGGATTTTGCGCTGCTTTGGGTAAACCTTATATTACTTTGCATGACGAAAGCATCATTCATCCATTAAAAGAAGTGGATGCCTCTGCTCAAGGCTGGGCAACCTCACCCTCGCAGGTCATCGAGATACTGAAATACACTCTATCGAGCTAAGGTGAGTTAAGAAAACCTCTTCTTAGATATAAAAAATAGCGCAACCATTGGCTGCGCTATCTGTCATACATTCATACACCTACCACGTCACAAAGGGTTATTTCGCGGAAATGAAGTACATATCCTTGGCGTAAATATTTCCCTTTGGATTATTTTCCGGGAATCCTTTGAGAGTCGGTCTAATCAAACGAGTATGATTATACTGATATAAAGGAAGGGCTACGGAATCTTCAATTAATAGGGTTTCTGCCTGAGAAAACAACTCAAAACGATCACTGCGATCAGGGGTATTGGCGGCTTGAGTCATCAAAGCATCGAATTTATCATTACAATACCCACTTTCATTTTCAACATGATGACACGTAAAACTGGCTAAGATCGAAGAAGGCTCTAGGTAATCACCAAATGCAAATGAACGTACTATTTGAAAATCGCCTAACGACTTCGCGGACTTGTACGCATTCCATTCCATATTTTCCAGATCAACTTTCACACCTAATGGTTTCCACATAGAGGCTAAAGCAATCGCAATTTTTTTATGGTTCTCACTCGTGTTATATAACAGCGTAAAAGTTAAAGGATTCGACGAATCATACCCTTCTGATTTCAGTAATGCTTCCGCTTCCTTTACTCTTTCTTTCATCGATAATGTCGAATACGCTGGAACTGGCCCTTCATAACCCGGAATGACATTAGGTACAACACTATGAGCGGCTTTTTCCCCTTGCCCAGTGATCTTATTCACTAGAATATTACGGTCAATCGCCATATTCAGTGCCTTTCTTAAGACAACATTATTGAATGGCGGCTTATTGTGGTTGAAGCTGTACACATAGCTCCCTAATAATGGCAAAGCATCTATTTGTTCTGGGTTTTCTTTGATTAGACGTTGATACTGTTCTAATTGAACACGATTCGTCATATCAATCTCTCCAGCTTGATAACGCGTGTACTCAGCATTTTGTGAAGATAAGCCTAAATAAGTGACTTGATTAATCACGGTATTCTCATTATCCCAATACTTTTCATTACGCGTAACTTCAATGTATTCATTCGGAACCCATCGGCTCAAGGTATAAGCACCATTTGTGACAATGTTGCTTTCTCTCATCCAATTATTACCGTATTTCTCAACGATTGCTTTCGGCACTGGATAAAAGGTTTTTACCGTCATTAAACTTACAAAGTAAGGCGTTGGTTGTGATAATGTGATTTCCAATGTGCGATTGTCTAGTGCTTTAATCCCTAGCTCAGAAGGAGCTTTTTTACCTGATATAATATCGGATGCATTCTGTACATTGGCTGTTTCAAAATAAAAACTTGTGGTATTACCTGTTTTTGGGTCAATCGCTCGCTGCCAAGCAAAAACAAAATCATCAGCTGTGATCGCATCCCCATTAGACCATGTAATGCCTTCTCTAAGCTGAAAGGTAATTTTCTTTTGATCTTCGGAGATCGACCATGATACCGCTTGACCTGGTATTGTTTCACCAAGTCCATTTTCAAGCACTAACCCTTCAAACATATCATTGACAATAATTTCATCAGGGCCACCCGAGCCGATCAAACCAGGATCAAGGCTTTCAGGTTCTGCACCATTACCGCGTACAAAATTTTGATCTTCTGCGAGAGTCACATTATTAGGCACTGTTGCTGCTTGAGAAGATACGGAGTGGAGAGCGAGAGTGATGAATGTTGCTAGGATTCTCTTTGTGTACA
>JAOICL010000067.1 GCA_028131545.1 Vibrio sp. | reverse complement strand
CGTTTATAGAGAATAACTCTACTTCACTTACATTGCCTTGTATAAAACACGAACAAATTGCAGCAAAAAACATCTTGAAAGGTCAACATCCCCTAGCTTTGGCTTTCTTTTTCGCTTCTTTGATTTCTTTACGCCTTCTTTTAAAGAAGGCTTGTAATTGAGCTCGGCATTCCTGCTCCAGCAGCCCGCCTTCCACGGTTGCGTAATGATACGACGCTTGACTATCAAATAGATTCAGTACCGTTCCAGCAGCACCGGCTTTTAAGTCTGGCGCCCCAAAGACAATGCGTTTAACCCTGCTATGCAATAATGCGCCTGCACACATTGGACAGGGTTCTAAGGTGACATAAAGTGTGGTGTCGAGTAAACGATAATTATTTAAGACTTGGCCTGCTTGACGTAACGTTTGCACTTCTGCATGAGCCGTCGCATCATGATTCATGATCGATTGATTGTAGCCCGTTGCAATCACCTTGCCTTCTTTCACTAATACCGCCCCGATCGGGACTTCACCGTGTGATTCCGCTTCTTTGGCTAGATGCATAGCTTGGCGCATAAACGCCCTATCGTCTTCAGACCATTTTGTTTCTGGAGGTTGATGATCAGAGTGACCAACCGAAAGCACGTGTTCAGATTTTGGCATAATGGTATTCAGCGCTATGACGCTTCTTTCCGTAAAATGACTGCCGTAATCATAGCCGAAGAGCGCACCGTACCCAAGAAAAGTCTCTGATTATTCAAATTCACTGTATTGCGAGATCATCGTTTGTAAGGTGACCGTTTGTGTCGCCTGAAAGCGATCCGTCCAAGACACATCAATGGTAATGGTTTTTAATGATCCCGATACCGTCGCGGCGGGTACCGTCCAATCGACGGTGTATTCACCGCTCACTGTGTTACCACTGACGATATCGGTTGTAAAATCCGCCGCACTAATGGTGGATAGAGCTGATGATGCTCCGCGCGTTCGAAACCATTCTAACTTTTGTTCGGCTAAGTTCAGCGCCTCCATACTGTGCTCGGCATAATCGGCGCGTTGTTCGACAAAAGTTTGCAGCTTAATTAACCCCAATGCCCCGACGCCAATAATAATAAAAGAGAGCATGACTTCGATTAAGCTAAAACCTTGCTGTGCTTGGCGATCAGTTTGCATACCACGATCCTTTTTGCCAACGTTGCTCCGTTAACTCACCTTGTAAACTACTAATGATGTCTCGGTTATAATAATAGGCAAGAGAGGCATTATAAAGCGCTGATTGATTCGGTAAATCTAAAAAAGTTCCGCCTTCGGCCGTTGGTGAGCCATGCTGATAAAATGCAGCATTTTGACGATATTCGAGAGGAAACACAGGAGAGGAAGCATTAATAACTTTATTCGCGCCCGAATACAACATCCAATCATTAAAGCTTGGCTTATAATTATGATTAAAATGAAATATCACACCTTTAAATGCATTGCTTGGGCTACCATTCGCATTGCCGCTTCCCTGACCTTCTGAATTATGAGTTCCCTCATTCATAATGCTTAATATGCCATCATGAACGACGATCAATACCCCGTCCTTTTCTGACTGCGTTTTTGCTACTAATGAATTATAATTTTCGGAAGAAATTTCACACCCTCCTTCGACCCAGATGAACCTTTCTTTGTCTTTTGAAATTTTTTCAGCGATTGCTTTTCCACACTCAGGCACTTTTTTTACGGTTACATACCCAGTGGTGGTCCCAACTACGCCAGTGTCAGGATCCTTTAAAGCTAACGGTGCCGAGCTAGTGACATCGACACCATACAGAACAGCAAATTTCCCATTATCTCTAATAGTATCATGTGCAGATTTACTCACTCCAAAAAAAGAATCAAAGAGTGATAAATTAGGATCATGTTGAAAATCATTTTTCACCGTTGAAGGTAACGTTGCATTGAGCTCTGCACTGCCACCACCATTCGTCTTATGCGAAGCAGCGCAATCCTTATCCCCATATGCTTGAGAATCAAAATCCTCAAAAGGGTCATAATTGCTAAATTTTAATCCAGAGTTAGTGGCACTAGCATTAAGATGCACTCTAGATTTGTACTTAAGAACCGTGCACTCCCAACCATCTTCCGTTGTATTAAAATCACCGGGATCCGGAACATAAAAATTCACCGAACCCCTAAAATACAAGTCCGCTGTGGTTTGAATCGCCCCATTACCAATAGACCCACCACCTTGGATGACCTTATGTAAACCTGCGTATTCATTAGCACTGGTAACGACAATTCCTTCCGTTCCTGTTGTCATTGTCATCGAGTTAGCTAACCCTGAACCACAATCCGTTAAAGAAGTCGGTATGGCGCCATTCAGTTGATATTGAGCATACGCACACTCTAATCCCCCTTCTGCCATCCAGTGACTTTGCCTTGATTTGACTTCATTTTGAGCACGCTTGATTTGATAAAACACATTTTTATAAGAACTCATCGAAACCACCAACGCCGATGACACCAATAGGCTCGTCACTAAAAGCGTCGCTATGCCCTTTTGTTTCTGTAAAGAAGACGTCCCTTTCATTGCCAATTCCTACTTTTAATATCGATTTGCACACCACGAGTCACACTGGTGTCATTGGTGAGTGTTGCGAACACATTAATGGTCGTAATGGCGCTGCTGACCCCGGTGTTATTCAACTCATATTGGGTCAAACTCACGTTGCTAACGGTAATTTGTGTGGGTTCAAATAGGTCATAACACGTTAAGTTTTGAACATCCGATAGAGTATATTGAGCAGAAGAAACTGAATCACAAAACTGCAACGAATTCGCACTGCTCACGAACTTATACGCAACATGCTGATACTCACCCGATGTGTTTTTAAAAACATAGGCCAAAAGGTCATTGTCGGCATGCAATACGCTTGATGCACCCGATAATACCAATGAAGACCCTTCGCTGCCGTTATAACCAGCACGCTGCGCATCTTCTTTAATTTGTTGTAATGTGCTCGACAGGCTTTGTAAAAGCAGTAAATCTTTTCCCCGCTCCGTTGCCAACTTTTGTCCTTGAATAAAAATGCTGCCGATCATGCCGATTGCGATGACCCCCACAAGGGAAGCAATCATAAATTCAATCAAAGACGCTCCGTACTGCTGTTTTTTCAGCGACTTGGCTGTTCGTTGCTTAGTCATTCGCTGGTTAGCTTTCTTTTGATTGGCTTTCTTTTGATTAACGTTCTTCTGGTGAGCGTTTCTTTGGTTAACTGCGCTCTGATTAACGGTTCTCAAATTAATCACGCGATGGAATCGACTTAACATGTTTTATACCCATAATAATCGCCACCGTCACTGCATGCTCGTACACGACCACTGTTCGCTGCCACTTTGACGACCTTTGAAGAATCCGCAATATCGTACATACCTAGAAAACCACTTTTGCTGATTTTTCCGCGTGTGCCATTAATGGTAATTTGATCAGAGGTATAATTATGCGATACCGCGAGATGGCCGAATCGCGCCCCAGAAAACGTCATGATAGGAGGCGAACCTAGCGTATTAGAGTCGCTTAATTCCAATGACCATTCTCCCGAGGTCTCTGTGGTTCCAGAGGCCATCGAGACAATATGAATGTACAAGTCTTGATTACGAAAGACGGCTTCTGATTTGGCGGTGACCATAAAGGTTTGTAACGATTCGGTTAATTGTTTGATTTTATTTTGAGCCGTCAAACTGGAATAATTTGGCAATGCGAAAGCGAGAAGTGCGCTTAACACAACAATGGTAATTAACAGCTCTATCAAGGTAAATCCGCGATTCATTTCCCATATTCCTTATAAAACAATGCGATGACGCATTTTGTTCTTGCTCTCATCCTAACAGTTACTAAGAATGAGAGGAGTATAAATTAGGGAGTGCTGGAAATGATTCGAAAGATTAATTGCAACAAATGCTTAACAATTAGCCAAGGTATGACATTGGTCGAGTTATTGATCGCCGTCTCCATTATCGGCATACTCAGCGCCGTGGCTTATCCTGCTTATCAAAACTTTGTGATGGAATCTCATCGAGATGTGGCGGTGGCTGACATCGCCAAAATTCAATTAGCGCTAGAGCACGGTTATGATGGTAGCTACAGTGACGCCGATATTATATCGGGTGGCACCTGCTTAATTTGTGATAGTGATACCAGTCGATACAGTCTTGAGATCAATTTGAGTCATGCTGACTACGTCTATGTTGTTGGGGCTATTGCTCAAGGAGTTCAAACCAATGATGTCTGTGGCTCGTTAACTGGCTTACCTGATGGCTCAATTAATGGTTCAGCCAATTGCAGTTTATAGCTTTCTTTTTTCTTAATGGGTTAATCGTTTAATAAGTTGATAGTTTAATAAGTTGATAGTTTAATGGGTAAATAGTTGATATAAAAAACCCGTCATACCGTTTTTCTCTTTCGAGTTAAACGGTATGACGGGTTTTAGTGTGTCTTAGTGATAAGACTCGATTAGCTGGCTAAGTCATCAAAAAACTTTTTCACGCCACTAAAGAAACCTTCTGATTTTGGTTTATGCTTTTCAGCATTGCTACCACCGCAAGATTCTTCAAATTCACGTAACAGCTCTTTTTGCTTTGAGCTTAAGTTGACTGGCGTTTCTACCGCTAATTTAACGATTAAATCGCCAATACCACCACCACGAACGCCTTTAATTCCTTTACCACGCATACGGAACATACGACCCGTTTGTGTTTCTGATGGAACTTTAAGACTGACTCGACCATCCAGAGTAGGTACTTCGACTTCACCGCCTAACGCCGCCATGGTAAAGCTCACCGGAACTTCACAGTAAAGATTGTTGCCATCACGTTCAAAAATATGGTGCTCTTGAACATGAACTTCAACGTAAAGATCCCCCGCTGGAGCACCGTGTTCACCTGCTTCACCTTCACTGGCTAAACGAATGCGATCGCCGGTATCAACGCCCGCTGGAATTTTAACGTTGAGGATTTTTGTTTCTTGCTTACGACCTTGACCATGACATACGCCACATGGATCTTTAATGATCTGACCTTTACCATGACAAGTTGGACAAGCCTGCTGCACAGCAAAGAAACCTTGGCGCATTTGAACTTGACCATGACCGCCACAGGTACTACATGTTTCTGGTGAAGAGCCTTTCTTTGCCCCTGTTCCTTCACATGGATCGCAATGCGTATACGTTGGTACTTCTATTTCTTTAGATACACCACGAACGGCTTCTTCTAGCGTTAATTCCATATTGTAACGAAGATCAGAGCCTCTTTGAGCACGACGACCACCGCCACGACGACCGCCGCCACCGCCAAAGATATCGCCAAAAACATCTCCGAAGATATCGCCAAAGTCAGCACCGCCGCCGCCGCCGCCAAAACCACCTTGGCTTTGGTCAAAGGCAGCATGACCATATTGATCATAAGCCGCACGTTTTTGAGCATCAGTTAAGATCTCATAGGCTTCTTTGATGTCTTTAAATTTGGCTTCTGCTGCCGCATCACCTGGATTTTTATCCGGGTGGTATTTCATGGCTAAGCGCTTATACGCTTTTTTTACTTCTCGTTCAGAAGCATCACGGCTTACGCCAAGCGCTTCATAATAATCTTGTTTTGACATGCCTGTCTCTCAAATCATTATCAAGGTGATAATTATATAAAAGCGGGCGTCTGAGTTACCCCAGACGCCCGTTGAAACGATAGTACTCTAATAGTGAGTATCAATAATCACAGTGGATTATTTTTTGTCGTCTTTAACTTCTTCAAACTCAGCGTCTACAACGTCATCATCTTGTGATGCTTGCTGCTGTTGACCAGCATCAGCACCGCCTTGAGCTTGAGCTTGCTGTTGAGCGATTTCCATCAGTTTTTGAGCTGCTTGCATTAGCGCTTGAACTTTAGTGTCGATAGCTTCTTTATCTTCACCGTTTTTCACTTCTTCTAGCTCTTTAATTGCGGCTTCAATCTTGTCTTTTTCTTCTGCAGGTAATGCTTCGCCTGCTTCTTCAACTTGCTTACGAGTACCGTGAATCATTTGATCCGCTTGGTTACGTGCTGTTACTAACTCTTCGAACTTTTTGTCCGCTTCTTTGTTCGCTTCAGCTTCTTGTACCATTTTCTCGATATCGTCATCGCTCAGACCACCAGATGCCTGGATTGTGATCTTCTGCTCTTTACCTGTCTGCTTATCTTTAGCAGAAACATGTAAGATACCATCCGCATCAAGGTCGAATGTTACTTCGATTTGAGGCATACCACGTGCAGCAGCTTGAATACCTTCTAGGTTAAATTGACCTAGAGACTTGTTGTACATCGCTTGCTTACGCTCACCTTGAAGTACATGAATCGTTACTGCATTCTGGTTGTCTTCTGCTGTTGAGAATACTTGATTCGCTTTTGTTGGAATCGTTGTATTTTTCTCAACAAGCTTAGTCATTACGCCGCCCATTGTCTCGATACCTAAAGACAGTGGAGTAACGTCCAGAAGAAGTACGTCTTTCACATCACCAGCTAGTACACCGCCTTGAACAGCAGCACCCATCGCAACCGCTTCATCAGGGTTCACATCACGACGTGCTTCTTTACCGAAGAACTCAGCAACTTTCGCTTGAACCATTGGCATACGAGTCTGACCACCAACCAAGATAACGTCAGTGATTTCGCTAACAGATAGGTCAGCATCAGCAAGAGCAACTTTTAAAGGCTCAAGAGAACGTTGAACTAAGTCTTCAACTAAAGATTCCAGTTTTGCACGCGTCACTTTTACGTTCATGTGCTTAGGACCAGTCGCATCAGCCGTTACGTATGGTAGGTTAACGTCGGTTTGCGTAGTAGAAGAAAGCTCAATCTTCGCTTTTTCTGCCGCTTCTTTAACACGTTGCATTGCTAGAGGATCGTTTTTAAGATCGATGCCTTGCTCTTTCTTAAACTCTCCAACTAAGTAGTTGATCATACGGTTATCGAAATCTTCACCACCTAAGTGCGTGTCGCCGTTCGTTGCTAGTACTTCGAATGTTTTCTCGCCATCAACTTCATCAATTTCGATGATAGACATATCGAATGTACCACCACCTAAGTCGTATACTGCGATAGTGCGATCACCACCGTTTTTATCAAGACCGTAAGCCAGTGCAGCGGCTGTTGGTTCATTGATAATACGCTTAACTTCTAGACCTGCAATGCGGCCTGCATCTTTTGTTGCTTGACGCTGAGCATCGTTAAAGTAAGCAGGAACTGTGATAACGGCACCGGTTACTTCTTCACCAAGGAAATCCTCAGCTGTCTTTTTCATTTTTTTCAGGATTTCAGCAGAAACTTGAGGAGCAGCCATTTGGTTGCCTTTCGCTTCAACCCATGCATCACCGTTATCTGCTTTTACAATTTTGTAAGGCATGATTTCGATGTCACGTTGAACTTCTTCGTCTTCAAAACGACGACCGATCAGACGCTTGATTGCAAATAGCGTGTTTTCTGGATTAGTTACCGCTTGACGCTTAGCTGGTTGACCCACTAACGTTTCACCATCAGTGTAAGCAACAACCGATGCCGTTGTACGCTCACCTTCCGCATTTTCGATTACGCGTGGTTTGTCGCCGTCTAGTACAGAAACACAAGAATTAGTATTACCCATCTGGCTATCTCCAATATTTAATATGCTTAAAGTCTAATTACCCCTAATATGGGGACAGAGAATTGGGCTTCAACCCCAAACACTATTCTTTTTTAAGAAGTGCGTTACACCATGCCAAGGCAATTTCACCTGTGTAAGTAAATGTTCCTTTTGACAAGGTAATTCCCTTTTTAAGGAGGGCTAACACATTACTTATGAACTAGTGCTCTCTGCAAACACGTCATCGTAGTACGACCTATTCATGTTTGATTTTGTTATGCACCATAGATTAGGGCGTAAAATTACTTTTCAAGGCTCCAAATAAAAAAATCTAATTTTTTTCATCACAAAAGAAAAAAGCGGAGGCACAAATAGTGCCTCCGCTTTCTATATAACAAGAACGGTCATCATGAAAATAAAGTCAGCCCTTTAAAAGACTTAACGTCTAAAAACAATGACAGAATTTCTATGACTTCGCTGATTCGATATCAATATCGTCTTCCGTTTTTGCAACAATCGTTGTTACCGCGGTATCACCAACAACGTTTGCGGATGTACAGAACATATCACAGATGCGGTCAACCGCAGCAACAATCGCCAATGCTTCAGCTGGAATACCAAATTGATGTAACAACACACCGATCATCACAATACCACCACCGGGTACACCACCGGCACCGATAGACAGCAATAGTACCGTAAAGCCAAAGGCAAAGAGATCGCCCGTTTCAATTGTAACGCCAAATGCATTCGCACAAAAGATTGTCGCAATAGCAATATAAACAGAGCACCTGACATATTCATCGTGGCACCCAGTGGTACACCAAAGCTCGCAATCGAATTCGATACTCCAAGTTTATCCGTTAATGTACGCATAGTGACTGGAATGGTCGCATTTGAGCTGGCTGTCGATAACGAAAATAAGACCTGCTCACGTGTTTTTCGAATGAATTTCGTTGCTGGTATACCTGTAAATAATTGAACCCACAATGGGTAAACGACAAAGATCCAAAAGATTAAGGTCGCAACAACCAACGCCACATAACCCGCAACAGAAAGAATCGTTTGAGAATCCAATGTTGCACCCAATTGAATCATTAGCGCAAACACACCATAAGGTGCCATGCTCATGACTAATGTAATCAATTTAAGCATGAT
>JAOICL010000066.1 GCA_028131545.1 Vibrio sp. | reverse complement strand
CCTTACAATTAGCAATAGATAATAAATTAAATTGGAAAGAAAGAAGAAACCAAAAAATATCGAGTCTATCACTATCAGCAATTGAAGCCGAAATGAGCTTTAAAACCGCGAAAGCACTAGTACAGCAAAAAGTAGGGAATCACTACCCTGCGCCATTAATGGCAATTAAAGCTATCGAAGAAGCAAAAAATCACACAAGAGATACAGCATTAAATATAGAACGAACTCACTTTATGACACTTATCAAAGGAAGTGAATCACGGGCTATGGTTGGGTTATTTCTAAGTGATCAATATGTAAAATCCAAAGTAAAAAAGGTCCTTAAATCCACAATAACCTCCCCAAAACATGTAAGTATTGTAGGGGCTGGTATAATGGGAGGAGGCATCGCTTACCAAGCTGCAAGTAAAGGGTTTCATGTATCCATACAAGACATTCAAAAATCTTCTCTAGATTTAGGATTAACAGAGGCCAGTAAGCTTCTAAATAAGCAACTTTCTCGAAAGAAAATAAGTGGTATGGAACTATCAGCAACTCTGAACCATATGACTCCCACTCTCAATATTAGTGATATATCAAATTCTGATGTCATCATTGAAGCTGTAACTGAAAACCCTAAAATAAAAAGCTCGGTACTACAAGACATAGAAAAGCATTGCGATTCAAATACAGTAATCACATCAAATACATCAACAATACCTATATCTACGTTATCAAAAAGTCTTCAAGACCCGACTCGATTTTGTGGTATGCACTTTTTTAACCCAGTACATAGAATGCCTCTAGTGGAAGTAATACGTAGTACATATACCACTGAAGAAACTATTAATACCGTCGTATCATTAGCTTCAAAATTAGGTAAATCTCCAATAGTCGTTAATGATTGTCCTGGTTTTTTCGTTAATCGTGTTCTATTCCCTTATTTTTCAGCATTTTGCTTACTACTACATGATGGTGAAGATATAAAAACAATAGATAAGACAATGGAAGAGGGATTTGGATGGCCAATGGGGCCTGCATACCTATTAGATGTTGTTGGGTTAGACACCGCATACCACGCTCAAAAAGTAATGGAAGATGGTTACCCCACACGCATGCTCCCTCTTCATAACAACCCAATAGATAATCTATTTAAATCCAATTTATTTGGACAAAAAAACTCCACTGGATTTTACCAATACACAGAAGATAAAAAAGGCAAACCAATAAAGTCATTTGATAACGCGATATATCAAACTCTCAAGCTCAATGTACCCACTAAAAAAAGTAACGAATCAATTATCATCGAACGAATGATGATCCCGATGATTAATGAAGTTCTTCATTGCTTGCAAGAAAATATTATAAACTCACCAGAAGAAGCTGATATGGCGCTAATTTATGGTCTTGGATTTCCTCCTTTTAAAGGGGGTGTTTGCCGATATTTAGACGAAATAGGACTAGAGGAATATTTAGACATGACCCTAAGGCACCAGCACTTAGGCCCTCTATATCATGCTCCTATAATTATTCAGAACATGATCAATGAAGGCAAAAATTTTTATGACTCGCAAATCAATCAGCAATAGCAAAGGGGATATATCATGAATAAAGTCGTTATTGTTGACTGCATTAGAACACCCATGGCTAGATCCAAAGGTGGAGCATATAGAAATGTCAGAGCTGAAACACTCTCTGCTCACTTAATGAGTAGCTTATTAAAAAGAGCACCTTCTATTAACCCAGAAGAAATTGAAGATATATATTGGGGATGTGTACAACAGACATTAGAGCAGGGGTTTAATATTGCACGTAATGCTGCTCTTCTCGCGAATTTGCCTAAAACAATTGCAGCGGTCACCGTAAATCGCCTATGTGGCTCCTCAATGCAAGCTCTTCATGATGCTAGCCGAGCTATTGCTACAGGTGATGCTAATA
This sequence comes from Vibrio sp., assembly GCA_028131545.1. Classification (GTDB taxonomy): domain Bacteria; phylum Pseudomonadota; class Gammaproteobacteria; order Enterobacterales; family Vibrionaceae; genus Vibrio. The sequence goes on along the minus strand of JAOICL010000066.1, from coordinate 7,258 downwards.
TTTGTATTGTCGGTGGAGTCGAACATATGGGGCATATTCCGATGACTCATGGTATTGATTTCCACCCTCAACTAACAAAGACAACCGCTAAAGCATCGGGGATGATGGGATTAACCGCAGAAATGCTTGCAAAGCAATACGATATACCTCGTGAGGAACAAGATTTATTCGCAGCTCGTTCACATCAACGAGCAGCCCTTGCAACTCAAAATAACTTGTTCTCTCAAGAAATCATTCCAACCTTGGGGCATAACAAAGAAGGTGGTCTATTTTTGTTAGAAGAGGATGAAGTCATTAGAAAAGAGACTACCGTAGAGAAGCTAGCTGCACTTCCCCCTGTATTTGATCCCATAAATGGAACGATTACAGCAGGTTCATCATCCGCTATCTCTGATGGAGCAAGTGCCATGTTGATTATGAGCGAAAAGAAAGCTCAAGAATTGGATATACCAATAAAAGCTTACATAAAATCAATGGCTGTCTCTGGGTGTGATCCTGCAACCATGGGGTATGGCCCTATACCGGCCACAAGAAAAGCATTGCAAAGAGCTAATATGGATATTAATGATATTGATATTTTTGAATTTAATGAAGCTTTTGCCGCTCAAGCATTAACTTGCATTAAAGAGTTAGGTATTAATGATATTGAGAACACTGTAAATCTCAATGGAGGAGCGATTGCGCTTGGTCACCCTCTAGGCTGTTCTGGTACCCGAATATCGACAACATTAATACATCTAATGGAATCTCAACAATGTCGATATGGTCTAGCTACTATGTGCATTGGATTAGGCCAAGGCATTGCTACTATTTTTGAACGACCATCATCGTAACTATCCAATATATGAATAAGCCACCAGAGCGATGGTGGCTTATATCCCATCGCAATATTACTGAGTTTCTAACCCCCACTTTTTAGCTGTTTTATCAAAGAACCCTTGTGTTTCCTTGAGCTTAATCCAGTGGTTAATGTAATTTATCCAAACTTGATCGTCTTGTGGTAAGAGCATTGCAATAGGAGTTCGACTACGAGGTTCAGATACAGGCACAATAGCTAATTGCTTAAAGCGTTGAATTAATGTAGCTGCTTCCACATTAGACGTTACTGAGACCTGAGCTCGTCTTGCTAATAACTCTTGAAAATCACGTGCTGGAGCTTCAATAACAATATGCTCAGCCTTAGGAAAAAACTCTTTAACCATCTTTTCTTGCACTGTACCTAATGTTGCAGCAACCTTCACATTTTCAGAATCAAAATCAACCCAATCGGTAAACTTCTCTTTATCTTTTTTCTGAATGACCGGAACAAATGATAAGTAAAAGTAAGGCTGACTAAAGCCGGCAACCTTTGCTCTTGACATATTTAATGAAGCGCTACCAGTTAAATCATACTTGTCAGCTTTGATACCATTAACCAAAGTTTTCCAGTCAGTTGCAACAAATTGAACTTTAACACCCATATCTTTCGCTAGCTCATTCATCACATCAATATCATAGCCTTTATAAGTATTCGTTGTTGGATCTTTTAGTGACATAGGATTCCAATCACCCGTTGTACCAACACGTAATACTCCATTGTTTAAGATTTTATTTAACTGACTTTCTGCTATTGCATTAAAAGAGCTAACAATAGCTAATGTTGTTATGAGTAATAACTTTTTCATATGATCTTCCTTAATTGTTAAGTATCCTTTTTAAAACCTTGTTACCATAACAGGTTCAATATAAAAATTTTAGTCAGCAAGGATGTTTGACATGATTATTCGCCTATTTATTATAACTACAACCCTACTTCTTTCTGGGTGTTCAGATTATGAATGGGGGTGGTACGTTTTATCTCCAGTCACAGAGCAGGGACAAAACAATTTAAAGTTTCTAACTCACGGCTTTATCGACACGATAAATGTTTCTGTACTTAGTATGTTACTCGCAATGTTCCTCGGACTGATTATTGCGATGCTGTCATTGTCCAAGCATTGGTTACCAAGAGCAATAAATAGAGTCTATGTCGAGGTATTCCGTTCAATCCCTGTATTAGTTTTGCTTCTTTGGGTTTACTACGGCATGCCAACTTTATTTGAATTATCTCTCAATTACTTTTGGGCTGGAGTAATAACATTAAGTATCGCTGAAAGTGCGTTTATGGCAGAAGTCTTTCGAGGGGGAATACAAGCTGTCCCAAAGGGTCAACATGAAGCGGCTAAATCACTTGGCTTTAGCAATAAAGATACGATGCGCTATATTATTTTACCTCAAGCACTCAAACATATGCTACCACCTCTTGGGAATCAGTTTGTTTATATACTAAAAATGAGTTCATTAGTCAGTGTTATTGGTTTAAACGATCTAACTCGAAGAGCAAATGAACTTGTTACGAGTGAATACCTTCCTTTAGAGATCTATTCCTTCTTAGTATTAGAGTATCTAATATTAATTTTACTAGTATCTCAAGCCGTTAGATTTCTCGAAAAGAAGTTAACAATGTAATAAAAAAGGTCGCATATGCGACCTTTTTTATTACATGTTATTTCTTCGTTGGCCTTTGCCAGTTAGCAATCCGACGCTCTTTAGATCTTGTTATGACTAAATCATTACGAGTCACATCTGATGTTAATGTTGTACCAGCACCAATCGTTGCACCCTTAGCAATATTGATAGGTGCAATTAGCTGACAATCCGAACCAATAAAAACATCATCATCGATGACTGTTTTATGCTTATTTGCACCATCGTAATTGCATGTAATCGCACCAGCTCCAATGTTGACACGTTTACCTATTTGGGTATCACCTAAATACGCTAAATGCCCAGCTTTTGAACCCTCATCAAGCATCGTGTTTTTTACTTCAACAAAGTTACCTATATGCGTGTTATTACGTAAATCCGTTCCTGAACGTAACCGAGCAAAAGGTCCAATCGAGCAATCTTCACCAATAGTCGCACCTTCAATAATGCTATAAGGTTTAATGATTGTATTATCATCAACTTCACAATCTCTTAAAACAGAGCCAGCTCCAATAACAACATTATCACCTAAAGATACATCACCTTCGATAATCACATTCGTATCGATTTCAACATCCATACCACATTGTAATGACCCTCTAAGATCAAATCGGCTAGGATCACGCAGCATAACACCTTGCTTTAATAAACGGTCAGCTTGAGCAGTTTGAAAAGCTCGCTCTAATCGAGCTAATTGAGATCGATCATTAACCCCTTCAACCTCAATTGACTGTACCGGGTGAACCGCTTCAACAGCACGTCCTTCTTGATGCGCTGCAGCAATAACATCCGTTAAGTAATATTCACCTTGAGCATTCTTGTTATTTAAACCAGAAAGCCAGCGCTTTAAATCTGATCCTGTCGCTGCAAGTACACCAGTATTAACTTCTTTAATTAATTTTTGTTCTTCGGTTGCATCTTTTTGCTCAACAATAGCAACAACTGGGCCATTTCTTCGGATAATCCGCCCATACCCCATCGGAGTATCAAGAACAACGGTTAACAATGCAATACCACCATTTGGCTGTGCATCTAATAAGTTTTCAATCGTTTCTTCCGAAATTAATGGGACATCACCATATAGAACTAATACTTGCTCATCATCATCAAAAAGCGGTGCAGCTTGATCAACCGCATGACCAGTGCCTAATTGCTTAGCCTGCATAACCCAGTTAACTGATTCTTCAGAAAGTGCCTGTTGCATTTGCTCACCACCATGTCCGTAGACTAAGTGAATATTTTGAGCTCCTAATGAATTACATGTATCTATGACATGTTTAACCATCGGTTTTCCAGCTAGATTATGCAATACCTTAGGCTTATTTGAATACATACGAGTACCTTTACCCGCAGCAAGAACAACAGCACTAAATTTCATAGTTATGTCCTATTTTTTAATTATTTATGACATAAATTGTAGTGAATTCATGACAAAGATGAAACAACAAGATCAAAATCTTTGTTATGAATTCTCTATAAACAAAAAGGCAGCCAAAGGCTGCCTTTATATACGTTGCTAAGCGATTTAGCGACGTTTTTGAGTCAATTCTATAACTCGTAGCTGAGCAATGGCTTTCGCCAATTCGCTAGCCGCTTGTGCAAAGTCCATATCACCGCCCTGATTTTGAATATTTTCTTCAGCACGACGTTTGGCTTCTTCTGCCTTAGCTGCGTCTAGTTCTTCACCACGGATTGCTGTATCAGCTAGTACTGTTGCAGTACCAGGTTGAACCTCAACAATACCACCAGAGACATAGATATATTCTTCTTGTCCTTGGCTTTGAACTATACGAACCATACCAGGCTGAATAGCGGTTAGCAGCGGCGTATGACCATGGTAAATACCAAGCTCACCTTCACTACCAGTCACCTGAAATGTTTCAACACGACCTGAAAAGAGTTTCTTTTCCGCACTCACAACATCAAGGTGAAGGGTTATAACTGCCATATCGCCTCCTAATTAGCCTTATAGCTTCTTCGCATTCTCAAGAGCATCGTCGATTGCACCACAGTACATAAACGCTTGCTCAGGAATGTCATCGTAGTCACCAGCTAGAAGACCTTTGAAGCCACGTAGAGTCTCTTTAAGAGGTACGTAAACACCAGGGTCACCAGTAAATACTTCTGCTACGTGGTAAGGCTGAGTTAGGAAACGTTCAATCTTACGAGCACGAGATACAGCTTGCTTATCTTCTTCAGAAAGCTCATCCATACCTAGGATCGCAATGATATCTTTCAGCTCTTTATAACGCTGAAGAATCGATTGAACGCCACGAGCAATACCGTAGTGCTCTTGACCAACAACCAATGGATCTAGCTGACGAGACGTCGAATCCAATGGATCAATCGCTGGGTATAGACCCATAGATGCGATATTACGGTTAAGTACAACCGTTGCATCTAAGTGCGCGAACGTCGTTGCTGGAGATGGGTCAGTTAAGTCATCTGCTGGTACGTATACGGCTTGAACAGACGTGATTGAGCCTGATTTAGTCGATGTGATACGTTCCTGTAGAACACCCATTTCTTCTGCTAGTGTTGGCTGGTAACCTACCGCTGATGGCATACGGCCAAGAAGTGCTGACACCTCTGTACCTGCTAGCGTATAACGATAAATGTTATCAACGAACAATAGAACATCACGACCTTCATCACGGAAGCGCTCAGCCATTGTTAGACCAGTTAGTGCAACACGTAAACGGTTACCTGGTGGCTCGTTCATCTGACCATAAACCATTGCAACTTTAGATTCTTCAAAGTTTTCAACGTTTACAACGCCAGCTTCCTGCATTTCGTAGTAGAAATCGTTACCCTCACGAGTACGCTCACCAACACCTGCAAAAACAGAAAGACCTGAGTGCTGAAGTGCGATGTTGTTGATAAGTTCCATCATGTTAACGGTCTTACCTACACCCGCACCACCGAATAAACCGATTTTACCACCCTTAGCGAATGGACAAACTAAATCGATTACTTTAACACCCGTTTCTAGAAGTTCAGTCGAGTTAGACTGTTCTTCATAGCTAGGAGCTTCGCGGTGAATTGAATAGTGCTCTTCAGCACCAATTTCGCCACACTCATCAATCGCATCACCAAGAACATTCATGATACGACCAAGAGTTTTAGTACCTACTGGCACAGAAATTGGAGCACCAGTATTTTCTACTATGATGCCACGACGTAAACCATCAGAGCTTCCCATTACGATACAACGAACTATGCCACCGCCTAGCTGTTGTTGAACTTCAAGAACAAGACGCTCTTTTGAGTCCACTACGTTAAGAGCATCGTATACACTTGGTACGTTACTCTGTTGGAACTCTACGTCGACTACTGCACCGATGATCTGTACGATCTTACCTGTAGCCATCGTTAATCCTCTAAACTATTTCGTTTTACCTAAACTTAAACCACTGACGCGCCACTTACGATTTCTGACAGTTCTTGTGTGATCGCGGATTGACGCGCTTTGTTATACACAAGTTCTAAATCATCAATCAAGTCGCCCGCATTATCAGTCGCTGCTTTCATCGCTATCATTCGTGCCGCTTGCTCACAAGCAAGGTTTTCAACTACACCTTGATAAACCTGAGACTCAACATAACGCACTAATAGTGCATCTAATAAAGGTTGAGGCTCTGGCTCATAGATGTAATCCCACGAAAATTCGCGTTTCATGTCTTCGCTGTCTGATTTAGGCAAAGGTAGTAATTGATCGATCGTTGGTTGTTGAATCATTGTATTTACAAAGTGGTTATAAACCACGTATAAACGATCCAATTTACCTTCATCGTATTCTTTTAGCATCACACCAACAGAACCAATCAAGTCATCTAGAGAAGGGCTATCGCCTAAACCAGATACTTGAGCTGCTACTGATGCACCACTATTGTTAAAAAATGCTGTCGCTTTTGAACCAATAATAGCCAGTTCAACGTCAGCACCTTTTTCTTTCCAAGACTGCATATTTGTAATGACTTCTTTGAACAAATTAATGTTCAAGCCACCACAAAGACCACGGTCTGTAGAAACGATGATGTAACCAACACGTTTAGCTTCACGCTCTTCTAGATACGGATGACGATATTCTAGATTTGCATTAGCTACATGACCGATCACTTTACGCATTGTTTCAGCGTATGGACGGGAAGACTCCATTGCGTCTTGCGAACGACGCATTTTTGAAGCTGCTACCATTTCCATCGCTTTAGTAATTTTCTGAGTGTTTTTCACACTACCGATTTTACTACGTATCTCTTTTGCGCCGGCCATCGTTACTCTCCATTAGTAGGTGGCATTATCCGCCACCAACCTATTACCAAGTTTGGGTTGCTTTAAACTCATCAGTCAGCTTTTTAAGCTGAGCTTCGATGTCTTTATCAAACGCACCTTTCTTGTCAATCTCAGCTGCAAAATCAGCATATTGAGCACGAGCAAACGATAGTAACGCAGCTTCAAAATCTAGAACTTTATTTAGTTCTACATCTTCTAGGTAACCACGTTCAGCAGCAAAGATAGTCAGAGCTTGATCAAATACTGACATAGGAGCATATTGCTTTTGCTTCATAAGTTCAGTTACTTTTTGACCATGGTCTAGCTGACGCTTTGTTGCTGCATCAAGATCTGAAGAGAACTGAGCAAATGCCGCAAGTTCGCGGTATTGTGCTAGAGCAGTACGAATACCACCAGACAGCTTCTTAATAATCTTCGTTTGTGCAGAACCACCAACACGAGATACTGAAATACCTGGGTC
>JAOICL010000065.1 GCA_028131545.1 Vibrio sp. | reverse complement strand
AGATTCTTACTTTGATTGTTTTGATTTATCACATTCAAACTTTTTATTAATGGTGAGCCATTAGGTCTTAAGCAATGACTTAAAGGTGAGGTTTAAAAATGAACAGTAAAAGAAATAATGAAATGCGCTTAGCACAGATGGATTTCAGTTTGATCTATCGTCTAGCGGATTTAACCGCTATAGGCTTATGTTTTTATCTTGCTAAGGCGTTGGTTGGAAGTCACTTATCTCTTACCCCGATAGATAGTATCTTATTACTGGGTATTGGCTTGATTTTTATGCTTTTCGCAGAAAGCACAAACCTATATAAATCTTGGTGGGTTAACCAAACAACAGCGCAATTTTCATCAGTTTTTACACCTTGGGTGTTATCTATTGCAACAGCAGCGCTAGCTTCTTATGTTTTTGGTTATGCCAATGCAGATAGCCAATGGGCGATTTTAACGTGGTTGTTTTTAGTACCATTTACCTTCTTAACTTGGCGTTTTATGGTTTATACCGTGGTATTACGACTTCAAGAGAAAGGCAGTTATGTTCGTAAAGCTGCGATCATCGGTAATGATCAAGAAGCCATAAAGCTTTTAGACAAGATTAATAGTAATAAGTACTTAGGTATTAAAGTTATTGGATTCTTTGATAAAAAGTCGGAAGTATCAAAAGAGATTTTAAACGAATTTAACCAGAAAGGTTGTCATTACCGTGGTTCGATTGAACGTGCTTACCAGATGGCGAAGGCCGGTGATATTAGTCAGGTATATGTAACATCATCTGTAGAATCAGATGCAGAATTAAAACTATTAATGCGTAAATTTGCCGATACAACGGCGAATGTGTACTTGATACAAAAACCTGTCCTCGACTATTCATTACAAAATCGTATGGTTAATATCGATGATGTACAAATGGTGAGTGTACAAGATACCCCTTTTTATGGCGTGTCTAAATTCTTGAAGCGAGCTCAAGACATTGTAATATCGAGTATTATTTTAGCGATGATCAGCCCAATATTAGTGGCAATTGCTGTGGGTATTAAAGCAACCTCTAAGGGACCCATTGTATTTAAACAATATCGCTATGGCCTTGATGGTAAGAGTATTAAGGTGTGGAAATTCCGTTCGATGAAAACGATGGAGAACGGTGCAAAAGTTACTCAGGCAACAAAGAATGACCCACGTGTTACTAAATTTGGTGCTTTCTTGCGCCGTACATCATTAGATGAATTGCCACAATTTATTAACGTACTTCAAGGTCGTATGTCAATCGTTGGCCCAAGACCTCATGCAGTCGCTCATAATGAAGAATATCGAGTGTTGATTGAAAACTATATGCTTCGCCATAAAGTTAAACCAGGAATTACGGGTTGGGCACAAATTAATGGATACCGTGGTGAAACGGATACGTTATACAAAATGGAAAAGCGTGTTGAATTTGATTTGGATTACATTAAAAACTGGTCTTTAGGATTAGATATAAAAATCATATTCCTGACTATTTTCAAAGGGTTTGTTGGTAAAACAGCCTACTAAAAAACAAAATGTCAGAGCGGTGTGAATCTGTGTTATTTCCACTGCTCTGAAGGGTGAACACCTTAACTATAGTCTATGCTTACTCAGTATAACCTGTTGAAGTTGAGGTATAAATGCTTAATGATTTCAAGCCATTATCATGGTGCTTAATTTTCTTTATGAGCGGTCTTTCATTTGCTGAAGAAGTGGAAGAAGAAAAAGAGCTGAATAAAGATAAAGAGTACATATGGTTTAAAACGGACTCCGGATTAGAAATCATCCCTGTTTTTGAAACAGAGTTTGGTAACAATGACAACGTAGGGCGTTTTTCTGATGGTGAAGAAATCATCAGTTCAAGTTATACCGATGTTAATCCAGGTATCGCTTTTCGAAGTAAACGTAAAGGGGATTTCTATTTTCTTAAATATCAGCAGTTTAATCGAACTTATTCGGAAAGTCCTGCTGATGATTTTAGTGATTCTTTTATAGATTTTGACAACTTTTTGCATTTCAGTGACAAACATAGGGTGGCCATGCGGTTACAATATGCACAATCTCACGAAGCTAGAGGAACTGAAATCACGGAAAGTGATGAGTTAGCAAGAGCAATTGATGAAGTCTTAACATTTGATAGAACAAGATTTCAAACTCGTTATAGCTACGGTGCTCGCTCAGCCAATCAAGTTGAAGCAAAGATTGGTTACGATGCACAGGAATACACTAATTACCAAGATGAAATTGGTGGTTATGAATTCCAAGGTACTAAATATCGTGATTATACTGAATACCAATTGGGTGGTACGTTTGTTTGGCGAGCGCTCCCAAGAACGAGAATAACAACAGCGATAGAAATGAACGATCGTTCGTTTAATCAAGCTAGAGCAGATAGTGTTCGAGATTACTCTGAACTATTTTATTTAGGTGGCATTCGCTGGGATATCTCAGGTAAGACAAAAGGTCAATTTGAACTCGGAATTCAAAGTATTGATTATACTTCTGATGTTCGAAATGACGAAAGTAATTTAAGTTGGAGAGGTAATCTACAATGGACTCCTCTTCGACATGCCTTTGTTTCCTTTGAAACAATACAAAAAAGCATTGATGGTGAGAACATTGAAGGCCGGAGCACTTATCTACGCTCTGAGTTTCGCCTTTCATGGAAACACTATTGGTTAGATAGATTTTATACTGAGGTTGGCACGGTTCAACGTGATGATGAATATACCGAATATGAACGTCAAGACAGCTATAGTTCAAATAGCTTTGGTGTTGGGTATGAATTTCGTCGTTGGGTCGACTTAAGTGCAGGCATGACAATGACGACATTAGACTCTCAAGAAGAAGGAGGGCCTGGTCCAAGCAGTTATGACCAAAACACTTGGTTTATTAAAGCTGAACTAATTTATTAGTTTGTTACGAGGTAATGAAAATGTTTAAAAGGGTGATCTTAAGCCTGTTAGCAGTCTGTGCACTAGGTTACACACAAGTGAATGCTCAAGATCTAGATAGCTATAAGCTGGGTGCTGGAGATACGATTCAGGTTTCGGTTTATGGTGAAAAAGAGCTATCCATTTCATCACTATACATTCCTACAAATGGAACGTTTGATTATCCATATTTAGGAAAAATGACCGCGATTAATAAGACATCGGCACAACTTCAAAAAGAAATTGAAGCTGGGTTGACAGGGGCGTACTTAATAGAGCCTCAAGTTCGAGTTAATATCGTGTCATTTCGTAATATTTATATTAATGGCGAAGTTAAAAAACCAGGTGGTTATCCGTATCAACCCGGTCTTACTGTCGAGAAAGCCATTGCATTAGCTGGTGGTTTTACTGAGCGTGCTGCTCGTAAAGACATTGAATTAAGCTCTGGTAGCGAAACTGGCGAAGCTGGTCGAAGTGAAGTAGAGTTAAGTAATGAAATATCAGCAGGTGATGTAATCTTTGTTGATGATAGTTTCTTCTAATTGGTGTTTTCTGATTGGTAGATTTTGCTTACACAATGTAAGCATTCAAGTTGTAGAGCTGTGTTGTACTGCATGTTAAAACATTAACTTAGGGCTAGTGTTAATGAGCTTAACTGAAAAAGTAAATAATAATAAAAACAGTGTGATGCTGATTGATTTTGGCCGCTGTTTACATTTAATCTGGAAGAACCTAATTTATGTCGTGTTGTTTGCTGCCATTATTGGTGCTGGGGCGTATGTCGCAGTACAGCAAATAACGCCAACTTATCAAGCGACAGCGGTTCTGCGTTTAAAAGATGAAGAGCGTCAAGCTATCACCTTAGAAGAGGTGGTCGGCATTGATAGTACGAAGAAGGAATATTATGCAACTCAAGAAGCGATCCTTCAGTCTAATGAAGTCGCTCAGCGAGTCATTGATTCTTTGTCATTGTATGACCATCCAGAATTTATCTCTGAAAACGATGAGCGTGGCTCATTAGATCAGCGTCGTCAAAAAATTCTGTCAAAATTCAAAAGTAATTTAACAATTAGCCTTGTTAGAGGAACTCAATTAGTTGAAGTGACTTATGAATCTCCGGACCCTGAACTTGCTGCTTTGATTGCAAACTCAGTAGGTGAAGCTTACATTGCAAGTGATTATGATCGTCGATTGAATAAAGATCGAGCGTCTTCTGAATGGATTAATACTCGTTTGGATGAACTTCGAATTCAACTGGGTGAATCAGAGCAAACATTAACTGAATTCCTGCAAAATGAAGGGCTGACGGAAGATGCGGGGGGCTTGGAATCGAATGCGGCTGTTGATCTTAAAGAACTCACTATTCGTTTAAATAACGCCACAGAGCGCCGTATTGAGTCTGAATCCCTTTATAACGAACTTCGTATAATGGAAGAGTCGGGTGAGTTGGAATATACAGATATTGATTCTATTGCTCAGAACCCTCGACTACGTGATACCTCCCTTGCTCGTAATGCTGCAGAACAAAGCTTAGCTTCATTGTCAGAACGTTATGGTCCTAGACATGAGCGAATTTTACAAGCGAAAGCTGAAATTGCATTATTAAAAGAACGCGAAGAAGATATCATTACGAAGCTAAAAAGCAGTATTTATAAAGATTTTCGTGCGACTTCACTGCAAGAAGAGTTATTGCGTAAAGAGCTTTTTCGAAAGAAACGTGAAATACAAGTTATTGCTGAAAAAAGAAACCGCTACTTAACGCTTAAAGCCGAAGTCGATTCTGATAAAAAGCTTTATAACCAATTTCTTTTACGTTTGAAAGAAATCTCAGCGAATAGTGACTTTGCAACGGCAATTGCTGAAGTACATGATGTTGCATCGGTACCTTATTTACCATCAAAGCCTAAGAAATTAATCTTGATTGCGTTAGCAGTGATTGCTGCTGGTGGATTATATATGGTGGTGGTTCTTGTATGGGATATTATTCGATCAGGCGTATATTCTAAAACGCGCTTCGAAGAAGAGTTTAATATACTACCGGTTGCTTCCATTAGAAAATCCGCTGGCAAGCCGATTGAAGCACAGGGTATTGCAAAGAAACATCAAGCTCGTTTTGAAGAAGCAATCGTAGGACTGCGCACATCAATCATTCTTAATGATCAACAAAGTAAAGTTACTTTGATTACTTCTTGTGTTAAAGGTGAAGGTGGATCGACTGTTGCGAAGCAACTGGCTTTGTCTTTCGCTAAAGTAGAGAAAACACTGTTGATCGATGGCAACTTATTGAACCCATCAGTCGAAAAGGGGTTTATGGGGATCAGTGCGGAACAGAAGGGTATTAGTGATCTTCTACTGAATAATGCGTCAATAGATGAGTGTATCTACCTTGATGAATCAGGTTTGAGTATCATGACCGTCGGCACGATGTTATCGGATAATCTAGACAGTGTTTTAAATCATCAACTTAATGAGAAATTGACATTACTATCAGAGAAGTTTGATCGAATTATTATTGATAATAGTTCAATTAATCCAGCGGGTTCATCGCTCATTATTGGTGAGAAAGTAGGCTCAACATACTTAGTGGTTGGATGTAATTCCACGAAACGTTCTCTTGTTAAGCAAACGTTTACTCAGCTTGATAATCATAACATTAAGCTGAAAGGTGTTGTACTGAACAAATCAGATATGAATGCTTAATTCATTAAGTATCTTCTCTTTGATGGGTATTCGCTTTTATCGGCGAATACCCATTTCTTACGATTAACGAACTAACTGGAACGGTAAGCTTTGAATATTATCGCCTTCGTTGAAAAGTATGCTTTTTTTGCGGTTTGTTTATTATCCATTGGCATCATGAGTGCTGAATGGACGAGTAGCGGATCGTTAATGGATAAAGGGGTTGTAGACTTTCAAGATAAGCTCACAGCATCCAGTTCATTTAAACAACTCTTTTGGATCGGCTTAGCTGGCTTTTGTTTCTGGCGAGTGCTCCTACAAAGTGTGACACGAGAAGAACGCGATATAGTTCGTGCTTTGCTCGTGGTTACTATCCTTTTCTTTGGTATTTCAATGGTCAGTTACTTTTGGAGTGCTAAACCTTTCTTAACGTTTAAACGTAGCATATTCCAAGGGTTATATGTTTTTTGTGTTTGTTTTTCAGTCTATCTAAGTGCTAAGCATAAAACGATATATCAAAGTATACAGCTAATGGCTTTGACGTTATTAGCGATGTGTTTTGCTTCCCTTGTTTTAGGTTCAGGTTTTTCTGCTGGTGGTGAATTTTCTGGGTATTTGGGTCAAAAGAACATGATGGGTAGTACCGTTCTTTGTGTCATTCTTATGCTAGGAGTTATTCAGGGTGATGGCTTTAAAGTTAAAGCTAGAAATGCCGTGTTCATTGCACTGACTGGCTTTCTTATTCTCACTGAAAGTAAAACGTCACTAGGAATATTGGTTTTCTTCATTCTTTGTCATTTTTTGCCACTCGCGATTATTCGAGGACTCGTCTTTACCATTTTTCTTGGTTGTTTTGTTTTGTTTGTTTTTTATCCTGCGGTCACTATGTTATTGGGTGAGTATTGGAATGTTGGACAAGATATGGACCCGGATGCGATCACTGGTCGAGGGTTGATCTGGAAAATATTGTATTACCACTTTGATGAAGCTAATAAAGAATTATTGGGTTGGGGATACGGTGCTTACTTCAAAACAGGTGCAATCCCGAAGTTTTTTGACATTCAATACAGTTTTTTACAGTTAATTAACACAGCACACAACGGATATCTGGGACTTTTACTACAATTAGGGTATCTGGGTATGACAGCTATGTTTGGTATTATTTTATATGCTGCAAGTCATGTAAAAACTAAGTTATACCTAGCTTCACTATTTCTCGTCATCATTCATAACGTAACGGAATCGTCTTTTTTTAATGATGACACGATTGTATGGTTTTTCTTTATATCGATAGTCTCTATATCGATTGTTAAGCAGTATAGGAGCTTGGATTAATGGGATTGAAAGTTGCAATAGTTCACGATTGGTTAGTCGTGAACGGAGGAGCTGAGAAAGTATTAGAATCAATTTTATCAGCCTACCCTCAAGCGGATATTTTTACACTGGTTGATTTCTTGCCAGAGGACAAACGAGAATGGCTGAAAGGTAAAAAACCAGAAACATCGTTTATTCAGCGTTTACCAAAAGCAAAGACAAAATATAGAAACTATTTTCCTCTTTTTCCTATCGCAATTGAACAGTTTGATTTGTCGGGTTATGACCTTGTCATTTCATCGAGTTATTCGGTTGCTAAAGGGGTTATTACAGGACCCGAACAAGTACATATTTCATACTGCCATTCACCTGCTCGTTACGCTTGGGATTTACAAGCGCAATATTTAAGAGAAAGTGGGTTAACAAAAGGAATAAAGGCGGCTGCAGCTCGTTATTTCTTACATAAATTTCGTATCTGGGACGTACGCACTGCTAACGGTGTGGATCATTTTGTTGCGAATTCAGGCTTTATTAAAAAGCGCATTTATAAATGCTATCGCCGAGAAGCTGAGATTATCTATCCTCCTGTGAATATCGATCGTTTTCAGCAGTATGATGCAAAAGAAGATTTCTACTTAGCAGCTTCCCGTTTAGTGCCATATAAACGTTTAGATTTGATTGCGCAGGCATTTGCCAAAATGCCTGATAAAAAGCTTAAGCTCATTGGTGATGGCCCTGAATTTGATAAAATCAAAGCAATAGCGGATAAAGCGCCCAATATTGAAATGATGGGTTATCAATCCGATGATGTCATGGTGTCATCAATGCAAAAAGCCAAAGCATTTGTGTTTGCAGCCGAAGAAGACTTCGGAATTATTCCTGTAGAAGCTCAAGCTTGTGGTACACCTGTTATCGCATATGGAAAAGGAGGTTGCTTAGAAACCGTGGTTAATGGTGTTTCAGGTATTCATTTTCCAGAACAAACTGCGGATGCGATTGTCGATGCGGTGACTACTTTTGAGACGACTATGGATCTCACTCCAAATCAAGTAAGACAAAATGCGGAAAGATTTTCAGAAGAGGCGTTTATCCAACAAATTAATGCTCTAGTAGAGAAAGCATTTACGTCATAATTAGGGTGTTCGTATTTCATGAAAGTATTACATATACATCAAGATTACCCTGATGGAAGAAATAGGCCGTTTACTAAAGCGGTCTCAAATTTGATTGAAAACTCGGAAATGCACCATGACGATGTTCAGCATGAAGTGTTATCAATTAATCGTTGTACAAACCCATTACATATTTCAATTAAGCCCTTTGAACAAGGGGTTAGTGTGATGTATTGGTCTCTTCCTATCCCTATAGTGAACCTATGTATGATGGTGATTTGGTCTTTTGTTTTTTCTCTTATTTTAAAAAATAAAAAGTATGACCTTATTCATGGACATAAGTTGACGACGGAAGGAATGATTACGTATTTCTTATCTAAGCATTGGAAAATACCTTATTTTATTTCTGTGCGTGGCGGTAGTGACGAACACAATATGAAGCGCTGGTGGGATTGCAAAGGTTTATTTAAGAAAGTGTATTTAAATGCTAAGCACGTTTTTTTTGTGAATCCTGCAATTAAAGCGTCGGTTGAAGAGCGAATTAATGCTCAGCGTGAATCAACACCGTTACCGAACATAATAAAAACAAAACAACCCGATGGAGATATTCAGCCATCTTTTGACGCTGAAGGGCGATATTGTTTTATTATGAGTTTTCATCAATACAAGCGTAAAGGGCTTATTCAGCTCATACAAGCGATAGCACAGCTAAAAGCATCGGGCACTATTATTCAATTGGATATTATTGGTAGTGGTGCAACAGAGACGTTACTGAACTTGATAAATGATGAAATTAATCATTGCAAGTTAGCAGAACAGATTCGTATCGTTGGTGCATTACCACATGATGAATTACTGGCCTATTTACCTAAGAGTAAAGGGTTGTTATTACCTGCAGTGCAAGAAACGTTTGGGATGGTATACATTGAAGCCTTAACTAATGGCATTCCGATCCTTTATATGGCCAATACGGGTGTGGATGGATACCTAGCTGACGGAAAACTGGGTTATCGCCTTTATAGTCAAGACGTGGGTGACATTGCTAAAGGTGTAGAATTTATTGATGAAAATCAAAGAGAATTAAAAAGTTACATATCGGAACTAAAAACAACGAATTTTTTTGAGCAGTTTACTGGTGAATCAGTAAGCCAATTTTATATAGGGACAGTCCTAAAACATAGAAGTGGGGCGTAAATG
>JAOICL010000064.1 GCA_028131545.1 Vibrio sp. | reverse complement strand
GAAATTGCGTTCGCAGGGCGCTCCAATGCCGGTAAATCTAGCTCTTTGAATCGCTTAACAAACCAAAAGGCACTAGCTAAAACCAGTAAAACACCTGGTCGAACTCAATTAATCAACCTATTTAAGGTAGCAGATGGTTGCCATATTGTAGACCTTCCTGGGTATGGTTTTGCACAAGTTCCTTTAGAATTGAAGAAAAAGTGGCAAAAATCCCTCGGTGAATACTTACAAAAAAGACAATGCTTAAAAGGTTTAGTGGTATTGATGGATATTCGTCATCCAATGAAAGATCTGGATCAGCAATTAATTTATTGGGCCGTCGATTCCAACATTCCTGTGCAAGTTCTATTAACTAAAGCTGATAAGCTGAAAAGTGGAGCGCGTAAAGCACAAATACTTAAAATTCGCGAAGATGCTCAAGCTTTTGGCCCTAATGTTAACGTCGATGCTTTTTCGTCTTTGAAAGGACTTGGTGTCGATGTACTACGTAAGCGCCTTGATGAATGGTTTGCTCCTGCCTTGGAACAAAATATTGATGGCGACACTAACACCCCTATTGAATCGTAAGATTATACCTTTCTATTAGTGCCCTATTATCCCTATAGTAATGGGGTACTAACCTCCACCTTGACCATGTTGTAATTTTATTACACAGTTGTTAACCAAGATACCTCTCCGCTAACAATAAACCTAAATAAGTTTACTTATCATAAAGTTAACTTAAATTTAGATGAAAAAAAGCCCCAGTCTATAATTGACTGAGGCTATGAATTAATCTAATCCAATAACGTGAAACAAAAGGTCTTGAAGATAGAACATCTTACCTCTGTACCCTACACCTATAAATGTACAATACTGGCAGATAATTTCAACCATTTTTGAAATAAAATTTCACTTATGTGAGGCTTTACAACACTCAAGATTTATATCACAGTTATCAAAGGCAACAATGTAACCCATTGATTAGTACTAATGTGCTTCATCCCAATTCTTACCTACCCCTGACTCTGCAATCAAAGGAACCGATAATTCAACGGCTGATTCCATTAATTCTCGTAGCTTACTTTCAATTTTATTAATAGAATTATCTTTAATTTCAAAAACAAGCTCATCATGTACTTGCATCAATAATCGGACGTCATCCGTTGCTTGCTCTTGAATCCACCCATCGACAATAAGCATCGCCTTTTTAATGATATCGGCAGCAGTGCCTTGCATTGGTGCATTGATAGCAGCTCTTTCAGCAGCTTTACGGCGCATACCATTACGTGATTTTATTTCTGGTAAATATAAACGACGCCCAAAAATTGTTTCTACATAACCTTTTTCAGATGCTAAAGAACGCGTATCTTCCATATACTGCTTCACACCTGGATAACGTTCAAAATAGGTATCCATATAAGTTTGAGCTTCGTGACGAGGAATACCAAGCTGTTTAGCAAGGCCAAAAGCACTCATTCCATACAATAAGCCAAAGTTAACGGCTTTAGCTCGGCGACGCTGCTCACTCGATACTTCATCAAGTCCAACACCTATAATTTCGGCGGCTGTTGCTACATGAATATCTTTACCTTGCTGAAATGCTTCAACTAATGCTCGGTCACCGGATAGATGAGCCATTATTCGTAATTCTATTTGTGAGTAATCTATTGCTAATATTTGATACCCTTCTGGAGCAACAAAAGCTTGACGAATACGGCGTCCTTCTTCATTTCTAATTGGGATATTCTGTAAATTAGGATCGGTTGAAGATAAGCGTCCTGTTGCAGTTACAGCTTGATGATAAGAGGTATGTACTCGCCCTGTTAGGCCGTTGATCATTCTTGGGAGTTTATCGGTATAGGTTGATTTTAATTTGGCTAAACTGCGATGCTCAAGAATCAATTTTGGTAAAGGATATTCCAATGCTAGTTCTTGTAACACCTCTTCATTTGTAGAGGCCGCACCTGAAGGTGTTTTCTTAACAACGGGTAAGCCTTGCTTTTCAAACAAAATAGCCTGTAATTGCTTAGGCGAACTGAGGTTAAACTCTTGTTCTGCTAATTTAAATGCTTCTTTTTCTAATTGATCCAAACGTAACGCGATTTCTTGAGACTGTTGCGAAAGCATCATATCGTCAATTAGAACCCCTGTACGCTCCATACGAGATAGTACTGGTATTAAAGGGATCTCAATATCAGAATAAATAGAAGATAATGCGTTATCTTCTTTTAATAATGTTTGAATTTGATTGTGTAAACGCAGTGTCACGTCAGCATCTTCAGCTGCATAAGGACCCGCTTGATCGAGATCAATTTGATTGAAAGTAAGCTGCTTCTTTCCTTTTCCAGCCACTTGCTCAAAAGAAATACAAGAATGCTGTAAGAATCGTAGCGCTAAACTATCCATATCATGCTTACCGCCTACACTATTCAATACGTAGGAAGCGAGCATAGTATCATAGTCAATACCTTGCATTTCAATTCCGTAACGTGCAAGAACACCAGCATCATACTTTAAATTTTGTCCTACTTTATGGCGAGCTGGATTTTCTAACCAAGGCGTTAACTGCTCCAGCACCCAATTACGATCCAATTGCTCTGGTGCATCCAGATAATCATGAGCAACAGGAACATAAGCGGCTTTCCCATCAGATATAGCAAAGGATAATCCAACTAAATTCGCTACCATGTAATCTAAGCTATCTGTTTCAGTATCAAAAGCCACAACGCTTGATGAGTCAATATCATTTAGCCAAGATAAAAATGAATCTTTACCTAAAATAATTTCATATTGGCTCGTATCTATGTTTGCCTCTACGGAAATAGAAGAGTTCACTGATGAATGACTATCACTACCTGCTTTCTTTTTTTCTTGAGAAGTTCTACTTTTCTCGACCGCTTCCACGACACCTGAAGCCCCTTCTAATAATTCATTCAACCATGATTTAAAATTAAGCTGGCTGTACAACTGGATCAATTCATCTCTATTAGGGACTTCTTTTAATAATTGCTCTGGTGACGAATCAAGCTCAACATCAAGTTTGATTGTGGCTAATTCATAAGACAATAGCGCATTACCTTTATGCTCTACTAGCTTTTTAGCCATACTTTTAGAGCCACGAAAGCCTAACGCAGCAATATCATCTAAGCATTCGTATAATGTCGATACACCACCGATCCCCTGAAGTAATGCCGTCGCTGTTTTTTCTCCAACGCCAGGAACTCCTGGAATATTATCGACTTTATCTCCCATCAGAGCAAGATAATCAATGATCTGCTCCGGAGGAATTCCAAATTTTTCAAGGACACCTTCACGATCCATCACAACATTAGTCATTGTGTTAATTAAAGTCACATTTTGATCAACAAGCTGGGCCATATCTTTGTCACCTGTACTGATCAAAACAGGCATGTTTTTTTGAGAAGCTTGTACTGCCAAAGTTCCTATCACATCATCAGCTTCAACACCTTCAATTGATATCAAAGGTAAACCCATCGCCTTTATAACATGATGTAAAGGCTCGATTTGACAGCGTAATGTATCTGGCATTGATGGGCGATTCGCTTTGTATTCAGGATACATATCATCACGAAACGTTTTTCCTTTTGCGTCAAAGATGACAGCTATCTTATCACTGGCAAATTGTCGCATCATACTGCGCAACATATTGACTACACCATAAATAGCGTTTGTTGGTATATCACCATTACTCATCGTTTCAGGATAAGCATGATACGCTCGATAAAGATAAGAAGAGCCATCGATGAGAATAAGTGGGTTATCAGGTATCTGAGCCATAAAGAAAAGATCCAAAAATTAAAAGTAAAAAGGGATAATAACTAATATATAAAAGTTATTCAGATGATCCATACATGGTGTAGAATTGTGGATAACTCTGTTTATATACTTTTCCACAGGATCGTAAAGTTAATTGAAGTCAATGGGAAAACTTTATAACCTATTGAAAGCCAATACATGATCCTTATTGACAAGATCAAAAAAAAGATCATCACCAGCAAGATCCCTGTGGAAAAAATTGAGCAACACACTCTTGTATCGCTCATCGTGAAAAGTTATCCACTGTTTTAATATACAGTGAACTATTGTTTTTCATTTAACCATTTTGCTACATCTTTAGCAAAATAGGTTAATATTCCATCTGCACCTGCACGCTTAAAACAAAGCAGCGATTCCAAAACAACCTCTTGTTCATTGAGCCAACCATTTTGAATTGCAGCCTTATGCATTGCATATTCACCAGACACTTGATAAGCAAAAGTCGGTACTTGTAGTTCTGTTTTAACACGGCGAACGATGTCTAAATACGGCATACCTGGCTTAACCATTACCATATCGGCACCTTCGTGAATATCCATGGCAACTTCATGAATCGCTTCATCACTATTCGCTGGGTCCATTTGATAATTCTTTTTATTCCCTCCTTTCAAATTAGAAGCAGAGCCAACTGCATCACGAAAAGGCCCATAGTAACTTGACGCATATTTAGCTGAGTACGCCATAATTTGAGTATGGATATACCCTGCATCTTCTAATGCTTGACGAATCGCGCCAATACGACCATCCATCATATCTGATGGGGCAACAACATCAGCTCCCGCTTCTGCATGAGACAATGCTTGTTTAATGAGCACTTCTGTCGTCTCATCATTTAAGACATAACCTTCTTGATCAATAATTCCATCTTGACCATGAGTCGTAAATGGATCTAATGCGACATCAGTAATCACACCAAGCTCTGGAACTGATGCCTTTAGCGCATGTATTGCTCGTTGTGCTAAACCTTGAGGATTGTAGGCTTCTTCTGCTAATAACGATTTATCGCCTTGATCAACGACGGGAAAAATCGCTATCGCTGGTATCCCAAGTGAATGAAGTTCAATCGCTTCCTTGATTAGTTCATCAATAGAAACACGCTCTACTCCTGGCATTGATTCGACACTTTCTCGACGCTGTTCTCCTGTTAGGACAAACATAGGATAAATAAGATCTTTCACTGTAAGATGATTTTCAGCCATAAGTTGACGACTAAAAGTGTGTTTACGTAAGCGCCTCATACGGCGTAAAGGAAATTGACTCTGTATCGGTGCTGGCATGTGGCTTCCTTCAAGGTTCTATTGAGAGATAACAAGGATAATATATTACTCTCTCCCAATCCCCAAGTTTCGTTATACTAAAACATATTTACATTTACTTTTTAGGGATTATGAATGATTGATACACATGCACATATTTATGCATCAGAATTCGACCACGATAGAGCTCAAGTCATACAAAGAGCAACCGCTCAGAATATTGAGCATATTTTATTGCCTAATATTGACCTTGAATCCATAGAACCAATGCTTACCACTGAAGCAGCTTACCCTGCTATTTGTCGATCGATGATGGGCTTACATCCATGTTACGTAAAAGGCCGCTATAAGGCCGATCTTGATATTATACGAGCTTGGTTTGATAAGCATCGCTTTATCGCAGTGGGAGAAATTGGGATCGATCTCTATTGGGATCAAACATTCAAGAATGAACAGCAAGATGCTTTCATTACCCAACTTAATTGGGCAAAAGAACTCGATCTTCCCGTTGTAATTCATACTCGAGACTCGATTAAAGAAACATTGTCTTTGTTACAAAAGGTACAAAATGGCTCTCTAAGAGGGGTCTTTCATTGTTTTGGTGGTAGCTTAGAGGAGGCCAAAGCTATTAATGATTTAGGTTTTCATATGGGGCTAGGAGGTGTATCAACCTTTAAAAATGGTGGTATGGACAAAGTCATTCCACATTTAGATATGAATTATGTCATCCTAGAAACAGATTGCCCGTATCTAGCACCAGTCCCCCATCGTGGAAAGCGTAATGAGCCAGCTTACACGCATCTTGTTGCCGAGCGAGTAGCAATACTAAGAGATAGCTCTGTAAAAGAAATCGACCGCATTACAACCTTGAATGCTAAGGCTCTTTTTAATTTATAGTATCGATATTAATCGTTAACCCTAACTTATCTTCAGTACAATGTAATAGAGTCAGTATAATACTGACTCTATATTTGCTTTATAACGATTTATTCTTCATCCACTTCTTCTGATCGTCGTGTATAGAACCGAGCAAAAAACAATCCAACTTCAAATAGTAAGCACATCGGTATAGCCAACAAGGTCTGTGAGATCATATCCGGTGGCGTTAATAACATCCCAAGAACAAAAGCTCCAACTACAATATAAGGTCTTTTTTGACCGAGTTTTTTCGGTGTTGTCGCACCGGTCCAGCATAATAAAATAATCGCTACAGGCACTTCAAAAGCAATTCCAAACGCCATGAATAGTGCAAGTACAAAGTCGAGATAGTTAGCAATATCGGTCGCTACTTCTACACCACCAATTGCAATAGCGGTGAAAAATCCAAACACTAGCGGAAAAACAACAAAATAGGCAAAAGCAACACCACAATAGAAAAGCAATGAGCTAGAAATGAGCAATGGTATAATGAGTCGTTTTTCATGTTTATAAAGTGCCGGTGCAACGAACGCCCACACCTGATAAAGAATAAAGGGAACACTCATAAAAACGGATACGATTAATGTTAGCTTTAATGGTGTAAAAAAAGGAGATGCGACATCTGTGGCTATCATTGTTGCACCTTCAGGAAGGCGCTCAACTAAAGGCTGAGATACAAATTCATAAATATTATTCGAAAAGTAAATCAAGCCAAGAAATACGACCATCACAACGACAATCGCACGCAATAAACGATCTCTTAGCTCCAGCAAGTGAGTGATTAATGGCTGGGTATGTTCTGTTGAAGACATGATTTTTTAATATCCATACGGCTTTCATAAAAAAAGGAGCACAATTGAAAGCTCCTCGAATCTAACTTATGATCAGGGTCATTGACACTATTGTGACGGCTTATCTGTTTCTTTATTCGTCGTTGGTGTCGTACTTTCGGTATCAAGCGGATCTTTAGCATAAGGTTGCTGAACATCTTGAGCTGCTTGTTTCAATTTATCGACTGATGCTTGTAATTCTGGTGAGATATCTTGCATTCCCATTTGTTCTGCTTTTTTTAAATTGTCATGCAGTTCTTGCACCTTTAGTTCATGGCTAAGTTCATCTTTCACATTATTCACCATTCCCTTCGCTGCACCAATAAATCGAGAAACACTACGTATTGCATGAGGTAAGCGTTCTGGACCTAGAACGACTAACCCAACAACTGAAATCAATACCAATTCCCAAAACCCAATATCAAACACAACTAAGCCTGCTCTTTGTCTTTCTTAGTGTCTGTCGAGGTTGCTGCTTTTTTTTGCTCAATCGAAACGTCAGGAAAGTCAGCATCTTCTTTCTTTTGCGTTACGTCTTCATCTTTAATTGCTTTCTTAAAACCTTTAACTGCGCTGCCTAGATCACCACCCATATTGCGTAGTTTTTTTGTCCCAAACAATAAAATAACAATCACAGCAATAATAACTAATTGCCAAATACTGATACCACCCATGGCTTTTTCCTCAAATTATTTCAATCATAAATTATTAAAACGTAATCCCTTTTTATAGGGTTACTTATAGTGTGCTATATCAACGATAGGATTTCCAGCTTAACAGCCAGCTAATGCCACCAATTACAGCACTAACTAGTGCAATATCGGAATTCTGTCCCCATAAAATGGCACTGCATATAATAAAAGTTGCGCCAATCGCTAAATATAATTGCCCTTTTAAGTGACGTTTTTTCCCTGATAGATAACCTTGGTATAAGTTCTCTACTTGTTGGTGCATTTGTTTGTTTTTCTGCAAACCATCGTACAATAGCTCCGGAAGTTCAGGTAGCTTTTCTGCCCAGTAAGGCGCTCTATCTTTCATTGCGTTGAGCACAGCTTTAGGGCCTACTTGATTCATCATCCAATCCTCTAAGAAAGGTTTGGCGGTTTCCCATAGATCTAATTGTGGATATAGTTGTCGTCCTAGTCCTTCTACATACAACAATGTTTTTTGTAAGAGAACCAACTGTGGTTGAACTTCCATATTAAAACGACGAGCCGTATTAAATAAATTGAGTAACACATGACCAAAAGATATATCACATAGTGGTTTTGCAAATATAGGCTCGCACACTAAACGAATTTCAACCTCAAATTCATCGACATTCGTTTCACGTGGAACCCAGCCAGATTCAATATGTAACTCAGCCACTCGACGGTAATCACGATTAAAAAAGGCTAGAAAGTTCTCAGCGAGATATCGCTTATCTTGGCGATTCAATGTTCCGACAATACCACAATCTAAACCAATCCATTGTGGGTTGTCTGGCATTCTTGTATTCACAAAAACATTGCCAGGGTGCATATCTGCATGAAAAAAGCTATCTCGAAAGACTTGAGTAAAAAAAACGCTCACCCCTCGCTCAGCTAATAGCTTCATATTGGTACCACTGGCTTTCAATGTTGCAATATCTGAAACTTGAGTACCATAAATACGTTCCGAAACCATCACCGTTTCATTACTTACATCACCAAAAACTTCAGGAATATAAAGCTCTTCGCTTCCTTCAAAATTTCGACGTAATTGCATCGCATTTGCAGCTTCTAGGTTAAGGTTTAACTCACCAAGTAACGTTCTTTTATATTCTTTTACCACCTCGATCGGCTTTAAACGCCTTGCTTCTGGTATAACTTTCGCCACAATACGAGCGACACGATTCATCAATTTTAAATCTGCATCAATTTGCTGGTGAATATCAGGACGAATTACCTTAATCACAATATCTTGCTGCGTGTCTTTTAACTTGGCGGTATGGACTTGAGCTATAGATGCTGAAGCCAAAGGTTCAACTGAAAATTCATCAAACCATTGTTCTATTTTTCCACCTAAAGATCGTTCTATTTGAGCTTTAGCTTGAAGACCATCAAATGGCAACACCTGATCTTGTAGCATTGCTAAAGGGTCGGCAATATCATCAGGGAGTAGGTCTCGTCGTGTCGACATCATTTGTCCAAACTTAACCCAAACTGGACCTAACTCCTGTAAGG
The DNA here is from genome assembly GCA_028131545.1 of Vibrio sp. Lineage (GTDB taxonomy): Bacteria > Pseudomonadota > Gammaproteobacteria > Enterobacterales > Vibrionaceae > Vibrio. The sequence continues at coordinate 339 of JAOICL010000064.1, read as the reverse complement.
CTAAGCGAAGCCGATCACCTATTGGCTTCTCTGGGTGCTTATTCGTTATCCAATAAAGCCCTTTACGAGCAAGAATAGGTAGTCTTAGCTTTTGATGATCAGCGGGAAGTAAGTCATCGATTCCATATTCCAATAGAACCTTGATAATGTGATATAAACGTTTGATCTCTTTCGGGGCCATTATTGCTCCAGTAATTTATTTAGTCGAGCTTCAAGTAAAGAAGTGCAACCTGCCACCTCATCAACCTGATCACAATAATGGGCGACTTCTAAAGCGCTTGGGACAAGCTTCCATTCTTCAGTAATGGCTTCCGATAAATGAGTAGCTTGCCGCGTCAT
>JAOICL010000063.1 GCA_028131545.1 Vibrio sp. | reverse complement strand
TATAGATCCATTTTGGATGTGATTGCATTAGTAATGAGGCATTAAAGAAAGAGGAGGCTCATTGATTGTGGCCACTTGTTCCTTAAATGCTAGAATTTGAGTTTCCCAGTATTTGGCATCATTAAACCAAGGAAATGCAATGGGAAACGCAGGGTCTTGCCATCGCGTTGCTAACCATGACATATAATGCACCATACGTAGACCACGCAAAGGTTCGATTAGTTTCAATTCAGAGTGGTTAAAATCACAAAATTCTTGATAACCTTCCAGTAAGGTATCAAGCTGGGTGAGTTTGTCATTTCTATCTCCGTTTAGCATCATCCATATATCTTGGATGGCAGGGCCATTACGACAGTCATCAAGATCAACAAACATAGGGCCATCGCGCCACAAAATATTGCCTGGATGACAATCTCCATGTAACCGTAAGTATGGTATATCTTTTTGCCAATGGGATTCTATATGCTGTATGAGGAGATCAAGGTCACTATAAAAAGCGTGCTCCAAATAAGATGGAATCAAAGAACTTTGCTGTAAAATAGCTTTTGGTCGATAAAGATATTCATTTAGGCTAAGTGTAGGGCGGTGCTGGAAAGTGCGCTTTTTCCCGACTTGATGGATGCGACCTAAATGGCGACCTACCCACTCTAAATGGTCGAAATTATCAACTTCAAACTGGCGTCCACCAACACTTTTGAATACAGCAAAGGAATGCCCTTCATGGTAATGAAGAGAGCGGCCATTAATCTGTATTGGAGGGGCTACCGGTATATCCGCTTGCATTAGCTCAAAGGTAAATTCATGTTCTTCTAGAATTTGCTCTGAAGTCCAACGTTGGGGGCGATAAAATTTAACAACATAACGTTGTCGTTCTTCGTCTATGAATTGGTAAACACGGTTTTCATAACTATTGAGAGCAAGCAGACCTGACTCTGCTCGAATTCCTATCGAGCAAAGTGCGTTCCACATAAAATCGGGAGTTAATGCAGAAAAATTGAACGGATTACTTTCCATATTGCGTAACCTATAATGGTTTGATGAAGCGACTTTCAATCGTAATTGAAAAGCCTTCAGTGTCTTCAAGGATGAAGTTTATTTTGGTCACCGACGTCGACAATCTTTCTTCATTAATCCCAAGGCTAATGGGTCTGTTTCTTATCTCTCCGGGCTGTACAACGATGGTTTGTTTACCGTACCAAGATATATTCTCAATTCCTTCAACACGTAATGTATAAGTTTGAGGTTGCTGAGTTTTATTAATGACTTTCAATGTATACGTATTCTCGACTTCACCAGATGTATTGATGCGTGAGAGCTGATTTCGATCTCGAATGACACTTAAACCCGCTGGATCAACTGCGTTAACTTGAGTAAAAAAGACGGCAATCATAACAAGGCACATAACGCCGTACCCAAGGAGTTTTGGGCGTGTTATTTTTGTTTGTTTTCCTTCCAGCTGGTGCTCGGTGGTATAGCTGATAAGACCTTTCTTATAACCCATTTTATCCATTGTATGATTACATGCATCAATACAGGCGCCACAACTGATGCATTCATACTGTAAACCTTCTCTAATATCGATACCAGTTGGGCAGACTTGGACACATAAATCACAATCAACACAATCACCAAGGCCTAAAACTTTAGGGTCGGCCTTACGTGTACGAGGGCCGCGTTTTTCTCCACGTTTGACATCATAACCAACAATAAAAGTATCTTTATCAAACATGGCTGACTGAAAGCGAGAGTAAGGACACATGTGGACACACATGATTGAACGCATCCACCCGGCATTACCATAAGTACAAGCAGCAAAAAACAGCACCCAAGCGGTAATAATGAAGCTGCTATCTAGTGCAAAAAAGTCGACAAAAAGGGATCGAATAGGAACAAAGTAACCGATAAAGATTAAGCCTGTTAATAGGGAGATAGTAATCCAAGCAACATGCTTCAGTGTTTTTTTCCAAATTAGGCTGGGGGTCAGTTTAGTTTGATCTTGTTTACGTCGTTTATTGGCTTTACCTTCGAGCTTTTCTTCAAACCAAATAAACATGAAAGTCCAAACGGTTTGTGGGCATAAAAAACCGCACCATACACGCCCTAAAAAGGTGGTCACAAAAAAGAGAGCGAAGGCAGCTATGACAAAAAGAGAGGCGAGCAATGTGAGGTCTTGTGGATAAAATGTGGCATCAAAAAGGAAGAATTGCTGTGTTTCTACATCAATTAAAACAGCTTGGCGATCGTTATAGTTTATCCAAGGTGTTAAAGCGAATAAAGCGAGTAAAAACCATGCGCCATATTGTCGCATTTTTTGAAAGAACCCTTTACTTTCACGAACATAAATATGGTTGTTTTTTATTGCTTTATCTTGAGCGCTAGGGTGGTAGGTTTTAGGTGTGATATCCTTGATATCTATCTTATCTTTGTCATCTTTGTTCATGATGTACCTCTCATATCGAATCTCATCTAATTATATCATTAGGGTGGTTGATTCGGGGAATTATTCCTTTTTATTTCTGAATGTTATCAATAATAAAAAGGGAATAGGTTTTATAAGAAAAATGGGCTTGGTTGGAATAAAGCCTCGACATCTGGGATGTATTTTTTATCGACAAGGAACATAACGACATGATCATCTTGTTGGATAATCGTTCTATCATGTGCAATTAACACCTCTTCTCCACGAACAATGGCACCAATGGTTGTTCCTGGTGGTAGTTTTATCGAACCAATAGCTTTACCGACGACTTTTGAATTCGATTCATCACCATGTGCAATGGCTTCGATAGCTTCAGCGGCTCCTCTTCGTAAAGAAGAGACATTAACAATATCGGCACGGCGTACATGCGTCAGTAATGCCGATATGGTTGCTTGCTGAGGAGAGATAGCGACATCAACACTACCACTTTGAATGAGATCAACATAAGCACTTCGTTGGATCAACACCATGGCTTTTTTTGCCCCCATACGTTTGGCAAGCATGGCGGACATGATATTGGTTTCATCTTCATTTGTCAGAGCGATAAACACATCAACTTGGTCAATATTCTCTTCATGCATGAGTTCTTGATCAGCAGCATCACCACAAAAAACAGTGGTATGTTCTAATTCTTCAGCTAATCGTTCTGCTCGCTGATAATTTCGTTCAATAAGCTTCACGCTATAATTATCTTCAAGCTTCTTGGCTAGACTTGCTCCTATGTTACCACCACCGACGATCATGATTTTACGATAGGGCTTTTCAAGTCGTTGCATTTCACTCATTACAGAGCGTATATGATTGCTCGCTGCAACAAAGAAAACTTCATCGTCGGCTTCAATGATGGTTGTTCCTTGCGGGCGTATAGGTCGACCTTGTCTAAATATAGCGGCAACGCGAGTGTCAATATGAGGCATATGTTCACGTAGAGCTGAAAGTGCATTTCCGACAAGAGGGCCACCGTAGTAGGCTTTAACAGCAACTAAGCTGACTTTTTCTTCTGCAAAACTAACAACTTGTAAAGCTCCGGGGTATTGAATTAAGCGTTCAATATAGTTAGTGACTAGATCTTCTGGGGCAATCAAGTGATCAACAGGAATTGCCCCAGATTTAAACAAAGATTCTTTTTCCGACAGATATTGAGGGGAGCGAATACGCGCAATTTTATTCGGCGTATTAAATAACGATGATGCTATTTGACAAGCAATCATATTGGTTTCATCCATGCTTGTTACAGCAACAAGCATGTCAGCATCTTGTGCACCTGCGGCGTGTAAGGTACTTGGATGGCTAGCATAACCATTAATGACGCGAAGATCATAGCGATCCTGCAGTTCTTTCAAGCGATCATTATTTGTGTCAACGATCGTGATGTCATTGTTTTCACCGACTAGGTTTTCAGCGAGAGTACCACCGACTTGTCCAGCACCAAGAATGATTATTTTCATCGTTTTTCCTTATCCATTAGTATGCTTCGATGATTATTCTTTGATAAGCAAGCAGTAGTAGAAGCCATCCATGTCTTCTTCACCGGGTAAGATTTGACGACCTGGGTTGTCTTGCGTACCAGTGATAAGTTTTGCATTCGAGGTGCGATCTAAAAAGGCTAGAACTTGTTCTTTATTTTCTTGAGGCATAATTGAGCAAGTCGCATAAACAAGACTCCCCCCTATTTTAAGTTGCTGCCACATAGCATCAAGGATGTCACTTTGTAATGTTGCTAGCGCAGCGATATCATCGTGACGTCTAAGCCATTTTATATCAGGGTGTCTCCGAATTACGCCTGTTGCAGAACAAGGAGCATCCAATAAAATTCGATCGAACTTTTCTCCTTCCCACCATTCATTGGGTTGTCTAGCATCTCCACAAATAACTTCCGCTTTTACGTTTAAGCGTTTTAAATTCTCGTAAACACGTTTAAGACGTTGTTCATCGGCATCAATAGCGACCACATGACTATCGTTTGTACGCTCTAAGATATGTGCTGTTTTACCGCCAGGAGCAGCGCAGCAATCAAGTATTAACTCATTGTCTTTTGGGGTGAGATAATTTATCGATAGCTGTGCAGCAGCATCTTGAACAGAGGCCCATCCTTTTTCAAAACCAGGTAAGGTAAAGACATCACGAGGAGTTGATAGTTTGATAGCATCATTGGCTTCAGGGTGAATGGAAGCGTCTATATTTTCTTTAGCCAGCAGGGCGAGGTACTCATCTCTAGAGTGGTGTTGTGAATTAACTCTAAGCCACATAGGCGCTTTATTGTTATTACTTTCAACGATCGCTTCCCATTGTTCTGGGTAGGCGGTTTGTAAGGTATTTAAAAGCCAATTAGGATGGCCGTATTTTCCCGCATTATGACTTGTCGCGATGGCGTCTAATTCTTCTTGGCTGCGCTGGTAATTGCGCAATACAGCATTGATGAGCCCACGTAAGCGTGGCCCTTTTAATGTTTTGGTACCCTCAACCGTTTCACCAACAGCGGCATGAGCTGGTATGCGCATAAAACTGAGCTGGTAGATCCCCACAAGAATGAGGTGATGAAATACGCGCTGTTTCCCTTTTAAAGGTTTGTCCATTAGCTGACTTGCAATCGATTCGAGCCGAGGTAAATAACGCAGAGCGCCATAACAAATCTCTTGAAGTAAAGCATGGTCTCTCGGTTGAATTTTTTGTTGAGCTAGAGGAAGAGCATTAGATAAGGATTGGCCTTTATCAACGACTTGAAATAAGACATTAGCAGCTGCAGCGCGGACATTCATAGTTATACCTTTAATATTTGAGGGCATCTCTGCCCTCGAAAAGTTCGGACGAATCCATGGTGATAGTGTTATGTTAAGCGAGTGCCAACTTCAAACCATTGAGATTTTGAATTGAGGATATCACTACATAAGCAGGGCTTTTTACCCGGTATTTGAAGTTTTTCTAGGCAAATTACGCCTTTGCCTGTTGCGACGAAGATACCATTTTTATCGGCTTGAATGATGGTGCCAGCAGTTGCTTTGGTTGTCATATTTGATACGCTGCTTCCCCATACTTTGATATTTTGCTCTTCTATTTGAAAGTAGCTCATTGGCCAAGGATTAAAAGCACGTACACATCGTTCTATGTGTGCAGCTTCATCAGACCATTGAATCTTAGCCTCTTCTTTATTCAGTTTCTTTGCATAATTCGCTAGAGCATCGTCTTGTTGTGTTGCGATGACGTTGTTATCTGCGATATCAGAGATACATGCGACTAAAGCGTCAGGACCGAGTTCAGCGAGCTTAGAATACATGCTCGCACTGGTATCTGTTGATTCAATAGGCAGTGTTGCGATTTTTAGCATATCACCGGTATCAAGGCCGATATCCATTTGCATAATGGTTACGCCTGTTTCTTTATCTCCAGCCCATATAGATCGTTGAATCGGAGCGGCACCACGCCAGCGAGGTAAAATCGAGCCATGCACATTGATGCATCCTAATTTAGGTGTATCAAGAACATCTTGTGGCAGTAAAAGGCCATAGGCAACAACAACCATGAGATCGGCATTGAGATCCTTTAATGTCTGTTTATCTTCTTCTTGTTTGAAGTTCTTAGGTTGATAAACTGGAATGTTATGCTCAAGAGCTAACAATTTGACCGGGCTAGCCATGAGTTTCTTACCTCGGCCAGCGGGTCTATCTGGCTGAGTATAGACAGCGATGACATCGTGATGTGAATCTAGTAAAGCTGAAAGGTGCTTAGCAGCAAAGTCAGGAGTACCTGAGAAAACAATACGCAATGGCTTACTCATGATGATTCCTTATGCTTTTTTCGCATTCTTTTCATTTGCGCGTTTTATTTTCGCTAGTTTGTCTAGGATACGTTTGCGCTTGAGGGGAGATAAGTAATCAACAAATAACTTACCATCTAGGTGGTCAAGCTCATGTTGTACACAAATCGCGAGGAGGTCATCAGCATCGAAAGTAAACTCATTGCCTTCTTTATTGAGGGCTTTTACTGTGACTTCTTCAGCTCGTGGTACAAATGCACGAGCGCCAGGAACAGAAAGACATCCTTCTTCAATGCCATCTTCACCACGCTTTTCAATGATCTCAGGGTTAATTAAGACCATCGGCTCATCGCGACTTTCTGAAACATCGATCACAACAATTCGTTGATGAATATCAACTTGAGTTGCTGCGAGACCAATACCTTCTTCGTCATACATGGTTTCAATCATATCGTCTACGATTTTTTGGATTTCAGGCGTTACGCTAGTAACGGGTTTTGCAACTGTGCGCAGACGTTCATCTGGCAATGTTAGAACTTGTAATACAGACATATACACTCTAAAAATTGAACTGTGCCGAAGCGGCTTAAACTCTATTGGCTCAATTCTAGACATTTTATACAGCAAATGACAGCATTCTTGATGGATATATTCCGAATAATTGGACGTAATTAATGTGAAATAAACATTCTTTACTCTAATTTTACCCGTTAATAAGGATGTTTGTTCATGCGGAAACTTCGACATTTTATAGCAAGTGCTTTGCTACCTTTATCACTTTCTTATACTGCGTTTTTAAGTGCGGATACCGCACAACCTCTAGCGTTAAAAGAAGATGCCCCGAAAACATATACTGTGATTAAAGGCGACACTTTATGGGATATTTCGGCGTTATATCTTGATAGTCCTTGGTTGTGGCCTCGTTTGTGGCAAGTGAATCCTGATATCGATAACCCTCACTTAATTTACCCAGGTGATAAGTTAACCTTGATTTGGAAAAATGGCCAACCAGTGCTGAGCTTAAAACCGATGGTAAAACTGAGCCCTAAAGTAAGGGTTTTAGAAAAAGAGGCGGTACCTACAGTACGAGAAACATTGGTTCTTCCATATATCGAATCGGATCGCCTAATGGATACAATGGAACTAACTAAGGTTAATCGAGTACTAGGTACGAGCGATGGGCGTAAATATCTGACTCAAAATGATTCGGTTTTTATCAACGGGGCACACACCGATGTAAACTGGGCGATTTATCGTGTGATGTCAGAATTTAATCGGAATAGTAGTACCGGGATAGAAAGCTCTGTTGTGGCTTTAAAGCGTATTGCTACAGCTGAGTTGAAAGAGTCTGGGGACGTTTTTTCAGGCCTCACTGTATTGAACCAAAATCAAGAAATTCTAGTTAATGATATCGCATTACCAGATAGCTTAAATGCAGCATCCTCTCTTTCGACAACGTTCTACCCACTACCATCCCCACAGAACTCCTTTGCTAATATATTAGGATCTCTTGAGGGGGGGCAATATGCAGGAAAAAATCAAATTGTAGTGATCGATAGAGGTTTGGACGATAAAGTTCGTCAGGGCAGTGTTTTTGAATTATTTAAAAATGGTACTGTTATTTACAAATATGATGGGCAGTTTAGTTATGATGGTGGACGTTTAGATGAGCAAGTTACGTTACCAGAAAGTCGAGTCGGTAATTTAATGGTGATTAGGCCCTATGAGCGCTTTAGTTTGGCTTTGATTACTGACAGTACTGGGCCAATAAGTACAAAAGAGAAGGCGCTATCACCTCAATTTACTGCAGGATACGATCACGACAATGAATGAGGAAACACTATCAGCATGGCTTACTTTAAGTTTAACACCTAGAATTGGCCCAAAAACGTTTAGCCAATTATATGAACGCTTTAGTGTTGTCGATTTATATCATGCATCGAGTGAAGAACTCACTAAGTTGGGATTTAGCACCAAACAAGTCCATTTTTTTAAACAAGAATCACATGTATTTGTAGAAGAGAGCCTTAATTGGCTCTCTTCTCATTCTAATCATTATATTTTAACTCTCGACGATCCTCTTTATCCTTCTTTATTAAAACAGGCATCAGCTCCTCCACCGATATTGTTTGTTAAAGGGGTCATTGAGAGTTTAGCTTCTCCTCAAATAGCGATTGTCGGTAGCCGACATGCGACAGATGAAGCCCTTCGTACCGCTCAAAGCTTTGCTCGGGAGTTGTCCTCACAAGGGCTTGTGATCACAAGCGGATTAGCTCTAGGCATCGATGGCTATGCGCATGATGGCGCTCTAAATGGAGGAGGGAATACGATTGCTGTTTTAGGATCAGGGTTGGAACAAATGTATCCAGCACGTCACCGGAGATTAGCAAATAGAATTGTAGAGCAAGGGGCATTGATATCGGAATACCTTCCTTCGATGAAGCCTCGCCCTGAAAACTTTCCGCGCCGTAATCGCGTGATTAGTGGTCTATCGTTAGGGGTTCTTGTTGTTGAAGCTGCAGAGAAAAGCGGTTCTTTAATTACCGCTCGGTATGCTGCTGAACAGGGAAGGGATGTCTTTGCTATTCCTGGAAGCATACACTCACCTTTATCCCGAGGGTGTAATAAGCTCATTAAGGAAGGGGCTTGTTTGATCCAATCTACTCAAGATATAGTGGATGAACTAGAGGTATTGATTAATTGGACTTTACAGCAGAAAAAGTCTACAACGGGGATGATCAATTCGTCAGTGAATGGAACGCCATTGTTAAACACCTCTAAGGCAGCACAGCCAGCAATGCAAAGTGATTTATTTACGAGGCAAGAAAAGGTACAATCTTTACCCTTTCCTGAAGTGGTTCGTCACATAGGGAAAGAGCCTATATCTGTAGATCTTCTTGCTGGGAAAACACAAAGACCAGTGCAAGAGATTATGACACAATTATTGGAATTAGAGCTGATTGGCGCTGTATCTGCAGTTGCTGGTGGTTATGTTCGAAGTTAGAAAGAGGAACCAGCACTCATGATGATGGATATATTGATGTATCTATTTGAGACGTACATCCATAGTGATGCCGAATTACAACTAGATCAAGATGAAATATCCGATGAGTTAATTCGAGCAGGCTTTCCGCAGCACGACATTGAAAAAGCCCTTATGTGGTTAGAAGATCTTGCAGCCTTAAATAATAGCGAGTCCCGTAATTCACTTGCGACAAGTGCTGGAAAATCGACTCGAGTCTTTACTTGGGATGAAACTCAGCGTTTGGATCGTGATTGTCGAGGATTTTTGTTATTTCTAGAGCAAGTTGAAGTCTTAAATACTGAGACTCGAGAAATGGTTCTTGATCGTGTTATGGGATTAGAAACAAGCGAATTTAATCTAGATGACCTCAAATGGATAGTACTTATGGTGTTGTTTAATGTGCCAGGCAATGAAAGTGCTTATACGCT
>JAOICL010000062.1 GCA_028131545.1 Vibrio sp. | reverse complement strand
GGCGGTAATCTCATAAAGCGAGTACCTAACCCAACACAAACAAGATTCCCATTTTCATGGGAATGACGGTGCTGGGGACATGGGAGTGACAACATTGGAAGCATTGAATTGATGACACCATCCCGTCATTACCGCGAAGGCGGTAATCTCATCAAGCGAGCACCTAACCCCAATACAAACAAGATTCCCATTTTCATGGGAATGACGACGCTCCTCGTCATTACCGCGAAGGCGGTAATCTCATAAAGCAAACACCGAGGGGGGGAGGGAATGATAAGTTAAATTTTTCAGGAAAGTAGCGAGCTTAGGTGCCAGGTACGATTATCTTGAAAAGCAATTAAGCCTAATAATTAGGGATATTTAGGTAAAAAGCTCATTCAGTATTTTCATAGGTAGGAACATTCGAATACGTCCGTTGTGCTCGCACAAGATCTCAAAACCAAATTTGGCATAAAACGTTTGTGCTGAACTTGTAAGGCAATCCACAACAATAGCATAAGCTCTCATATGATGATTCACTTCCCAAAGATACTTTAGAGCACGAATTAAACTGATTTTGCCTAGCCCTGAACCATGAAACTCTTTATGAACAGCCAGTTGCGCGATAAGAAAAACAGGTACCGGATACCTAGGTAGCTTTTTCGCTAACTGATCAGGTAATGTTTCTCGACTTATTGAGCTAGGAGCAACGCTATAAAATGCACAAATTGCATATTTCTGATTCATTAATGGTTGAGCACTGGGCAAAATCATAGTGCGACTAATACCGGCTTGCATGTGTTTTGCTGCTTGCGTTTTTATAAATACATTTAACTCTGGCTCTCCGCAGTCAAATGAATTTCGATCATGTTTTAGTTTACTGAGCTCTATGAACTCTTTACCCCAACTCACTTTATACCACTCTCATCCGTAAACTTAGCGGCGTCAAGTAAGGCTTGATTCGGGGCTTTAGCCTTGTCACAAGCGATAATAAACTCATCAAAAACATTATCTTTAACAACCATACTTTCATGTTGTTCAATTATATGTGTGGCATCTTCATCCATAAGCTTAACAACATACTCGGTGAGGCTTTTCAAACCAAGTAATGCTGATGCTTTTTCTGCCTTTGCCTTAATATTTTCATCAAGACGAATGTCTAAGCGTGCGGTTGCCATAACCCCTCCTACGTAAAAAACTATACTGAACTTAATTTATATTATAACGCGAAAGCGTAGAACTCACAATTTGTACGGACCAGTTACGGAACCGAAGCGATGTATAAAGCTCATTGAAATCATTCAACCTTTGACTGTACTATCCGTCATTACCGCGCAGGCGGTAATCTCACAAAGCGAGCACCTAATCCAACACAAACGAGATTCCCATTTTCATGGGAATGACGACGCTCCCCGTCATTACCGCGCAGGCGGTAATCTCATAAAGCGAGCACCTAATCCCAACACTACCCCGTCATTGCCGCGTAGGCGGTAATCTCACAAAGCGAGCACCTAACCCAACATTCCCCGTCATTACCGCGTAGGCGGTAATCTAACAAAGCGAGCTCCTAACCCCAACACTACCCCGTCATTGCCGCGCAGGTGGTAATCTCACAAAGCGAGCACCTAACCCCAATACAAACGAGATTCCCATTTTCATGGGAATGACAACATTCCCCGTCATTACCGCGTAGGCGGTAATCTCATAAAGCGAGTACCTAACCCCAATACAAACGAGATTCCCATTTTCATGGGAATGACAACATTACCCCGTCATTACCGCGTAGGCGGTAATCTCACAAAGCGAGCACCTACCCCAATACAAACGAGATTCCCATTTTCATGGGAATGACGGCGATGGGAACATGGGAATGACAACATTCCTCGTCATTGCCGCGCAGGCGGTAATCTCACAAAGCGAGCACCTAACCCACACAAACAGATTCCCATTTTCATGGGAATGACAGTACTGAAAACAACTACTCCACTACTAACTCAACCCCTTCCAATACCCTCAAATCCTTAGCAAACTCACTTTTTACTTTTGGTTCACCATGAATCAAATGCACTTCTTTTATCGGTGAACTAATCCCCTTCATAAATTGCATTAAATCCTTCTTATCGGCATGAGCGCTGTAACCAGACATCGTATGCACCTGCGCCTTTACAGAGACACGCTTCTTACCAATGGTAACTTGTCGATTATCATGCTGTAATTCAGCGCCTTTTTGTAGCTCTCGACCCAATGTGCCCTGCGCTTGATACCCAGCAAAAATCACATCCGTACGTTCATCAGACAGTAACGCCTCTAAATACCCCATCACACGACCGCCTTGGCACATGCCTGATGCAGCAATGACAATCGCAGGCTCACCAGTTGAAGCTAAACGATTCACCACACGTAAATGCTCTTTATAGTCTTTCACAACAATACGTTGATCAAATCCCAGTGGATGACGCCCTTGTTGGCGCTTGTCTTTACTTTCCTTCGACCATAACTTACGGTATTTGCGATATGATTTTGTCACTGCTTTTGCCATTGGGGAGTCAACGATAATCGGTAACTGATCCGAGATGCCCTTTTCATAGATAAGTTGCTCAATATCAAATAACAACTCTTGGGTTCGCCCAACACTGAATGCTGGTATGATAATCGTCCCACCATCTTGTATCGAGCGCTGAATGATCGACCCTAAGCGTAACCGGCGATCAGCAATAGACTCATGAACCTTATTCCCATAGGTGGTTTCAATAAACACATAATCGGCTCGTTTCGGAGGAGTAGGATCGGGTAGAAGTGGCGTATCATTGGGGCCTAGATCCCCTGAAAACACAATAATTTCATTATTAGGTAACTTACATTCCACATAAGCTGAGCCTAATATGTGCCCAGCTGGATTAAAGCGAATATAGACATAGGATTGCCCTAATCGAATGCGGTGCCATTGATGATAATCCACCGTCTTAATTCGCTTTTTGATGAGGTCTAACACACGCTGACGCTGCCCTTTATTTAAACCCAACTGCAATTTAAGGCCATCATCCAACATAATTGGTACCAATTCCGCCGTCGCTGGCGTACATAGTATCGGACCTTTAAAGCCTGCCGCTAATAACCAGGGTAATCGACCAATGTGATCAATATGCGCATGGGTCAACACTAAAGCATTAATGTGCTTAATGGCGAAATCACATTCTAATGATCGCTCTGATGATTCCTTTCCTCGAATATAAAGATCTTTACCTTGAAATAAGCCACAATCAATCAGCAAACTGGCTTTAGTCGCACTTGAATAAAGAGAAGTACTATCAAACAATTGCAGTTCATGACACGATCCCGTCACCGTATCCTTGCCGCCGTGGTGTATTACCTTAAAATCCATTTTGAGTTAACCGTTAATAATAAAAGAAGTCATTAAGGTAACAGGTGTCTATTTATGGTGGGTGTGGAATTGGTTTGATTAATATAATAAAAAGGCCCTAGGTATTAACCTAGAGCCTTCCGTATCATTCTTTGTATTTTGATTACTCGTGAGATTCCAATCAAATACTACGAAGTATAACCATGCGGGTTATTAGACTGCCAACGCCACGAATCTGAAGTCATATCATCAATCGTTCTTGTTGCTTTCCATTCCAATTCTGACTCCGCTTTAATGGTACTTGCCCAGCACTCTGCAATATCGCCAGATCGTCGTGGTGATACCTCATAAGGGATATCCTTACCCGATGCAGCGGAGAAAGCAGCTACCATTTCTAATACGCTCGTGCCTTTTCCTGTCCCTAAGTTATAAATATGTAGGCCTGATTTTTTACCCACTTTATTCAATGCCGCGACATGCCCATCGGCTAAATCCATTACGTGGATATAATCACGAACACCAGTACCATCTGGAGTCGGGTAATCATCACCAAAGACCGCTAATTTATCTCGTCTTCCAACGGCAACTTGAGAAATAAATGGTGTTAAGTTATTTGGGATCCCCTGTGGGTCTTCTCCTATCGTACCTGAACTGTGTGCACCGACAGGGTTAAAATAGCGTAATAAAGTAATACTCCATTCATTATCTGAATCAAATAAGTCAGAGAAACACTCTTCAACCATATACTTACTTCGACCATAAGGGTTAGTCGTTGCGCCGACCGGTGAGTCTTCTGTGATAGGAACACTTTGAGGGTCACCATAGACGGTTGCTGATGAACTGAAAACAATACTTTTGACACCGGCTTTTCGCATCGCACGCGCTAAAACTAATGAACCATTCACGTTATTATCAAAATACTCTAATGGCTTCTCAACCGATTCACCTACCGCTTTTAAGCCTGCAAAATGAATAACCGACTGAATATCATATTGAGAGAAAATCGAATCTAGAAATGCCTCGTCACGAATATCACCTAAATGAAAAGTGATTTTTTTTCCTGTGATGGCCTCAAGTCTATCAAAAACCACTTGGTTTGAGTTACATAGATTATCCACCACAATCGGTTCAATACCCGCTGCGATCATTTGGATACAAGTATGGCTACCTATATAACCCGCACCACCGGTGACTAAAACTTGCATGATTCACCCTCTTTAGTAAAATTTGTAATAATATATCATATATACAACTTTAGAGACCTTAATGATATTGATCAAGTCTTCTGATGTAATTGTTACCGGTGGTTGTGGATTTATAGGCGCTGCTATGATTCGTTTTTTACTCGATACAACGAACCACAGCATTATTAATATAGATAAACTGACGTATGCTGCTATGCTCTGTCTTGTAATCAGTTGAGCTATAATCAACGTATCTTTTATAACGGAGGATTTATGGCTCGATATGACTGTTCAAACCAAGCTTGGGAGCTCATTTCTCCTTTATTACCAGAAGAAAAACCAACAGGTAATGGAGGGCGGCCTTATATTCAACATCGCATCATTATTAACGATATTTTCTGGGTGCTTTGTACGGGAGCTCCTTGGAGAGATTTACCTGCTCGCTACGGATCATGGAAAGCAGTTTATAATCGATTTAATCGCTGGTCTAAAAATGGAGTAATAAATAAGATTTTTATTGATTACTATCTACATTAGGTGAAAATGGACTCATTGATTGGTCAGCTGTGCCTATTGATGGTAGTAATATTCATGCCCTTAAATGCGCTGCTGGAGCAAAAAAACACCCCGATATCTCAACCAGTCATGGCTTGGGTCGCTCTCGAGGTAGTTTTGGTAGCAAAACCCACTTGGCAACAGATAATAATGGATGCCGCTTCAACATCTGCATAAGTGGTGGTCAAAAGCATGAGAGTCAGTATGCAGCGAAGCTTTTTGAAGGTATTGCTGTTACGCGAGCATCCGGTTATCTCAAAAGACGCCCAAAAGCGTTAATTGGAGATAAAGCTTACTTTTCTCATTACCTTAGAATGTATATTAAAAAGCTCGGTCTTAAAGTTGTTATCCCATACAAGTAAAATGAACGTTCGAACAGAGATGGTATCTGTTCGATTGATTTTAAACAGTATAAATCACGTAACGTGGTAGAGCGTTGTTTCGGTTTTTTGAAAGCATTTCGTCGCATAGCCACACGCTCTAAAAAACAGAGCGTAACTTTTTAAGTATCGTGCGCTTGGACTGTATTAGGTTGTTTTTACGAAGATTCGGAAATTAAAGGACACAGCTTAACTAAAGCAGTTCATCGTATGTCTAAACGCTATTAATCAGAACCAAAAAGGTCTCGTGTGTACACTTTACCTTCAACATCTCGTATATCATCAACCATTCGATTAGATACAATTACATCGCAATCTTTTTTAAATTGCATTAGGTCTTTATACACTTTTGAGCCAAAAAAGTCGTCTACTTCCATCGCTGGCTCATATACAACTACTTCAACACCTTTTGCTTTAATACGTTTCATCACTCCTTGAATACTAGACGCTCTGAAGTTATCAGAGCCTGTTTTCATTATTAAACGATATATACCAACTCGTTGAGGATTACGTTTAAGAATCGTATCTGCTATAAAGTTTTTCCTTGTGGTATTTGAGTCAACAATAGCCCCTATAAGCTCACTTGGTACATCATTATAATTAGCTCGTAGTTGCTTTGTATCTTTCGGTAAGCAATAGCCACCATATCCAAAAGATGGGTTATTATAATGTGAACCGATACGAGGGTCTTGGCCAACACCTTCAATTATTTGACGAGCATTTAAACAATGGGATTCAGCATAAGTATCTAATTCATTAAAATAAGACACCCTTAGGGCTAAATAAGTGTTTGAAAATAGCTTAACTGCCTCGGCTTCTGTTGAGTCAGTAAACAATATAGCTATATCTTCTTTTTTGGCTGCTTGCTGCAAGAGATTTGCAAAAATTTTAGCTCTTTCACTTTGCTCACCAACAATGATTCGTGAAGGGTAAAGATTATCATATAATGCTCTACCTTCTCTCAAGAACTCAGGTGAAAAAATTAAATTATCAACACCCATACCTTCTTTAAGACGTTTTGTATAACCAACGGGAACTGTTGATTTAATTACCATCGTAGCTGTAGGGTTAATTGCTACCACATCTTTAATTACAGCCTCTACAGACGTCGTATTAAAGTAATTGGTGTCAGGATCATAATCTGTTGGGGTTGCAATGATAACAAAGTCAGCATTTTGATAAGCCTCTTCCTTATTTAAGGTTGCCTTAAAATTCAGTCCATCATCTAAAAGAAACTCACTAATCTCCTTATCTACAATTGGAGATTGCCTCTTGTTCAACAATTCAACTTTATCGGGAATAATATCAACAGCAATTACTTCATTATATTGAGCTAAAAGTAACGCATTAGACAGACCTACATACCCAGTACCCGCAACAGCAATTTTCATATAAATATCAACCATCTGTATTTTCTATTTATTATAGTACTCTTTATACCACTTAACGAAGTGGCGAACACCTTCCTCTATACCAACTTTGGGTGTATAGCCTGTTGCAGCAAAAAGATCTGTTGTATCTGCATAGGTTTTATATACATCACCTGGTTGCATTTCTCTAAAATTCTTTTTAGCTTCTATGCCTAATTCATTTTCTATAGCCTTGATGAAATCCATTAAATTGATTGGGCTACCATGACCTATATTATAAATCGCATAAGGTGCAGAGCTTGTGGCTGGGGACCCTGTTTCAACTTTCCAGTTATTATTTCTTGTTGGAATCACATTAGCTATTCGGACAATCCCTTCAACAATATCATCAATATAGGTAAAGTCTCGCCACATATCACCATTATTATTAACATCAATAGTTTCACCATCTAAGATTTTTTTAGTGAACATGAATGGTGCCATGTCTGGACGCCCCCAGGGCCCATAAACTGTAAAAAAACGCAAGCCCGTAGTGGGGATACCATATAAGTGCGAATATGAGTGTGACATTAATTCATTCGACTTTTTGGTTGCAGCATAAAGTGAAACTGGGTGGTCAACAGAATCAGCAGTTTCAAATGGGGTTTTTTCATTCAAACCATAAACAGAGCTCGAAGAAGCATACACTAAGTGCTTTATTTGTGAATGTCGACACGCTTCTAGAATGTTTAAATGACCAGCTAAATTAGAATCAGCATAAACATAAGGATTTTCTATCGAGTATCTCACCCCTGCTTGAGCAGCTAAATGAATGACGATATCAAAACTCTTCTCACTAAATAATTGCTCTATTTCTTGTCGAATTGAAATATCTATTAGTTGTACATGCTTAAATTCTTCATCAGTCAAACGAGATTGTTTGAGCTTAATATCATAGTAATCATTTAAGTTATCTATGCCAAAAGCATCATGACCATCACTCAAGTAACGCTTTAAAACTTGACTACCGATAAAACCCATACATCCTGTAATTAAAATCTTCATTTGATAATACTCCAACTAATTAATTACTTAGCACCAAAACCGGTAAGCATGGTTCTGATGGTTTTTATGACAATATTCATATCTAACCAGAATGATAAATGCTTTATGTAATATAAATCATGAGCTAATTTCTCAGTCGTTGATTCTGTATCGTCAGCATAGCCCTGGACAGTTTGTGCCCAACCTGTAATTCCAGGTTTTACCATATGCCTATAGCCGTAAAATGAAATTTCTTCCTCAAATTTTTTAACAAAGCTTTCTTGCTCAGGCCTTGGACCAATAAGTGACATATCACCTTTTAAAACATTAAAAAACTGAGGGAGCTCATCAATCCTCACCTTACGAATGACACGTCCAATTTTAGTTACACGCGCTTGTTCTTGAGTAGCAAACTGATCTATAGCCCCAACAGGTTTAACGGTCATACTTCTAAATTTAAAAATCTTAAAGACATATCCACCTTGCCCCACACGCTCTTGAATAAACAATATCGGGCCAGGACTTTCTAATTTAATTAATATAGCGGTGATTAACATAACAGGTAATGTAATCGGAAGACTTACTAGTATTAAAACTGATTCCCACAAACGCTTAATATTTAGATAAATAAAGTCAGGGCTAAGTGTACCGATTGAGTTTTCAGAAAGGTGTGATGTTTGAACTTTGCCAGCAACAAGCTCATGGATTGTTTCTGAATGAAAGACTGGAATTCCATGGATACTACAATCTGCTACAAACTTCGAGTCTACTGGTGTCAATTCTTTATGCAGATCAACTACTAAACCTTTTTTAATACTATCAATGCTGTCAGTTGTTTTAATAACTGTCAAATTTATATTTGGATGCATATTCCAACCATCATATTTAAAGTTTGGAATAACGCTTAACTCAAGAACTTCCTTTTTGTATCGAAAGTAGCCGACGATATAAAGAACGAAAGTTGAACTTAAATACCCAATAATCAGCTCTGTTCGCGCATAATCTAGTCGCAACAAAACAATCGCACTTAAAGCAACGCCATAACAAGATGATAATACAGGTAGAATATAAAATTTCTTCTCTACTAGTAAATGTTTAGCTATATGAGGTAATACATATGCCGTTATAGCATAGCATACTATGACCATATAAATTGAGTGCAGTTCCGTTTCTACAAGATGCTTCCCCTCCCTATAATTAATGGAGAATAGAAATAAAACAATACAAGAAACCCCTAAGAGATGAAGGAAAAGCGTACTTTTGCTCGTTTTGGTGGTAATATCAGGCATAGTAACTTATTATTTGTACCGTTACTAACAAGTAAACGGGTAAGATTAAAAAACGACTTAAAATCAGAGAATATAACAAAGTATATATCCACTTTACTTAAAAACACAGCTTAAATATAAAAATCAACAATTAAAATGGTTGTTATGATGAATTTAACAACCTATAAAAAGCCAAACAAAATAGAAAAAGAAAGCATAATTTTCTCTAAAGGCTTCCTTCTGTATTTATAAGATTGAGCGGCTAGTGATAATCTATCAAAAAAGTTACATCGATAAATTCTACATCTAAGCGAACTGTTTACATCAAAAGTATTAAGAATTAATAAAATCTGCTTCCGATACCAACCAGACTTCATTATTTTCAATCTAGTTAAGATGGAAAACAATGAAGTATTTGCACCACACTGATTATTCCCATGTTGTCGATACAAAATCTTTGGCTCATTTGATATATACCAAGAGTAATCATTACATCTTGAAAATGCATATATAAACCAGTCATGTAGGTCACCAATTTCATTATTTTCATAGAGAAAGTTTTGAAAATCTTTAGCTAGCTGTGCAGATAAAACAAAACTACAACCAGGTCCAGGCGATTCAAAGAAATGATCACAAGATGTTGGTTTGTAAGACTTTTTCACTAGAGATTGTTTATTGTCAGGCCAAAAAGCAATGACATCAGAAGAAAAACCATCAGCTGAAAAGCTAGTCATTTGCTTAATAGCTGATGATAATTTATCAGAAAGCCAGATATCGTCTTGATCTGAAAGTGCAATATAATCATAATCTTTAAAACTGACGTCTCTAAACAAACGATAAAAATTAGGACCAGCCCCACCAAATCTCTCGCCATATGGTAGAATATTAATATTATAACATTCAAGTATCTCAAGTGTACGATCTGTCGATAAATCTACACTACAATATATATCAACATCAACGCTATCTTGATTTAAAATACTATCAAGTTGCTCTTTAAGCCAAAGTTCACCATTATAACAGGCTAATAATACTAAAACTTTAGGATGACTCATATATAACCTCTAACTTTAGATTTGTAATAGTAAATTGTAATTATCAAAAAAGGTAAGTACACTATTAAATATCTCACTCCTGTTAGTGGTGAAACCAACAAGATCATAAAGCAAGAAAACCAATACTTACCTATTTTACAATTAAAAAACACATCTTTAAATTTAAAAACAACAACTCTAATATTGTAAAAAACAAGGAAAAAAGACGGTAATGAGAATAGGATTAGGAAATTAATACCATTCTCAAAGAGTCTAAATGACAATAACAACTCAACAAAATATTGAATAACTTTAATCGGTATAAAGATAAAACTTCCTAAAAAGAATGTGTATTGATTTATAAACCTAATCACCATCAAACTACGGCTTG
>JAOICL010000061.1 GCA_028131545.1 Vibrio sp. | reverse complement strand
TGGTGTAAATACAACCGTAAACTTAGACCCTGATTCTACGAATAGTTCAATATCGCTATCGACGTATTCGTCGTATGGCTATTTCAACTCTGAAATGAACATAAATATCCCTTATGACCATGATGATTTTATCATTAAAAGTGAACGTTTGTCTTATTCAAGAATAGCCTTTAGCTTGATTTCTGAAAGCGGTAAATACTTGACATATAGTATGCCTATAACATCTTATAATAGCTATAGTGATATTGATAAAGCAGTATGGTTTAATTTTAATGATAAACGAATTAAAGTGAAATCGTTTTTATTTGATTATGTTTTTTCAGAATCAAACTGTGATGAACTGTGTACTAGTTATGATGGTGAAGTGATCACTAATGAGCACCCTACTATTATAAACATCATGAATGATAAAGTAAGGGTTGATGTAAGTACTCCTGAATCTAGGCTTTTTAATATCAATGGTGATGTGATATTTGATCATTATCAAGGGCAAGAACTTTACTTGAAATACGAGTCAGGAAAGCTCGTGATGGATGGATATGCTTCCTATGGGAACAATATTATTAAAATTAATAATGATTTGTCTCAGGCCGATATTTCCCACTCTGGTGATTCTGTTTATATTCAATTTGACGAAGAGAACTCAATAGAAATAAAAGAGGTTAACCCAAATTATGACGTGTTTAGTTACATCATATTCAATGATGTAACAATAACATACTTTGATCTTCTATCTTTAGCTTCAAATAATCAAGATTGGAGTATCGATATGTTGAGGTTAGATTATAAGTTCCTTCATGGCAATCAATCGGATGACAGTGTCGATAATATTTATATAGCGACATTGAGTGGTGATATAAATACACATGGTGGCCATGATTACATTAAGGTATTACCTTCATCAATCTCAGATGTAGTTTCCGGAATGGGTGATGATACCATCATAATTCAAGATGAAGCGATAGTGAATTATAACCTAGATGAATCGAAGGGCTGTAATTTATTGCGATTATCTGAGGGCGCCTCTCTCAATTTAGTGACATCGGATTCATTAATGCAATTGTCACGCAGTGCTAGTGTTGTTGATTGCCGGCATGATAATGTCTCTGCGAAAGCGATTATATCTTACACGGATGGTATTGTAATAATTGAAGGTGATATTAGTCAGTTAAATATTCATAGTTCTATAGACGGCTCCGTTAGTTACGATACTTGGTCATCCTATATTCCTTCTACTGTTTACTCTGATTCCTCAAAGTTTTATAGCTTGCTATATAAAGGTTCAACACTTGGAACCGTAGGTAATGGGGTTTCAGGATTTGCTGAAAATGTGTATTCATATAATGGTGGTCGTTTAATCTTAAATAATAATTTGGTTTCGATTAACTCTGGTTCAGATTACACATTGTTGTATGAGGATGTTTCCGAGGTTAATATTGATGTTGAGCTAAAAGATGTTAGCTATAGAAACTCGTACGATTGGAATTCTGTTCTGTATTTTAATAGTGATAGGCTGTATTTAGATTCTTATAAGGATTATAGTGTTTTCGATTTGAGCTTCAATTTAACAGACGGAGCATATACGCTATACGATGTTATATTTAATGGGGAGAGCAATCATTATGACTTTTATTCAACTTTTAACACGGGTAAAGTTAAATTACTGGAACACTTAAAAGAAGGCCGGCATTATTTATCTGATGGTGATGATTATTTTTCTGGCGTAGCGTCGAATATTGACCCTAAATCCGGAGATGATTATATTGAAAATGTCGATGAGATCTGGTTTGGTACCGGTTATGATCACGATATTGCCAGCTTGTATACTCCAAAGGGTATTCTGGTTCATTTCGATGAATTTACCAGCAAAGACGACATTACTCAAAACATCACGTATAATTGGGTTCAGGCACATAAAGATCAGCATATTTATGATTTAGAATTGTCATTAAATGATAATGACAGCTTGACCTTAGAAAAAGTACTAGCGTGTTTTACTATTTGTACAGTGCAAAATGTGAGAATTGAAGTCGGTGGCACTATTTACTCTTTGGAAAGCCTTATTACTCAAAGCGATGACTTTTTTTGGCTGGATCTGAACAATAAAATTGAAAGTATTTTTCACGGTGGTGAGGGGGGAATAAGTTTCAACCCTGTTGTTTCCTTTGATGCGTTTAACTTTACTCAAGAGTTTTCTATCACTCTGTTGATCAATGACGTGCAAGTATGTCATTACTCATTAGATCGCAATTATTCACCGAACCATTCTGAAACTAACCCGCTCAATTGTATTCTAGATATGTCTGATTATCAAAATCAAACAGTTGAATTTAAAGTAATTCATGAGTCTGAATTAGGGGTAAAGGAATATACGCATGCAGTAACGATTGAAACGATCGAACCACCAAGCTTTATAACAACATCGGTAGAAACACCTATACCTATTTATAGTAATAAATTTGTCCCATTTTTTGAACATAATGAGTCTTTGGGGTGGGTTGACTTTTATGTTAATGGTGAGCTAGTTCATGAAAATATGGCCTCTTCTGCATTTCAGTTCGACAGTTACCTAACATTTCCATTAGACGACGGTGACAATACCCTACTTTATGTATTAAAAAATGCTGGAGGGGAGGCCAGATTAGAGCAGAAAGTATTTTATAAAAATCACAATATAGAGGCTTTGCATGCAGAGGGGGTCTTTTATAATCACAACTTCAATATTGATTGGACTCTGACAGGCGAATCAGTGGATCAGTTTGATATTAATATCTATGTTAATACGTCTACTCATTGGAACGACCTTGGCGATTTCAAAGAGAAAGAAATTGTAGCCTCATCGAATACCAGTGAGACCGGGATCGTATTCAGTGGTGGCTACAAATATGAAGAAAGAGCCCATACATTACATGTGGCTTTACTTGATGGTTTCGGGTATCCCTTTTATGTGTCTAATCTTGTTACGGTGGTTAAAGATATCACCTCTCCTTTAGAGCCTTCTTTCATTGATGTTGAAAGTAAAGAGGGGGCGATAAAAGTCGAATGGAAAGATAACGACACTAATAACGATACTGATCAGTTTGAATTACAGCTTTACCAGTCATCGACCATGTTGGAAACGATAACGTTTGATCATGTGGTTACGGAATATGAATTTTCAGATTTAAATTTGGCCTCTTATTATCGAGTGTATTTATATGCAATAGATAAATATGGAAATCGTTCTTCTGATGCTTATAGAAATGTAAAAACACTGACAACCAACCCAACGTTAACCGTGACGACACAGCAAGATGATTTCCTTATCTTTAACTGGAGTACCTCGAATCTCGGCAGCGCGGTTGAGTTGTTGGATCTGTACTATTCAGACGAACCTTTTACCGACATTGATCAAGCAAAATACAGCGTCACTAGTATCAGTCGCACCACATCCAGCCAACGTATTAATGGATTAGACGTTGACAAAACCTATTACGTCACACTTATTGCGTATATGGATTATGGTAGAAAGCTATTTAACTCTAATTATACCGTGATCGAGACGACGCCAGTCAGCGACCCTCCAGAGATCAGCGCAATACATTGGAATAACACTCTGTTGGGGACATTATTCTCGATGACAGAAGCAGGCACTCTTACGGTGGAAGCCAATGACAGCAGCGGCGTTGCTTATCTAGAAGTGTTTTTTAATGGTGAAATGATTGCACGGGATGAGCGCTATAACGATGGCTTTAATATTCCCCTTGATCCCTATCAATACAATGATGGGGAATATACGTTAACCATTAAAGTGGCTGACATATATGAAAATGTAACCACTCGAGATATTACCGTGTCATTATTATTGGCATTGCCCTCTCAACCTCATATCGATACCCCTAGTTCAGATCTTCTGGTCGGAGAATCTCACTATTTTGCTCATGTTACCGCTGATGTTGGAACGCATTTACAGCTTCGTCGACAGCAAGAAAACGAATCACAAACCAGTGAATGGATAGCCTTAACCCAGTGGGTTGAAGTGGGGCCAACGGGCAGAATCCGCTTTAATGACGTTCCTCTTATTGAAGGGGAAAATACATGGGTCGCTGTTGCGAAAAATCGCGCTGGTGAAACCGTCAGTGCCAGTCGTTCAATTATCCGTGACAGTGCGTTTCCATCGCAACCTCAAGCGATGACAGCGACACGATTAGAGACAGGTGAAGTGTTATTAGCTTGGGAGCCAGGGATCAATTCACCTCAAGAGTTTATTGTTGAATGGAAGCCAGTATTGAATACTCAATTTGAACGCGTTGCTTTAGAAGGGGATAGTCATTCATACATTATCAACCCAATACAAAGTGGTGAATGGGAAGCAACCGTATATGCTCAAATAACCACGGAAGAATCTGTGACTCAGAGAAGTGATAAGTCGCGTGTGACCTTTAATGTGGATCGCATCGCCCCGACCGCGACGATGTCTATCACAACCGACGGGCATCAGAAAAATCAGCAGGGCAACCATCATATCTTTGGTCATGGTCAATTAACCCTTCAGGTTACGGTGAGCGAACCATTAAAACAAACGCCTTATCTTGCATTGATATTTGGGCAAAATGTGTACCCTATTCAGCTCACGTCTCAAACATTAATGGAGTATGAAGGAGTCTTTACAACGCCTGATCTCGAACACTCTGGGGCCATTAGCTTTGTGTATTCGAGTGTTGACCTTGCCAACAATCAAGGCACCACATTGACTGAGCTATTGAATGTGAGCCTTGATTTACAAGCTCCAAAGGTGGTATCAATCGAGTCACAACCGAGTTCTCCGGTTGCCATTGATCAACATGGAACAGCGTTAGATTTGATATTCACATTAGATGAAGCACTCTCAGATACTGTGCTGCCTAAAGTACATTGGCAACGGCGCGATCATCAGCTTTTATTAGGGGAGATAACAACAGAATACCCTGTCTATTTGGGGGAGAATCGATGGTCATTGTCACTGGAATTACCCGATGATACGGCAGCGATACACCGTGAATTTTTATCATTATCATTGGACGTGACAGACACGCTTGGCAACCAAGGCTTATGGCATAACACCACAGAGCATACCCCTCAATTACAGGTTGAACTGTACCGTGGAGAATTGCCACCATTACCGGCACCAGCGGAGTTGTCTGCACAGGTGTTAGCCCAAGGTCAAGTCAAACTGAGTTGGTCAAGTGTGCCATCAGCGTCGATTTATCACCTTTATCGCCGACTCAAAGAAGACAGTGATTTTACATTGGTTCAGCGTATTGACGTTGCCAGTGATATTGAACGAGTCGATGATACTGAAATCAACGACAATATACCTTCAACACTTCACTGGGTTGATACTGTGGCTCAAGATGACAATTATACCTATGCCATAGCAACGGTCAGAGAGGCAAATGGCCAACAGGCGATCAGTGCATTACGTACCATCGAGAATGTGAATAGTGATAGTACGCCTCCAGTCACGGTTGAAAACATCACGGCGACACTCACGCCTCAAGGTATCGAAGTGAATTTCAGTCATGACCACGAGCCAAATAGTCGCTATGAATTGTATCGAGCGGGCATCACTCCAATCATTGACGTCACCGATCAATCTCCCGTAGCAACGTTAACGCTCAGAGAAGACAATAGCGTAGAGAATGAGTGGGTTTTATTGGATAGCGCTCCAAGTTCTGATTACCCAGCTTATGCGATTTTGGTGGTCGATGAAGCAGGGAATCACTCTGATGTATCTGAAACCGTGTATCTAAATCTTGATCTCTTACCAGTGAGCCATGTTCGTCTTGAAAAACGTTTGAATGCGTTACCAGAGCTGACATGGCAATACAGCGGGGAGTCGATTGCAGGGTTTATGATTACGTTAGGGGAGACTGAAGATTATGTGGTGGAGCTATCTAATTCAGAAAGCCAGTACCGTGATACTGGATACCAATCGAACCATGATCAATACATAAGTGAACGACTCTATGGAATAACCGCGATCGATCATAATCAGCAAAGCAGTTTAAGCTATCCGATCCGTTTACCTGAAATCAACATGACAATACGAAATAGCCACCTGAAACGTCGAGTGCTAAATCAATTACATGTTGATGTGGAATACAGAGGCAATGTTCCTTTAACAGGTTATCAACTGAGTATCAATATTGATGGTCAGATCGTTCAAACCGAAAGCAATTTAACGTTGTTACCGGGCATGAATACCTACCATGTTGTGGTTAGTGGTGCCTTAGAAGGCTTAGATGATATAGAGGCTATATTACAATTAACAGGAACGCCACAGACGGGTGAAGTGATTGTCATAGAGCAAGCGCAACACATGAAAATTGAAAATGGCCTTTACGTATTAAACGTGGATACGCGCAACATCAATAAAGGCTCAACCGGTCAAATTCGATTTGAATTTGATAATCGATCGGATACACCTATTAGTGTATTAACTGCGAAGAATCACGGGCAAACCCCATCACCCACTTTAATCGCACGATTAAGCGATGATGATGGTAATGTGTATTCAATAGCACCATTATCCTTCTTTACCGGTGAACATGTTGTGACGGTGGAAAATGGAGACAGCATCATGACCATTCCGCCACATCGTCAATTGCACAGTGCGTGGATGGAGGTGTCGATTCCGGATGTGGCATTGGATCACTTAAACTTAACCATTGAAATTAGTGAACTGCATTATCGTTACGGTGAAGCGCAACACATCACCTTGTTCGGGGCGCAGGCAACAGAAATGGTCACACTCACTCCCCTTGATTATCGAGTAGATGAGGTTGCGGTGACGCCAGAGCAATCAATTGGTCAAGAAGTCATTACCATTACGGGCCAAGCGGTCGGCGCCCATGAATTCAGCCGAGTTGACAACGCGCCGTTAACATTAGTTGTAGCACACAATGGGTTTGAGCTCAGTGAATTGATACAAACGGATGAAAATGGACACTTCACGTATGCCCTCATACCTAATACAGATGATGTTGGTCAATTTGATGTTTCTATCATTCATCCCGAATCAAATGAAAGACCGGCACAAGCCACCTTTATCATTCAAAGTGCATACCTATTAAATGGAAAGATTAACATTGAAATCTTAGAGGGAGGATCTCGTGATTTCCCACTGAATGTTAATATTGGTCAAGGGACGGCATTAGACAGCTTGGAGTTTGTGTTCTCACCACCATTGCCACAAGGGGTCAGTGTGACGGCAAACCAACAAGCGTTGAATGATTTACTTGGTCAAACACAAGTGACAGAATCACACTGGGCATTGCCGATGACATTACAAGCCGATGCGGATCAATCGGGCCAACATACCCTCACGGTTGTGGCATCCATTAATGGTCAATTGGTCACACTAGGCCAGACGGTTATGAACTATCAGACCGTTCCACCGCGTGCCAATATTCATTTTACTCCGAACATGTTGGAATTTGGGGTGGTGGTCAATCAACAAGATACCTTAGTACTTCACGTTGAAAATCAAGGCTCAGAAGATGCCTATGATGTTAATTTTACTCTATCGGAATCGGGCAGTGGTCAGCCTGTGGATTGGGTAACAGCGGATCGTTCATTGCATTTTGACCGCATCCCAGCGGGTGAGCGTGTTTCTATTAGCTTTACGGCTTCTCCTTATAGTGGAGTGGTCGCTAATCAATACGAATTAACCCTCATGATGCAGGCCGCGAATCACAGCGAACGTCGTGTACCGATTCTTATTAATGTTGTTGAAGCTGGTATTGGGAAAGCGAACATGAAAGTGGAAGATTTATTCACTCACACCTTAAATGAAGTCGGTCGGTTAATAGAAGGTGTGGATTCTGCCCTCATTGAACTGCAACATGAAATTGATCCAGAGATACAGTTTAGCGCACTCACTACCTCACAGGGGGAAGCCTACTTCGATGCATTACCGCAAGGCTTTTATTACTTTACAGTCAGTAAGAGCGGTTATCAATCGATTGCAGGGCGCATGCAAGTGAAACCAGGACTCGTCACACAGGAAAACGTTTTTATTGATTATCAAGTGGTGAACCTGTCGTGGAACATAGTTGAAGTGGCCATCGAAGACAAATACGACATTACACTCAATGTGGATTTTAAAGCCGATGTTCCGGCCGCAATACTCACGGTATCACCTAACGTGATTACCTTACCTGATTTAGAGGAAGGCGGTGTATTCAATGGGTTTGTTTCTGTCACAAACCGTGGCCTCGTTCGCGCCGATAATATCAACATGCAGCTGCCACCCAGCAATGAATACTTTGACTTTGTCTTTTCGTTAGCGCATATCCCAGACACACTTGAAGCGGGTGAGACAGTGCGTATTCCATATCGAGTGACAGCTCTAGCCCCAACAGAACCAAGTATTGAAGGGTCGGGTGGTGGCTGTGGCTTAGCACGCTATTGCGCAACGATTCAATCTGATTTTGCGTGTGCTAATGGCGATCGACAGGGCAGCAATACACAAACTTGTTTTGTGCAAGATAAGGGCGTCTGCCACATAGAGAAAGGCGGAAGCAGCAGTGGTGGCGGGCAATTCAATTACAATAGTGGCGCCATTTGGCAAGGTGGCTTTCAAGGTGATACAACGAGCACCAATGACAGCCCTTTCCCATTACCGACTTGTCGAGTGGATTGCCCTGAACATTGCGATCCAGCTAATGAAGCAGCATGGTGATCCCTTGATGGTCATCGCGACGCCTTAATTGAACAGCAATACAAGACAGCCCTTTATTGTAAAGGGCAACTAATAAGATAACGTGATGAATCTGACGTTCATCAAGGTCATAAAAGGACAGCATCATGAGCATAATCACAGGGACGTTTTTATCTGTGAAGCAGTTAACTCAAACGTGTAAACATTTAGGTCATGCATTGATCATCGGAGTGACTACGGTCGCCCTGATCTCTCCAGCGATTGCGATGTCATCAGGAAGCAGCTTAGCGTATCGCTTTGAACCATCCAGTGGCTTAATCGAAACCCAAACCATAGATATGACCGTCTCCGTGTACGGCGGCGAGATCACGCTTCATCGAGCGTATAAAAATGGAGAGTGGGTGCTCAATTCACATTGGCAAGATTTGGGCGATGGACGCCGAGCGGATGATGGCTCCCTACGATTAGTCAGCGGGCTAGGTGGAGGGGCATCGATAAGCTCTGAAGCCCTAGAAGGTGCCGAAAACGAAGAGAAAAGCCTTCATCGTCGACTATTAGAAGGGGATCATGACATTGATCGCCTTAGCCGTGGCAATGCCTTATACCTACGTGATTTTAGTTTTCCTACATTATCAATAGAAGAACAACAACGCGCACAGTCCTTAGGATTAAACGTTGATACTCGACCACGCTTCTATTTTGTACATGATAAATCTAAATACCTTGTTTTAACAGAGAATGGGTTTCAATGGCATGATCGCTCTGGGCATACCCTTTACTATAATAAATCGGGGCAGCTCCTCACCATACAACAAAAAAATGGGTTAACCAAAACCATTGAACGAGACAGTAATAATCAAATTATTGGCGTACGTGATCATCAAGATAATCGTGTCATTACATTGTCTTATGAACATGGTAAATTGGTTAACGTATCCGATAGTACAGGTCGAGAAGTAAATTACCATTGGACGGGCGATAAACTCGACCGTTTTACGGATGTGACGGGCCATACATGGACATACGATTATCGCCCCATTGATGGTAAAGATTATCTGAGTAAAATAACCGATCCAGAAACCCACTTTGTTGCATTCACCCATGCAAAAACCCAAGGAGGATTTATTAACTATGAAGATAATGGTCTTGAAGATCTTCGTTTTAGTGAAGGCAGCTCGGGTGGTGGTGCAATAAAAACCAGTGTGACCAGTAACCCTATGGTGATGGTGACTCGTGCGACATTTGATGATGGTAAATGGACACGTTATCGTACCCATTACAGCTTAGATTCTGACACATACACCGTGTTAATGAAAACCAGCGAAGGGCATGACATTGAACGTAGCTATGACAAAGATGGTACATTAGCGCGGATCGTGATCGGAGGGGAAGTCTTGTTAACGAAACAAGATTCCCTCAATGCTCAATCACAGAATACACGCTTAATTGAAAATGGAAATGGGCAACGAATCACACAAACCTTAGATTCTTATAAAAACCCAACAAAAACCTTGTTTGCAAATGGGGAATACACACAGACCACTTATCATCCTGATTTTGATTTTCCGGTGACACATCGTAATCGGCAGGGTACCGTCAGCCAATTTGAGTACGACGAGCAAGGTAATCTGATTACTGAAGTCCACGGGCAAGGCACCGCAGTCGAACAACGCATAGAATACACATACAATACACAAGGTAGCCTCACTCGTACACGTTATGTCGGAACTCATGGCGTGACTGATCGCCTCTATCAGTATCAATACGACGATGTGGGCCATGTCGTTCAATTCATTGATGCGAATGGGCACATTAGCCAGTTTGACGATTACACCATCACAGGTCAACCGCAACGCATCCTTGATCCTTTGGGCAATGAATGGCGTTATCAATACGACCACGCAGGGCGCATGACCGAACGCTTGTCGCCATTGGGCAAAAAGGTACAATATCGTTACAATAAAAATGGACAGTTGATACAACGGGTCAATCTTAGTGATGACACCGAACCGCTAACGGTGTCTTTTACCTACGATAGCCGTGGCTATCTTAATAGCAAAAAAGACGATATCGGCACTCTTGCAGCTGTTATTCGAACCCAAGATGGC
>JAOICL010000060.1 GCA_028131545.1 Vibrio sp. | reverse complement strand
CTATGAGATAAAATCCTGCCATGCTGTTATGAGTGCTTCAAAATCTTCTTTACCACAAACAGAGATGGATTCACTTTCGTAAATTGAGAACTCTTCATGTAATTCAATTTCATCATTTTGACCAAAATGATTTTCTTGAACAATCACTTCATCCCCCTGAATCAATAACATTAAATCAGCACCTAATAAAAAATGATCCTTCGTTGGTGCCTGCTTTGCCTTCTCTAATAGATTCCATACTTTTTGAATAGTATGTTTATCTTTTGCTATTTCTTCTTGTACCCAACGACCTAATATTTCATGCCCCATAGAGCAACGACAATAATAACTGCCATCTAACGTATTTTTTTTGAATTCGTAATCCATAATTATTTTATCTCTATTTTAATGACACCTATTATGCAACTAAATCAAACTATCGCGAAGCAAATCGTAGAGCGTGTGCAAAAAATCATTTCACATTCCATTAATGTTATGGATGAACATGGCTATATTATAGGGTCTAGTGATATGAACAGGTTAAATCAATGTCATGAAGGCGCATTGCTTGCAATCAAAGAAAATCGCACCGTATCGATAACTAAAGAGAACCAATCCCAATTTAAAGACGTGAAACTTGGAATCAATTTACCCATTTTTTTTCAGGATCGTATCGTAGGAGTCATCGGTATCTCTGGCGAACCCAGCCAAATAACTCAACGTGCTGAACTTGTCAAAATGGCAGCGGAAATGATCATTGAACAAGTCGAGCTGATGGCACAAATGGATTGGTCCAAAAGACATAAAGAAGAATTGGTTTTGCAGCTAACTCAATCTACCGACATCAATAAAAAACACATTCCTGCCATCGCACAAAAACTGGATATCGATCTATCGAAGCCGAGGATTGCTTCTATTTTAAAAGTGATTCCACATGAACCAACCATGTCCATTTCCCTTGAATACTTACAAAGAATCGTTCACCTGTTAGAAAACCCTGAGCGGGATAACTTGGTCGGGATCAGCTCTGTCTCTTTGAATGAAGTGATTGTTCTTAAACCCATTACTTTAGTCGAAGGTTCATGGTCAAAAGAGACCGAATTAAAACGGGTTGAAGAATTACTGGAACGCGTTGGACAAGAAGGGAATTTTAGAATTAAAATTGCTTTGGGTGATTACTTCCCTGACATTGATGGTTTAGCCATTTCCTATGAAACCGCCAAACTCACACTCAATAATGCCAAGCACAAAAAAGAAGATGTCTTTTTCTATCGAGATAACCGCCTAGAAATATTAGCGAATGGGTTACTTGATGAACCATGGAAAAAAGAGCAAATCGCTCAACCTTATCACCGATTAATACAAAATGATCCCAAAGGGACTTCATTAAAAACACTTAGAGTGTTATTTGAACAAAACTTAGATTTTGCATCAACCTGTAACACGTTACACATTCATAGGAATACGTTACGCTATCGAATCGAAAAGATAGAATCCGAAACAAAACTAAATATCAAGAACTTAAATGAGCTTCTTTATCTTTACCTTTCAGTGAAGTTAATGGCCCCAGAATAGTCAAAAAACCAAAAATTGTGCATATGCACAAGTAAACACGTGATATTTGATAAACATTTGGACCTCAACACAAAGCTTTCTTCACTGACTTTCATTAAAATACTCAACCATAACTAGTCTGAATGTGAGCGAAAATTATGGTTGAAGTCTCTACACTAGGTGCACTTTCTGCACTGATAGTCGCAATTACTCTTATTTTACGTAAAGTACCACCCGCTTATGGCATGATCATTGGTGCCCTTATTGGTGGTGTCGTTGGTGGTGTTTCTGTCTCTGAAACCGTTGCATTAATGATTGGTGGTGCGCAAGGGATCGTCACTGCTGTACTTCGCATTCTTGCCGCCGGTGTATTGGCTGGCGTGCTGATAGAATCGGGTGCTGCGACTTCAATTGCAGAAACTATCGTCAAGAAAGTCGGTGAAACCCGCGCCCTGCTAGCTCTTGCTCTAGCCACTTTAATTCTCACTTCTGTGGGCGTATTTGTTGATGTTGCCGTTATTACCGTTTCACCGATTGCTTTAGCGATTGCTCGCCGTGCTGATCTTTCAAAAACAGCAATTTTACTTGCCATGGTGGGGGGTGGTAAAGCGGGTAACGTGATGTCACCCAACCCAAATGCCATTGCTGCAGCCGACGCCTTTGATGTACCACTCACATCCGTTATGGCAGCAGGTATCATTCCTGGTTTGTGTGGCCTAGCCTTCGCCTATATTCTTGCGAAAGGATTAGTCAATAAAGGTTCAAAGGTTCAAGAACACGAAGTGGTTGCCGTTGATCATTCTAAGTTACCTAGCTTTAGTGCCGCTATTATTGCTCCTCTTGTCGCGATTTTATTACTCGCTCTTCGCCCGATTGCAGGGATCAACATTGACCCATTAATAGCCTTACCACTCGGCGGCTTGCTGGGTGCTGTCGTGATGGGACGATTCTCTGATACGAATCACTTTGCGGTTTCTGGGCTTTCTCGTATGGCGCCGGTTGCAGTTATGCTGTTGGGTACCGGTACATTAGCTGGAATCATTGCGAATTCAGCATTAAAAGATGGATTAATCGATGTATTAACGGCCTCTGGTCTGCCATCTTATCTACTTGCTCCCATCTCTGGTGCATTAATGTCACTGGCCACAGCCTCAACAACAGCAGGTACTGCCGTTGCGTCCAGCGTCTTCAGTGAAACCATCCTTGAACTGGGTGTACCGGCATTAGCTGGCGCAGCCATGATCCATTCTGGCGCAACCGTACTGGATCATATGCCTCATGGTAGCTTTTTCCACGCCACAGGGGGTGCACTCAACATGGACATAAAAGAGCGCTTAAAGCTGATCCCTTATGAGTCCGCTGTCGGCCTCGTTATTGCCATCGTATCGACTCTGATCTTCGGCGTCTTTGGCTTCTTCATTTAACTCGTTAAGGATGAATTATGAAAATCGTTATCGCACCTGATTCTTACAAAGAAAGCTTAACAGCGATGGAAGTCGCGACAGCCATTGAAAATGGCTTCAAGCAAATTATACCTAATGCAGAATATGTGAAATTACCGATGGCTGATGGTGGTGAAGGGACGGTTCAATCACTGGTCGATGCCACTGGTGGACGCATCCTTTCTCATACGGTTACGGGTCCATTAGGTCAGGCTGTCGAAGGGTTTTATGGTCTTTTAGGTGATGAGCAAACCGTTATCATTGAGATGGCGGCGGCTTCTGGTTTACACCTTGTTTCTCCGGAACAACGTAACCCTTTAGTCACCACAACTTACGGTACGGGTGAACTTATCCTAGCTGCCCTTGATCTGGGAGCGAAACATATCATGGTCGGTATTGGTGGCAGTGCCACTAATGATGGTGGTATTGGCATGGCACAAGCATTAGGCGCAAAATTACTTGATGACAAAGGGGTACAACTTGGGTTTGGCGGTGGTGAGCTGAATAAATTAGCGACCATTGATTTATCTGGTTTAGACTCTCGGCTTACTCAGGTTCATTTAGAAGTCGCCTGTGATGTAGACAACCCATTATGTGGCGTTAAAGGCGCTTCTCATGTGTTTGGCCCCCAAAAAGGAGCAACACCTGAAATGGTTGCCACGTTAGACGCTAACCTTGCTCATTACGCTGAGTTAATCAAATCACAGCTCGGTCGTGATATCAAAGAAACAGCGGGCGCTGGCGCTGCTGGAGGTTTAGGAGCTGCTCTTCTAGGCTTATTGCAAGCTTCTTTACGTCCAGGTATTGAGATCGTCATGGATGCAGTCAAACTTGCAGATGTTGTAAAAGATGCGGATCTTGTGATCACCGGCGAGGGTCGAATCGATAGTCAAACCATTCATGGAAAAACGCCTGTGGGTGTCGCTCGTACTGCGAAGAAATTTAATAAGAAAGTCATTGGTATTGCTGGCTCTCTTTCACATGATTGCGGTGTTGTGCATGAACATGGTATCGACGCGGTATTTTCTGTCGTCAATGGCGCTGTTGATTTAGCGACGGCACTGCGTGAAGCAGAGAAGAACGTCACCTTGACGTCTCGTAACGTTGCTGCGATCTATGCTATGTAATCGCTCCAAAAGAAAGGCTTGGTCATACCAAGCCTTTTCATTATTCATTACTTCCAGCCCATCTTCCATAACGTCGAATCTTTTAATTCCCGCCAGTTAATTGCATATTTACTGTGGGTCATCACCGCTTCAATTTCACAAAAACACACCACTCCTTCATCGTCATATTCAACATCTACGATAATAAAGTGCAATTCTTTTTGCTTTGGTGTCATCGAAGTCCATTTGCTATGCAGTAGTTTTTTCGGTTGGACGTTATTCATCACTTTCTCCAACTCGTGTATCTTGTTGTACTAAAATAAGCTGTCCCACATCAAAACCTTTCGATTGCGCTAATACTTTAAACTGTTGAATAATACTTTTATCGATCATCGGAGTTCTTGATAGTAGCCATAAATAATCGGTATTAGGCCCTGATACAAACGCATACTGATATTCTTCATCTAATTCAAAGATAATGTAGGAGCCATAGAATGGGCCAAAAAAGGACACTTTCAAATGACCGACTGCTTCTTCTTCAATAAAGTACGCTTTTCCTTCTGCTTCTTTCCACTCTTTGCGTTCGGGTGAATAACCTCGATTAATGACACGGACACCACCATCTTCTCGCCTTGAGTAAGTCGCCGTGACATGATTAAGCCCCCGCTCAAAACTATGATCTAATCGAGCAACCTCATACCAAGTCCCTAGGTAGCGTTCAAGATTGAACTCACTCACCGGTTCAACTAACTTTGGACTTCCAGTACAACCAAATAACATCATTAGAATAAAAACATACATTAACTTTCTCACCGTATGCCCTTCCTTCGCTTACCTTAAAATAATAGAAATTAATACGGAGCTGAAGAATGAAAAGTTTAAAAAGTAAATGTTATTTTTATTCCTATCAATAAAAAACCACGACCTAAGCCGTGGTTTTTTTGTTTCCGCGATTGGAGTCAATCACCTATGAGCATCAATTAAGCTGGAGTTTGGATGATAACTTCGTCCGCTTTCTCAGTGTATTGACCCATAGTATGGAAGTTTAGGTAACGGTAAGTGTCTGCTGCTGTTGCATCGATCTTAGCCATAAACTCTAAGTATTCCGCTTGAGTTGGAATCTTACCTAGGATTGCACCTACCGCAGAAAGCTCTGCTGACGCTAGGTAAACATTCGCGCCTGCACCTAAACGGTTAGGGAAGT
Source organism: Vibrio sp. (assembly GCA_028131545.1). GTDB lineage: Bacteria > Pseudomonadota > Gammaproteobacteria > Enterobacterales > Vibrionaceae > Vibrio. The sequence continues at coordinate 6,253 of JAOICL010000060.1, read as the reverse complement.
TACGAGTTGACGTAGACATTACTGTCGATTTGTCTGCAACACGTGCTTGGTTACCCATACATAGAGAACAACCTGGAGTTTCGATACGAACACCAGCACGGCCATAGATACCGTAGTAACCTTCTTCTGTTAGCTGATCACGGTCCATCTTCGTTGGTGGAGCAACCCATAAACGAGTGCTTAATGTACCACCGAAGTTATCTAGCAGTTTACCTGCCGCACGGAAGTGACCAATGTTAGTCATACAAGAACCGATGAACACTTCTTGGATTTCTGTGTTTTGAACTTCAGAAAGTAGACGAGCATCATCAGGGTCGTTTGGAGCACATAAAATTGGCTCTTTAACGTCAGCTAAATCAATTTCAATAACATGCGTATATTCAGCATCGCTATCGGCTGTCATCAGCTCTGGGTTTGCTAACCACTCTTCCATCGCTGTAACACGACGTTCGATAGTACGGCGATCGCCATAACCTTCAGAGATCATCCACTTAAGCATCGTGATGTTAGAGCTTAGGTACTCTGTGATAGATTCTTGAGATAATTTAACAGTACAACCTGCTGCACTACGCTCCGCTGAAGCATCAGACAGTTCGAATGCTTGCTCAACACTTAAGTGCTCAACACCTTCAATTTCTAGAATACGACCAGAGAATTCGTTGATCTTACCTGCTTTCTCAACAGTAAGTAGACCCTGTTGAATACCGTAGTAAGGGATTGCGTGTACAAGGTCACGTAATGTGATACCTGGTTGCATTTCACCTTTGAAACGAACAAGAATTGACTCTGGCATATCAAGAGGCATCACACCTGTTGCTGCTGCGAATGCAACTAGACCAGACCCCGCTGGGAATGAAATACCTAGAGGGAAACGAGTATGCGAGTCACCACCTGTACCGACGGTATCAGGAAGTAGCATACGGTTTAACCATGAGTGGATAACACCGTCACCCGGACGTAGAGAAACACCGCCACGGTTCATGATGAAATCAGGAAGTGTGTGGTGCGTGTTGACGTCAACTGGTTTAGGGTAAGCCGATGTATGGCAGAAAGACTGCATTGTTAGATCAGCAGAGAAACCAAGACAAGCAAGGTCTTTTAGCTCATCACGAGTCATAGGGCCCGTTGTATCTTGAGAACCAACCGTTGTCATCTTAGGCTCACAGTAAGTGCCCGGGCGGATACCTGTCGTACCACACGCTTTACCTACCATTTTCTGAGCTAGAGTGAAACCTTTACCTGTATCAGCAACTTCACCTGGTTTACGGAATAAATCAGCTTCACCTAAACCTAACGATGTACGAGCTTTATCAGTTAAACCACGACCAACGATCAATGGGATACGTCCGCCAGCACGAACTTCATCAACTAACACATCTGTTTTTAGAGAAAATTCAGCTAAAGTTTCGCCTGTTTCATGGCTGCACACTTTACCTTCAAATGGGTAAACATCGATAACGTCGCCCATGTTTAACTTAGAAACATCAACTTCGATTGGTAATGCGCCAGCATCTTCCATTGTATTAAAGAAGATTGGAGCAATTTTGCTACCCAGTACGTAGCCGCCTGCTTTCTTGTTCGGTACATTTGGAATGTCATCACCCATGAACCAAAGAACAGAGTTAGTTGCTGACTTACGAGATGAACCCGTACCAACAACATCACCCACATAAACTAACTGGTGACCTTTTTCTTGTAGTGCTTCAATCTGCTTGATAGGGCCGATAGAACCAACTTGATCAGGGTTAATACCTTCACGTTCATTTTTTAGCATCGCTAACGCATGAACAGGGATATCAGGACGAGACCATGCATCCTGTGCAGGAGATAGGTCATCCGTGTTGGTTTCACCCGTCACTTTGAATACTGTCAGCGTGATTTTTTCTTGTAGTTCAGGTTTAGACGTAAACCATTCGCCTTCTGCCCAAGATTGCATGACTTGCTTTGCAAACTCGTTACCTGCTTTTGCTTTTTCTTCTACATCGTAGAATGCATCAAACATTAGTAAAGTATGAGAAAGAGCTTTAACTGCGATAGGGGCAAGAGCGTCGTTGTCTAGTAGTTCAACTAGCGTCGAAATATTGTAACCACCTTGCATTGTACCCAGAAGCTCAGCTGCTTTTTCTGGAGAAACTAGTGGAGAATTTTCTTCGCCTTTCGCGATAGCTGTTAAGAAACCCGCTTTAACGTAAGCAGCTTCATCAACACCTGGTGGAATACGATTTTCTAGTAGGTTAAGAAGAACAGCTTCTTCACCCTGTGGTGGGTTCTTTAATAATTCAACAAGCCCAGAAACCTGTTCTGCGTCTAGTGGTCTAGGCACAACACCTTGTTCCGCACGCTCTGCGACGTGTTTGCGATAAGCTTCAAGCACTACGATATCCTCATTTTCATTCTGAACCAACTTATCAAAAAGATAAGTTGAACTTCCTTGGTATTGCGGCGCTCCATTGCCTGTGCTGATTGTCTTTAGGCGACATAAAAGTCAAAACCCGTTATTAAACAAGATTAATGGAGGCCTAATGTGGCGCTTACTTTAACAAAAATTAATGAAAAATAAAAACGATAGGAAGTGACACACCTAGCAAGTTGCATACTCTGTATAAAAAAACACCTCGATAAACGAGGTGTTAGTAAGAAATCATGGCATTATTTAAAGGATGTTCCGATCAGAAGGTAAACCGATTGATATCCATTTTCGGTTCGACCATAGCCCAGCATCATAGGTCCAACAGGAGAATCTATCCCAGCAAATAGTGCACCTGCATTATATTTATTGGCTTCGCTCGCATTGGTATTTTCATCGGACCATACCCCTCCTCGCTCTACTGCTGCCCCTAAATAAACGGGAGAACTAAACAAACCAAAATCATTTTCAAACCATTTATAACGGTAAATTAACCCACCGTATATTTTGTTTCGCCCAATTAAACTGTTTCGAGGAATACCGGATAAATTTAAAAAACCCCCTAATTGCTTTGGCGACAATAATGCTAACTCGTTTGTACTATCAATCAGTCCAACATCAAAGTTAGAGACTAAGGTATGCTTACCCAAGCTATAAGCTCCCACCCATTTGATGGAGCTTTCTTCGATAGTATCTTCAGCATCATCGCCATCAATTGAATCTTGAGATACTTGCAATTCAACATCTAAATATATCCCTTTAGTCGGTAACGAAAAGCTATCTAGAGTATCGATTCTAGCATGAAAAAAAGTTCCTTTTCTTTCATAGGTTTGGATCCCATATCGAGGTAAAGAGGCAAGTTCAACTTCACCATGAGTATAACGAGCCCCCACTCCAATCTCACTCCATAACGTGGGTTGAAAACCAAAGGTGGTTTGTGCTATTGATTCACGATAAGTCGCCGTTAAAAAGTTTTCTGTCGTACTCAAGGTGGCATTATTACCATCTTCCCCATCAAAGGTTAATGGAATCCCTTGATTTTGACTCATGTAGCTCAATGAATAGCTATTAAAAAATTGATGGTTAAACTCAAAAGGGGAGAATAATTGGGCTTCAATTAACTTGTCAGTCCCTACTTCAAAGTTAGTCGTCAACTCCATCCCATAATCATTCAAATCACTGAAATTCACTGATGCGCCAAGGGAATATTGACTGCCCGATGTGAAATCATCTTCTAAAAAGAATCGGAAATTGAGGTAATTGGGTCCCCATGTTTTTTCTTTCACATCAACCGTAATTTCATCACCATGTTCTGTTACATCATAACGATATTTTACTAACTCAAAGCGATCCAATGCATACAAGCGACGAATGGCTTCTTCAGCTTCTCTTTGGTTGTATTGCTGGCCTTCTTCAAGTTGCAAATGCGCCTTAATGTATTCATCGGTATAATGGGACTCATTGTTAATCGTCACCTTATCGACTTCAACATTACGGGCAAACATCAAGTTGTTGCGTTTTGCTCGTTTATAATCGATATAACGTTGATACTCACTGCCTGACACTTTCAGTTTCATGAGAAGATCTTTGTTTTGCTGTGCAGCAATATAGCCTCGCTCATAGGCCTCTGGCATCGCAGCAAAATTGGTTGTATTAATACCATCCACTCGTGGTTTTAATAAAATATCCTCTTCATTTAACAGTTTCACCTGCTCTTTTGTCGTATCTAATACTAAAAAGTTTGATATCTGCCCTGCAACAGAAAAGACATTCGTAAAATCTTCGGCGCTGTTGTAATCCGAACCAATATCAATCGCAATGACAATATCAGCCCCCATTTGTTTCGCGATATCAACCGGCATATTATTGGTCATGCCACCATCGACCAGTAATTTTCCATTCACTTCATAGGGAGGAAGTGCTCCGGGTACAGACATGCTCGCCATCATCGCATCAATGATGTACCCCTCTCCCATCACAACAGGCTCTACCGCGACAATATCCGTTGCAACGGCCCGAAAAGGAATGGCCAATTCATCAAAGTTCTCCATGCTCGGCAGGCTTCCCACCGATTCACGTAAAATCTCTAACATGGTCTGACCTTGAACAAAGCCGCGACTGTATCTTAGCTTGCCATCTCTGATCCCTAAGTTCGTTTCAAATTGGTACCGGTCTTCAAATTCTTTATTTCTCACTTCTCGCTCACTACGATCGACGCGATCGCGAAAACCATTACTCCAATTAATGCTGTATAAATATGATTCGATTTCATTCGCGGTATACCCCATCGCATACAATCCACCCACATACGATCCCATACTGGTGCCGGTAATGATGTCAACGGGGATTTGGTTTTGCTCTAAAAAGCGTAAGACGCCAATGTGTGCGGCCCCTTTTGCGCCACCACCCGCTAATACGACGGCAATTTTAGGTCGTTCTAATTTTTCTCGATACTGTAAAATAGAATCATCTGAAGAAAAGGAAGAGAAGGAAGTGAATAAAAGAAAACAATAGGTAAAGAAACGGGATCGAGACATATCCATAAGTCCTGAAAAAGAAAAAAGATTAAGGTAATCAAAATCATTCGATTCCATTACCTTAATCTAAAACTAGAACAGTCTTACCATTTATTAAAGAGCTCTTTAAACCAATCCACTGGATTTGCACTGCAATTCTCAGATAATTGACCATTATAATCCCAAACTGGGATATCCAAATCACCCACACAGTTTTTTGCTAGTGTGCCATTTCTATTTTTTAGATACCCAGTCATGGCAATGGTGTCCAATGGTACGAGATCAAGTGTCGATGCTTTTCGGTTCTTAATGTATTCCGAGTACACGCGTAATGCTCCGCTTGATCCCGTTAAGCCTGTTGAACGATTATCATCGCGGCCTACCCATAATGTCGTCACTTCACGATCATCAACACCGACAAACCAGCTATCTTTCGTATCGTTACTGGTCCCTGTTTTTCCTGCTAATTGATACTCTGGATAATATGCGGTCAGATAACGTCCTGTCCCTTCTTTTACTGCTTTTTGCATCGCGTAAGTTGTCAACCATGCCGCATTAGGGTCGACTTTTTGAGAAGAGCGCAATAATGATCGATACACGGCGTTCCCGTCAGTATCGACAATTGATCGTAACGCGGATAAAGGAGCTTTACGCCCTTGATTCGTGATCGTTTGATACATCTGCGCAACTTCAAAAGGAGTCAATGTAAAAGATCCAAGAAACACAGAAGGGACTCTTGGAATTTCACTACGATCCACACCGAGTTTTTCAAAGGTATCGATCACCTCTGAAATCCCCACTTTCATTCCTAAATTGACCGTTGGGATATTGAGTGATTTTACTAATCCCTGATAAAGTGGCACTTCTTGACGATATTTACGATCATAGTTCCTTGGTGCCCATTGGTTACCATGCTTATTTCTTAAAGTCAGTGGCTTATCATCTAATGTCGTTGCTAATGTATATTTTTCTGGCTGTGATAATGCCGCTAAGTATACCGCTGGCTTAGCTAACGATCCTACTTGACGTCGCCCATTCAACACTCGATTATAGCCATCATACCCCACACGTTTCCCTGCGACCATGGCTCTAATTTCACCCGTTCTACGATCCACTGCAATCGCTGCAGCTTCGAGCTTATCACCGCCTTTTTTCAGTAAGTTTGGTACTCGGCTTGCCACTGCTGCTTCCAGCTCTTGCTGTGACACCGGATCCAATGAGGTAAACACTCGTAAACCGGTATTGCCTTCAAAACTATCACCCGCTTTCGCTTGGATCTCTTGTTTTAGCTGATGAAAATAAGCGGGTTGTCGACTCGCCACTCTCGCTT
>JAOICL010000006.1 GCA_028131545.1 Vibrio sp. | reverse complement strand
CAAGTAGCTCAAAGCGAGATTCCCATTTTTATGGGAATGACGAAAACCCCACACTCCGTCATTACCGCGCAGGCGGTAATCTTCTAATGCGCGCGTCCAAGTAGCTCAAAGCGAGATTCCCATTTTTATGGGAATGACGAAAACTCCACACGTCGTCATTACCGCGAAGGCGGTAATCTTCTAATGCGCGCGCCCAAGTAGCTCAAAGTGAGATTCCCATTTTCATGGGAATGACGCAAGCCCCACACTCCGTCATTACCGCGAAGGCGGTAATCTCCTAATGCGCGTGTCCAAGTAGCTTAAAGCGAGATTCCCATTTTCATGGGAATGACGGCGGCAAGCATAGGAATGACGACGGGAAAGCATGAACATAGCTAAAATCCCCCGTACTCCGTCATTACCGCGAAGGCGGTAATCTCTTAATGCACACGCTTAATTTACCCTGAGTGAGATTCCCATTTTCATGGGAATGACGATGGCGAGCATAGGAATGACGGCGGGGCTTTCTATTGTAAAAACAACAAGTGGAACCCTTACCTTTATTGGATTTAAAATACAATAAATCATCAGCTTAACGTTACATTAGTATTCTTAATTGGTTTAATGCGATTTGTATCTCGACTTAGTTTTGGCATACTTAGTTAAGGTCATTTCTATCATCAATAGGCAACCCAGTATGAACACGCTTCATTATTCCATCTCCTGTGAACAGGCAAAGCAGCATCTTTATTCCATTACGCTGGCGATTCCTGAGCACCAGCAAGAAACCCTTCAATTATCCTTGCCTGCCTGGATTCCTGGATCCTATATGGTACGTGATTTTTCTAAACATATCGTAAACCTTAAAGCTATGATCGACTCAACTTCTATTTCTACCACGTTTATTGATAAGCAAACGTTTTCAATAAAAACGGATGGGCGACCTTGTGTAGTGACGTATCAAATTTATGCGTATGATGACTCCGTTCGAACCGCCTATCTGGATCAGTTTCGTGGCTTTTTTAATGGCAGTAGTGTTTTTTTATGTGTGTCGACGTTTGAAGAGCGCAACCATCAAGTCACGATTGAAACACCAAGCTTTGCTTCAAATTGGAAAGTGGCAACCGGGCTGTCTCGTTCATCGATGACGAAAAAATATGATTTTGGCACGTATGTCGCCGCCAACTATGACGAGCTTATTGATTGTCCTGTAGAGCTGGGGGATTTTGAAAGCATTGAATTTGATGTGTTTGGCGTCTCTCATCATTTAGTGCTGGCTGGTAAACATTACGCAGATAGAGAGCGCTTAAAGCGTGATCTCACTAAATTGTGTCAGCATCATATTCGATTATTTAACCAACCCAATGATACTTCCTTACCATTTAAAGAATATTGGTTTTTAACCAATGTTGTACCGAGTGGTTTTGGGGGATTAGAGCATAAAAACTCAACGGCATTGATTTGTTCTACGTTTGATCTCCCGAATAGAAATAACCCAATTCAAGTCTCTGATGGATACAAAAACTTTCTGAGCTTAGCCTCCCATGAATACTTTCACCTCTGGAGTGTGTGTCGAATCAAACCGATGGAGTTTATGCCCTATCAACTGGATAAGGAGTTGTATACCCAACAATTGTGGGCTTATGAAGGCATTACGTCGTATTACGATGATTTCAGTTTATACCGTGCAGGTATCATTTCTTTCGATGAGTATTTAACACTACTTAGCGCAATGATCTCTAGAGTCAGTCGTGGGCAAGGGCAATATAAACAGAACTTACTCGATTCGAGCTTTTTCACATGGACTAAGTTCTATCAGCAAGGAGCAGATGCGGTCAATAACATTGTGAGTTATTACACCAAAGGGGCTTTGGTTGCAGTATGGTTGGATTTGACCATTAGAAATACAACGTCAGGGAAATACTCACTTGATGATGTTATGCGTCGACAATGGCTACGTTATCAAAGTGAGCAAGAAGAGTATCAGGGGACAGAATTTAACGATATTTTTACTATTGTTGAATCCCTTGCGGGTGCATCAGTCAGGCAGGATCTTTTTGATATTTTAAATGGGACCAATCCCGTTCCTCTCGGAAATGTGATGCCTTATTTTGGTGTTTCGATGATCAATAAGCCGTCGATGGTATCAACCATTACGAAGGCGTATTCTAAAGAAGAGGCTCCCTTTGTTGGGATCGGTTTTAAAGCGCTGGATCTTGGTATTGAAGTTACACAGATACTTGAACACTCTCCGGCTGAACAAGCAGGGATCGCGGTAAAAGATACGATCATTGCGATCGATAGGATCGCTGTCTCTTCAAATAATTATGAGGCTATTATTAATAACCTGTCATTAGACACAGATTATTCCGTTGATTTTATTCGCAATGGACTTTTAGTGACAGCGTCACTTAAAGTGGTATCTTCTCCTAAAGAAATGGTGGCGCTGACGGTGAGTGATGAACATAAACTGGCTCTATGGCAGTGCCATTAATAATACTTAGTGGAGCCATCTTCAGTAGAACAATATTTAATAGAACTATATTCAATAGGGGGTATCTTCCCCCCTATCAGCGGCATTCGATTTACTTATATTCTTTAAACTTTCTATTCTCTCACCTATATATTGTTGTCACTTCTCTATCTCTTTATTTTTACGTTCGTGTATCCGCTTTACGATATCGATGATGATTTTGACAATACTCTAACATTGTTAATTTTGCGTTAGTTTGTGCTTTGCATCGGAAAAATCAGCCTTTCTATGTACGAAATTTACTCATCTCATGACATTACTATGACTTTTGTTATCAATCATGACGCTGACATGAAATGGCGTTTTTTGAACGAATAACCTCGCTTGATTCATTTCGTTTTTTAGAGGTATGGTGTTTACGAACACATGACATTGCGCTTACTTGAACCTAACGTTTGTCTTCGATCGTAAGCTCAATGTTGATAAAAAAGCACCACAATAGGAACATCAAGTCCTTAAAAATAAAACACAAAAATAATAAATATCGATCTAGAGATCGCAACCATGTTAAGTAAGGTGAGAGAGATGAAACTAAAATTGATTTCTGCTGCAATTGCAGCAATGGTGACAGGGCAAGCATTGGCAAATGGCCAAGAGATGGTGAACCCTGAAGGTAATTTGTTGGTTGGCTATTGGCATAACTGGGAAGGTGGCGCTGGTTATAAAGGTGGCACATCCAAAGCACTGACATTACAAGAGATCGACTCTCGTTATAACGTTGTCATGGTTTCATTTATGAAGACCTACGATGGTGATGATTTTCCAACCTTTAAACTCGACCCTGAAACAGGAATGAGTGAAAGTGAATTTAAAGATCAAATTGCAGAGTTAAATCGTCAAGGCCGTGCGGTGATGATTTCTTTAGGCGGTGCAGATGCTCATGTTAATATCCATACCAGTGATGTTCAGCGGTTAGCGGATGAGATTATTCGTTTAACCGATGAGTATGGTTTTGATGGATTAGACATTGATTTAGAGCAAACAGCCATTACAGCAGCAGATAACTCAAGTGCGATCCCAAATGCATTGAAATTAGTAAAAGATCATTATCGTACTCAGGGAAAAAACTTCATGATAGCGATGGCACCTGAGTTCCCATACCTGACAAACGGCAATGCCAAATATCATCCGTATATTAATAATTTAGAAGGTTACTACGACTTTATTGCCCCGCAGTTTTATAATCAAGGGGGAGATGGGGTCTCGTGTCCCGATTTAGGCTTAGGCTGGGTTGCCCAAAATAATGATGCACTAAAGAAAGAGTTTATTTACTGTATTGCCGATCAAGTGGCGAATGGTAAAGGCTTCATTCAAATTCCTCACCATAAATTAGTGTTTGGCATCCCTTCTAATATTGATGCAGCGGCAACTGGTTATGTACAACGTCCACAGGATCTGTATGACGCTTTCGATATGATGGAAGCACAGGGCCAACCTTTACGTGGTGTGATGACATGGTCGATTAACTGGGATCAAGTGGCCAGCAATGCGAATGGCCAGCGTTATGCTTCTGAATTTGTCAATACGTACGGCCCTTTCATTCATAGTCAAAATCCACCAAAACCAGAGAACGGTAAGCCGATTATTTCTGGTGTCACCGATACTCGAATCAAACATGGTTCCAATTTTGACCCGATGGCAAATGTATCTGCAACGGATAGCGAAGATGGTAATGTGACTCAAGATGTAACCGTTGAAGGCTTTGTTGATACCAATACATTAGGCAATTATACGCTGACATACCGTGTTATTGACAGCGATGGTAATGAAACTGCAGAAGCTCGTAATGTTGAAGTATACAGCGTGAAGCCGGTCATTGAAGGGATATCGGATGTGTCTATTTTATTGGATTCTGATTTTGATCCAATGTTAGGGGTTAGCGCTCAGGATGAAGAAGATGGTGATTTAACTTCCCAAGTGACCGTTAATGGTCAAGTGAACACCTCACAATTTGGCCTGAATACGTTAACGTACCAGGTGACCGACAGTGCGGGTCAAACCACAACAGAGTATCGAGTGGTTGAAGTGACGGATGGATCGAATTGCCCTGCTCCTTGGAGCGCTGATAACACCTATTCAGTAGCGGGTGAACAAGTCTCTCATAATGGAAAAACCTTTGAAAACAAGTGGTGGACACAAGGGGATGAACCCAATGAATCAGAATCGTATGGTGTATGGTTAAAAATTAGCGACACAAGCTGTATCGGTGGTGGCGACCAATCGTTTGAAGCTTCATTTGAATCATTAGAAAATAGTTATGCTATTGCTCAAGGTTCCGTTACCTTCATGATTAATGCCGTGGTACCTGAGAGTGCATCGACTGTGGTTAAAATTGACGCTCCGGATTCTAGTGAATATGCCGAAACCTTTGCATTGGTGGCGGGTGACAACACCTTAAGTATTACGATGCCTAATGCAGTAAAAGGCAATTATTCTCTTAATTTTGCGACAACTTCGGGTGAGAAAAGTGATACTGATTCACTTATGTTGTACGTCAATGAAGAGGGCAATACAACAGAACCAAGTGACTATCCAGCTTATCAAGCGGGTACTGCTTATGAGGCGGGCGATCGTGTAGTTGCGGTGGATGGTAATGCCTATGAATGTAAACCATGGCCATATTCTGGTTGGTGCTCAAGTGCATCCTACGAACCTGCAGTCAGTGATTACTGGGGAGACGCATGGATTCGTTTATAATGCGGATTCGTTGCTTACTGTGTAATTAACATCTGATTTAAACGTTACCTCAATAAAAACAGCTCGCCAATGCGAGCTGTTTTTTGATTTATGCATTATGTAATCAATGTATCTTGTTAACTTATGGATAAGAGTACCGTGACTCTGTTTATTGTTAACGTGAGAAAACGTTTACTTTGGTACCTTATGGGAGTTTTTGATGGTCCTTATGAACTTCTTCATAATCGCCATCGTATACATTCCCTTTATCTTGATGTGATTGGGAGGTCTGTTGAGAAAAACCATTTTGAGCCGTATTGAACCCACGCTTTTTTAGCTCTTCTTCTAGGTTCTTTTTGATCTTTTTCCCTGTAATGAGAGCAAATATCGCTACTGGGATAGCAAGGATTAGGCTGAAGATTAATGCAAAGATACCAATAATAGTTGCAATGAATGTAAAAAGAAATTTTTTCATAATAGCCTCTCTGTCTAAACGGTGAAGTAAAAAGTAGTACGACAGTCATACATTTCATTGCTTAATTACTAGGACTATATACAAGCAACGCCTTTTCAGCAAGTCTGGAGTGATCCTGACCATACTCGATACCATTGTGACATACTTTATTACGAGTTTTTCATGGTTATGTCAAAAATCTAGGGTAAAATGAACTTGTTGAGTTAGGATTAGGTTTATAAAGGAAGCGCTATGGATAGGCTATCAGTGAATGTTTTTTCAAATCATGCACTTATTAAGTGTGTGCGATTCGCTGTATCTTCAATTTGTTTGAGCGTTGTGATGACTACAAAGGGGTGGTCTGATGAAAGTGCTGAGGCTTGGCGTTTAGAGCCCGAAGAATCAGCCGTTATCAATGACTTAATGTCATCAGAAGAGTTAAACACGTTATCGGATGGTTCGGTAACATTAGATGAGCAAAATATGGTTTTGCCTTCCACTTTGATCCCTTTGGAGTCTCGACAATGGGACAGTACCTTTATTGGCTCAATCAATGGGTCATTTCATGTATCGGCCTTTGAAGCAGGGATGAATTCTGAACAGATTACCTATTTAACCAGCTCACTGGACAATAAATTCAACTTCATGCGAACGCCTAGCCAAGGTGGGAAGTTTGCGGTGACCTTTGATAAAAATGATGTGACTCGTATCAAAGCTTTTTTTTATAAGGACGACTCGACGTATTTCTTTACGATGCAATACCATGATGGCTTTTATTATGACCATCGTGGTCGCCGTTTAGAAGAAGAAGTCTTTTTAACATCACCTACTAAGGGGCGCTATGGTGTGAGTTCACATTATGATTTATTCCGTTTGCATCCAGTAACCGATAATATTAAACCTCATTATGGTACCGACTATTTAACGCCTGTGGGGACTCAGATCAATACGATTGGCTCAGGAGAGGTAGTGGCCGCGCGTTTCGATCGCATTGCTGGAAACTACATTACCATTCGACACCATAATGGTTTCACGACGCGTTATTTACATTTATCCAGTATTTATGTCAACAAAGGCGAGAAAGTAAAGAAAGGGCAAGTTATTGGTTTATCGGGGAATACAGGGAGAACGACAGGGCCACACTTGCACTTTGAAGTCTTGAATTATGGTGAGCCGATCGATTTTGAACAAAACAAACGCATACTGACTGAGATCAATAATGCGATTGCGTTGTCTATTCCTGACCAGCGTCAACTCAAACTGGAAGCGATGAGCTACTTATGGCGTTTTGATGAATCGCCTTTAGATCTGCGTATTCATTCTAAAGAAGAACACTATGCCAGCCAGACGTTAGAATAGACGTGTTCACCGACTGTCATTGACATCACGAGCATAACTTCTACAATCAGCAGAAAATAATGACAAGTACTTATTATGGCTGATCCTTACTTTATTCCTTTTCGAACATCGCTTGAATCCATAGCTTTGCCTAGCACGTTTACGTTTCCCTTTTATTATGAACCTCACCCAGTGTCGCTTATTGCGGTTGAACAATTGCAAAGGGACCATTTGATATCGACAAATTGGCAGCATGATTTTGGTCTTGATGGGCATGGAAACATACGCCCTGATTTGTTAGAGGGTCAAGATAAAAGCATTGCTCAAGGAAAAATGTTTGGGGTGTTGGTGGTTAAAGACTCGAAAGGGACGTTGGGTTTTTTAGCGGGATTCTCGGGAAAGGTGGCTAATAGTAGTCATCATAATCATTTTGTTCCCCCTGTTTTTGATGTGTTTGAATCGGGCGGTTTTTTTGAAAAAGAATCGGCCCCAATTAACGAGATTAACCACCAACTAGAAGCATTGATCAGCGATAATGACTACGTTGCGTTAAAAGAAAAGATGGCTACTGTCACACACACTGCGATGTTGGAAGAGCAAGCGTGTCGGCAGATGATCATTGATAATCGAGCAAAACGAAAGAAACAACGTGAGGAATACGAAGCCCAATTACCGCCAGAGGCATTAGCGGTGGCGCTAGGTGAATTGGCAAAGCAAAGTGTATTTGATAAAAATACATTGAAGTACTTAAAAGTCGATTGGGAAAAGACAATTGCAGAGCTTCAAACTCTACTTTCTCCCTTCGAAAATAAAGAAAAGCAACTGCTTACTAACCGTAAGAACCTCTCAAATTCACTTCAAGATAAGATCTTCTCACATTATCAATTTCTTAATGCCAATAAAGAAGAAGCCAGTCTAAAATCTATTTTTTCTCAAGAAACGAGCCTTATCCCTCCTGCTGGTGCTGGGGAATGCGCTGCACCTAAAATGCTGCATTATGCTTTTTTACATCATTATACTCCACTCTGTATGGCGGAATTTTGGTGGGGAGTCTCGCCTAAGTCAGAGGTTCGTATTCATCAGCATATTTACCCTTCTTGTCATAGTAAGTGTCAGCCGATTTTAGGGCATATGCTGAAAGGTCTCAATGTGGATCCAAACCCATTAGAAAACAGCTGGGCTCAAGATAAAGAGATGCCCATTGTGCATCAAGATGAAGCGATTGTTGTGATCAATAAACCCTCAGGGTTGTTATCTGTTCCTGGAAAAACCATTACCGATTCTGCTTACACTAGACTAAAAGCGTTATTCCCTGACTGTGAAGGCCCCTTTGTTTTGCATCGTTTAGACATGGCGACATCGGGCTTGTTGGTGTTTGCTCTCACGCGCCGAGCCAATAAATCACTGCAAAAGCAATTCATTAGTCGCGAGGTTAAAAAACGCTATGTGACATTATTGGAGGGCGTTGTCAGCGAAGAACAAGGACATATTCACCTACCGATGCGAGGGGATCCAGATGACAGACCAAGGCAACTGGTGTGCTTTGAACATGGAAAGCCCGCCCATACAGAGTGGGAGCATATTAGTACTCATGCTGGTCAATCTCGACTGTATATGTATCCTCATACTGGTCGTACTCATCAATTGAGAGTGCATTGTGCTCATCAGTTAGGGTTTGGTATTCCTATGGTGGGGGATGGGTTATATGGTAATAAAAGCGACCGATTGCATTTACATGCAGAGTCACTGACGTTTTCTCATCCTTACACTAGGAAAGAAATGACTTTTCAAATAGATGCTGACTTTTAATTTCGTGTTAATCCCTTACTTTGTATAGGGTCGCAATCTTTTAACGCCTTGTCTATGTTTATAGATATCGTTTAAAAGAGGCACTATTTTATGATGGCATTATTGAAACAATCTTTGGGTACTCAGCTCAAGGTGTTAGTTATTTTGCCTTTTATCGGTTTTATTACCATTATTGTATTTTTGTTTTCTGCAACTGAAACCGCAAGAGAAAATGAACGCTGGGTGGAACATACCTTTGAGGTCATTGATGAAATTGATGTTTCGTTAACGCATATCATTGATATGGAAACCGGTTATCGTGGTTTTATGTTAACCGGGCAGGATAACTTTCTTGAGCCTTACCATTCAGGAAATAAGAATGCGTTAGTGCATATCGATATCTTACTTAAGAAAACAGCCGATAACCCAACACAAACGAAACGCTTTAATGAAGTTCGTCAGCTCATTGATGATTGGAAAAATAATGTGTTGGAAGTGGGGATCAATAGGAAGCGATCAGGCGGAACACCTACCTCAATTAAAGCCTTTGTTTCTCAAGGGCTTGGTAAGCAGTATGTTGATTCTATGCGACGTATTTTGCACGATGCAAAGCAAGATGAAGTGGCATTAAAACAGATTCGACATGATGCTTTTGAAGAAGCCGAAGATAATATTCTTATTTATACGATCTCGACGGTCATTGTTTTTTCTATTCTAAACGGTGTCTTCTCACACCTCATTTCGAGCAATGTTCGAAATGGCATCGGTGATTTAAAGAAAAGCATGGACTATCTCGCAAGAGGAGAGCTGAATCATGCGATTCCCGATCGCGTTCGAGCGAGTGAATTGAACGATTTATCTAAAGCCTATAATCAATCCATTGTTAATTTATCTGAATTGATAAAACAGGTCGGTGGGGCAAATAAACAGCTTGTTGAAAATAGTACTAACTTGAAATCTTCCTCTGAGAGTAATTATCAAAGCGCCTCCGTACAAAGAGAACAACTTGAGATGACGGCAACAGCAATGAATGAAATGTCGGCATCGATTACGGAAGTGTCTCAGAATACTGTGGAAGCAACACAACATGCCGATAGCGGAAAAAAATTAGTTGAAAGTAGCAAAGCCGTTGTGATGTCGATGCGCGATAATATGCAGGAATTAGAAACGGATGTTTCCATGGCATCGGCCAGTATTTCGGATTTATCTAAGCGAGCTTTGGGTATTAATACGATTTTAGAGTCGATTAAAGATGTGGCTGACCAAACTAACTTATTGGCGCTGAACGCGGCGATAGAGGCTGCCAGGGCGGGTGAGCAAGGTCGGGGATTCAGTGTTGTTGCTGATGAAGTTCGTAATCTGGCCAACAGTAGTCAAGAATCTGCGAATCAAATCTCTGATATGATCTTAGCTTTCCAAGAAGAGACGAATCAAGCCGTTGAAAAGATCGAACGCAGTGTTAAAAAAACAGAACAGACAAGGGCAAACAGCCTTGAAGTGCAAACAGCGTTTGATGATATTTACCAATCCTATCAAAGCATTGTCGATATGAATCATCAAATATCTGCGGCAACGGAAGAGCAACAAGTGACATCAGAAGAGATCAATCGTAATATCAATGAAGTCTATGACGCCGCTAAGAATGCCCTAGACGAATCGAAAGGCATGTTACATTTATCGAGTGAATTAGAGTCGGCGAATCAAAATTTAAACACGTACGTTAGCCGTTTTAAATATTAGTTTGGGTATGAAGCACGACTTCCTCCCAAGTACCTCCTATAGGTTCTTAGAACAAGTGATACACTTGGGGGATTTATTGATGACTATACGACGATCCAGCCCTGCTCTATAAGCAGGGTTTCTTTTTGATAAACGCGAGCGATAAATTCGTCGCCTTTATTCAGCTGCCCAACTCCCTTCGGAGTGCCAGTCATAATAATGTCGCCTTCTTCCAGATCCATAAAGCTTTGTATCTCAATTAAGATATCCCGTGGCTTATACATCATTAGGTTGTCATCGCCTTTTTGTATTACAGATCCATTTCTCTCTACTTCAAATCGTATATCATGTGTATTCCCATTAAAGGGTACAAATGCACTAAAAACAGCCGAACCGGTAAAAGCTTTCGATCTTTCCCAAGGTAATCCTTTTTCTTTGAGTTTGCTTTGTAACCCTCGTTTAGTGAGGTCAAAGCCGAAACCGACAGTACTAAGACCGGTTTCTGAATATTGAAAACACAATTCACTTTCAAAATGTATAGCTTCTTGATGCTTAGACAGTAAAGTGTCGCTAATGGCGGAGTTAGGCTTTAAAAAGATAACCATATTATCCGGTATTTCATTACCAAGCTCTTTAATGTGTTCAACATAGTTACGACCTATACAGATGATTTTAGAAGGGGTCGTCATTGGAGAGTGTATTGTTTTCATATTGAGTTCAATCGATATCCATTATTGGAAGAGAAAGTCAGTATTCAGTGGGTATCATCGCATGGTCGGGAATTAGGTAGAATACTCTCCATCAAAAAAATGTAGATAATTGCGACCTGTTCCCACAAAACCCAAAGAAAGAAAAAAGAAGGAAATGGGGAGGGAGATGGTTGTGTTATTCGTGACATGGAACACAGTGCTTACTTATCACAATAGTCTTGATGTTTAGATGACATTTCTCGCTTGAGTAAAAATAACCAGTGCGTTTTTTACACAAAAAACATACAGCGCTAACGTCTTAGGCTCTTGAGCCACGTATCCTTCTCGACTCTTAATTCTTATCAATACGGGTCAGTACCATGAATTTCAAACAGTTCGCTATTATTATGCTTCTTGCTTCAACGTTCTCTATTTTTGAAGCGGTATTAGAGTACCCTGAGATCTTACAAAGCTGGCCAATGCTCACTGTATCGATTGCGATGAAGTTTGCTTTACTTCAGGCGATTGTGTGTGCTTTTCATTTATGGCGTGAAAAAGAGTGGACTCACTAAGCGATTTTTCATTAAGTTGCACTTAACACAAAATGAGAACTCAACACCAAGTTAGTATTCAATCTTTGTATTAAAGATAAAGCATCATAAACAATGGCCACTCATTGCTTTCGCAATAGAGTGGCCATTGTCGTTATTGATATCATAGAGGCTTATGCCACTATTGATGATGCGATCATTGTCCCTAGTTGATAGCGTTCCCCAGCATTTAACATTATCCCTTCTTCAATTCGTTGAGCAAAAATAGTCGATTCAACACAGACCATTCTTTTATAATCATCATTACCCATGTCTTCAAATTCTTGACTCAGTTCTATCCAAGGATTCCAAATGACAGCGCAATTATGACCGATATTGGTGATATTCAGCTTACGATGGTACTTCGAATCTGTTAAAGAGATAACCGGAGTTGGGGAGTGATACACACGATCCATGGGTCCATCGATTTTTCGTATGCCGTTACAATTCACATTTTTTAGTTCTTGAAATTTATCTAAATAATGAAGCCCCGCCCCCTGAATATCGACTGCTGTTATATCGGACGTCGAATAATAGGAATGCAGAGCACCAGAAAATGGCCAGGCATGAGTGTCGGTATTATGTACCGATAAATTGACATTTAATGAGTCATTCAGCTCTATGTCGAGGTCGAGTTTGAATCGGTGCGGCCAAATAGAGCGTGTACTTTCGTTATCGGAGAGAGATAAGCGTATTTTGATGCCTGTCTTATTTTCTTCAAATTGAGTTAATTGCCAATTTGATGTGCGTGCAAATCCGTGATTAGGCAGTGCGATACGACTAAACCAAGGCCAGCATATTGGGATGCCTCCTCTCAATGGGTCACGTCCGTTGTAATTATGCTCTTTACTCAACCATAACCAATCTTCGTTTTCATTTTTAGGGGTAAATGAAAGAACATGCGCCCCAAATAAGGAAATGGCTGCGGTAAAAATAGGGTGATCAATATAGATAATATCAATGTTATCTTTTGTGACGAGCGTACTGGTTGCACTTAACTCTTCTTTAACGGGTAATGTTTTATATTCGATTCTTTTCATTCTATTATTTTCAAGGATTAACTTCGACCTGTAAAATAAATCAAGTTTCTATTAATTACAAATTAATGTGATTGCTATCAATTTAAGTGACTGTTTGTGCGTGTTTTATGTGATGTGAAAAAGAGACATTTAAATAGTGCCACACTACTATATCTATCGAAACAAAAGCATAATATAGAACTAAAAATAATAAGGTCATCTACCAATGAAACAACTCAAAAAAGCAGCGCTTGCTATTTCAATGATGTTATCCACTTCAGCTATGGCTGCTGAGTTTACTTTTCAGGTCCCTCATAATACACACCCTGAGAGCTACAATCATCAATCTTTGTTGGTGTTTAAAAATCACGTAGAAAATCGTTCAAATGGTCGTATTAATGTGACTATTTACCCGAGTGCACAGATGTGTGGCAGTGCGAAGGAGTGTATTTCAGGTATTCAAGCGGGTATTTTTGACTATTTCCCGACAACGGTTTCTGAAGTTGCGAACTATTGGAAAGGGGCTGAATCGTTTGATTTCCCGTACATGCTACCTAACGATCGCGTTGCAGAATGTGTGTATGAAAATAAAACATTCATTAATGATGTAAACAAAGAGTTTACGAAAGCAGCACCGAATGTTCGATTAATGATGGTGGCGAACTCGGGTGGTTGGCGTAACTTTGCGACAGCAGAGAAACAAGTTAAATCTCCAGCAGATTTAAAAGATTTAAAAATGCGTACGGTACCTTCTAAAATTCAGCAAGACTTAGTTAAATTATATGAAGCGTCAGCTTCACCAACTAACTTTGCTGAATTATATATTGCGCTACAAACCGGTGTGGTTGATGGAACTAAAAACGGAATCGTTGATATTGTTGATAGCAAACTTCATGAGACGCTAGATTATATTATTCTTGATGGTCACTCTTATATGGCGGGTGCATGGGTGATGAGTGAAAAGAAATTTAATTCATTACCTCTAGAATTAAAGAAGGTGGTATTAGATGCAGTCGAAGCACAGCAACAATATCTAATGTCTTATGCAAAGCATAATGAATATTCAGCCTATAAAACGTTCGTGAAATCTAATGGCCAAGTATATAATCCATCTGAAGAAGAAAAGTCGGCTTTTAAAGATAAATCAAGCCAACTGATAAAAGCATGGGAGAAAACCGCAACATCAGAACAGAAGCAATGGTTTAACCGTTTTAAAACGGAAATTAATCACTGTACTGATGAGGTGGCGAAAGAATATGATGCTTATTTAGGTGCTTAATTCCTAATAAGAGCGTTAACATTAAAATAAAAGGCACATGACTTAACGGTCATGTGCCTTTTATTTTAGGTTTTTCTAAGAGGTTTTGGCCTTATTTCTATAGATAAGTAACACCATTAATTAAATTAATAGCAAGGATGTGCAGATAATAAACAGATAATCAGTTTGAAAGAGAGCTTTTTTTCTAGAGGAACTATCTTCATGTTAATTCATGTTTTATGTTTTAATGATTATATATCAGTAGTTTAGGTGTGATCTAAAAGGTGAATTTTAGGTTTTTAGATCGGAGTGTTATCATAAATTTATTTATAATTTTGTTTTATTTTCCATTTTATCAAATCTCATTATGATGGTAGTTGCAATTAAGAGGTAGCGATAAGCACAACGGTGTCCCTGTTATAACGGCATGCCCTTTGTATAGTGAACGATAACGTATCATTTTTTATAACATACAATGTGTTTATTACCTCCCAAACAAAGAGGTTGTAACTATGAAATATCATGTATTAGCTCTAGCCATTACACTCGGCTTATCTGGGCAAGCTGTAGCGTCAGAAAATCCGTCGTGTGATCTTATAGCGGTTAACGATAATCAATATAAAAATGAACATGAGAATAAATACACACTGTGGCAATTATTTGAAAACAATGGCAGCCCTATTGCACAGAATGATGACGTCATTTGTTTCGATGGTTCGAATGGTTCATTTTCAACCTTTACGATTAAAAATATTAATAACCTGACTATTAAGCCTTTAGGTGATAAGCACTCGGCGGTTATCTCTGACCCGAGTCATCAAAATGGTAAATATAAGCCAGGTATCTATGCCGAATATGCAGATGGATTAACCGTTGATGGCATGCTTATTGAGCAGGTCGGCAGTGGTATTTTTGTTGGTGCATCGAGTAATGTCACGCTAAAGAATAATAAACTGGACCATTTAGGTCGTAGCGGCATTAAGGTCTCTCCAATCACTGACCGCGGTAATGGATATTCAGGTGACAGTTCAAAAAATAGCACCAATATCAACATCCTCAATAATGAAATTTCAAACACAGGCCAATATGGCGGTACGAATAAGCACTTAGGTGAAGGCATCTACTTAGGTGATGGCCGCACGACGTCATCTTCAGAAGATTACGCCGATGATTCTAAGCATTTTCTTTGGTTTGATGATCATGTCATGACGAATGTTACAGTTAAAGGTAATACATTGCATGATTTAACGGCTGAAGGTGTTGATGTTAAATCCCAAACGATTTCTGCTGATATCATTGATAATACGTTTAATAATATTTCAATGGAAAAAAACAGTGTTATCACTATTGGTGAATTTGATGCTATTCCAAGCAACCAAAGTAAATACCGCGTAGAAGAGAATACCATTAAGAATTTCTCTGGTCGTAACTCGTCGACTTCAGGCAAGCCAAATCAACATCCTGCGGCGATTTCAGTTGGCCATGGTTCTACTGTTATCCGCAATAATAAAGTGGAAGCCTCGTCGAAATATGACTTCCTAGTCTTTGACCCTAACTTTGATTACTTGACTTCCAAAGCCAAAATGAAGGGCCATGATCGAAGCTTTACATCAGATGAACTGCATCGTGCGTTATTGGTTGAAGTCGCTGAAAACAATACGGTCAATGGGACTGTTGTTCAGGAAAGCAATCACAGCCAACACCTTCACTTTGGTAGTAAAAAACATAACCTTCAATGGATTGGCGATAGCATTACAGAGCAAATTCCTGATATTGAAGAAAAGGAAGAGTTACCTGTTGCTGTCGTTCCATCGGAAGATGTGATCGTTGAAACGCCAGCAGTGGATGAGCCAGCTCCTGAAGCTCCGGTTTCTGATAGCCAAATTCCAACATTACCAGCGGCTTCGATTCCTTCTGTTTCTGTCGATGCTTCTGAAGAGAGCACTGATCTTGTTGCTGAAAGTGAGTCGGTGGCTGAAGCTGAAGGCATCACTGAATCTGAAGACGTTACTGAATCTGAAGACGTTACTGAAGCTGAAGAAGTAACCGAGAATCAAACGGAAGAGCAAGGTACAGAGAATGCAACGCCGGTACCAACTGAAAGTGGTGAGGTGATTTATACTGCTGAATCTGGCAGCGCTGATAGCAATAGAGCCAGTTCTGAAACGCATGGTACAGCCGGTAATGATATCATTTATGGTGGTAATCAAGTTGATGATATCCATGGCCGCGAAGGTAATGACACGATTCGCCCAGATGCGGGTGCAGCGCATATTTATGGTGAAGAAGGTAATGATAAGTTATATGCCAGTGCAAATGGTTGGACTTACATGGCAGGTCAGAGCGGTGATGATACGTATGTGATACCAGCGAACTTTTATGGTGCAACGATTGTTAACCTAGACGAAGCGTCAAATAACGATGTGATTCAGTTCCAGCGAGTGTCTTCTGTTGATGATCTTGAATTCTCACAAAAAGGAAATGCATTGTATATCAGCCCTGTAGGGGTAGATAAAGGCGTGTATATCCATAAATGGTTCACTAAAACTAGCAACCCAGCTGATTATCGAATTAATCGAGTGGAAGTCGGTCTTGGTTCAATTACGGCTGATGAAATCACCGAGCGAGTATTGGCATCACAAGCTGATAGTAAGCAACAGCCTGACACAGTCGAGTTTAAAGGGTTGGTGAGAGAGCTCACTTGTACGAAAGAAGGAACAAACTCAGACGATACATTAAGCGGAAGCGTTGCTGATGATGTGATATGTGGTCACGAAGGTGATGACACCCTAGAAGGTAAGCAAGGCAAAGACATCTTAATTGGTGGTGCAGGAGCGGATCGATTATATGGTGGTTTAGGCAATGATTACCTAAAAGATGAAGATGGCCTCGATCATTTATTCGGTGAAGAAGGCGATGATGTTCTTGTTGCGAGTGAAGAAGGTTGGTCTTATCTTAATGGTGGAGCAGGGAATGACCTTTACATGATCCCTCTTAACTATTGGGGTGGTAATATCACGGCTGATGAGACTAACTCTAGAGATGAGCTGAAATTTGTTGGACCTTATACTGCAAATGATTTGATTTTTATCGATGTGGAAAAGTTAGATAGTGAAGGTGAAGATACCGATCAACATCTTTATGTTAAGGTGAAAGGACGCCCAGACAGCATCCGCTTAGATAACTGGTTTGATGATGGTTACGGTAGTGTGGATGTGTTCACAGCCGGTACAACAAGCATTACAAAAGAAGAGATCGATGTTCTAACCAGAGTACTACCTGAAGCGCCACAGGCACGACAAGTAACACGATAAATCGAATAGATACGTTAGAAGTATAAAAAAGGAGCTCTTAGAGCTCCTTTTTCTATTAGTGATGCTAGCAGTACCACTAATAGGTTTGAAATAAAGCGATGTATTAATTCTGTATACTGCTTTTGAAGCGCGCTTTTGTTTCAGGTGATGCTTTGTCATACCAATATTGTAATTGTTTCTCAACAACTTGTTGATTCGTTGCTGCTGAGTTTGTCGCGGTATTTAACTGTTGTATTGCGGCGTTGTTGATGCTAATAGCGGCAGGACCAAGCTGGTTTAAATTATACAACGTGATTTCATGTTGATAGTTACGTCCTAACTGAAATCCTTCTTTTTTTAACTCATCTTTCTTATATTGAATCGGGTAACCTTGGCTATCGTTCAGTTCCCAAGTGAGGTTATCCATGCCTGTTTTCGCTTCCTTGGCATTATTGTACGTTGGGATGTTGAGAGTGATGGCTTTATTTGTTTCTGTAAATGTGGATATCCAAACATCTGATTCAAAGCTTTCTCTATGCTTCCCTCGACCGACGTTTGTCGTTGCTCTGAACACAATCTGAATCTCTCCGTTAGGTAAAGTGAATGTCCCATTGTCTTGTTCTGCATCCACACCATTGATTGTGTATAACTCGACATTTTCAGGTATGTCTAGCGATATATCCGCATAAGATAAAGTTGAAAGCAAACCACTGAGTGCGGCGATAGTCATTGTATTTAGAGTACTCATTTATTTTCCAATAGTTAACCGTTATGCCTAGATTGTGCCTTCTTCAATCCAAAAATCAACGATAACTCTTCAAGCTTTTAGCGGAATGCAGGAACTTTTCGTGGAATACAGCGAACTTTATCGTTTATTTCCACCATAGACAGTCATCCTATGGATAGAATTCGATTAGAAATTAACTTTGTAATTACTCGAAAAAAAATGTAACAGAAATGCTTGTTTGGTAGCAGGTGTGAACTTTTGAGTGAATTGAGTTGTAAATGTTAATAACTTGTAGGTAATTTGTGAGGAGTTTTATCATTATTAATGGCAGGTGAAGACTTATTCAGTCATCACAAGAGTCTGCTCGCCAGAATAGGCAATCTTTTGGGTTGCTTTTATGATTACCATAATGCCTAAAGGCTATGAGTGCGGGCAAGTACGGAAACAAACAAGGAACTGTCATTCATGATGAATAAACTTAACTTCTGTGCAGCAAGCGTTGCTTTTGCTCTTTCTGGTGCAGCATTAGCTGCACCCTCCGCACCCAGTATCTCGATCTATGATTCAAGCAATTTAGAATTTTCTAAAATTGAGTTATCAGATTCGACAGGCAGCTATAAAGATCTGGTTACCTATCACGATGAAGCCGATATTACGATTATTTTTAATCAATGGAGTGGGGAAACGGGCGATACCTATAAGGTTTACTTTGATGGTAATCAAGTCGCTGAAGGCCCAATTTCTGGTGCAACGACAACAGCAAACTTTAAATACCCGAAAGGTGGACGTTATGAGTTAGTTGTCGAGGCATGTAATGCCGCTGGCGAATGTACTGGTAGCTCAGCAACAGAAATTGTCATTGCTGATACCGATGGGTCGCATTTAGAACCGTTAACATTAACGGCAGATGCCAATAACAAAGATGGTGTTCGAAATCATGACAAGTTTGTAGGTGCTTACTTTACTGAGTGGGGAATCTATGGCCGTGATTACACTATTATGGATTTACCGGCTGACAACTTAACGCATGTTATTTATAGTTTTATTCCAATTTGTGGTCCAAATGAGTCGGTGAAATCGATAGGTGGCAACAGCTACAATGCATTAGTACAAGCGTGTAATGGTGTTCCTGATTATGAAGTCGTTATTCATGACCCATGGGCTGCTTTCCAAAAATCTTTTCCAGAAGCAGGGCATAGTTTCAATACACCGATCAAGGGTAACTACGGCGCAATGATGGCGTTGAAACAGCGTAACCCTGATTTGAAAATTGTACCATCCGTCGGTGGCTGGACATTATCTGACCCATTCTTTGATTTTGTTGACAAGCCTAAGCGAGATATTTTTGTTGCTTCTATGAAAGAATTTCTAACTACGTGGAAATTCTATGATGGTATTGATATTGACTGGGAATTCCCTGGCGGTGATGGTGCTAATACAGCATTAGGCGATCCCGTTAAAGATGGCCCTGCTTATGTCGCATTGATGCAAGAATTACGTGCCATGTTGGACGAGCTAGAAGAAGAAAATGGTAAAGAATACGAGCTGACTTCTGCTATTGGTACTGGTTGGGATAAGATTCAAGATGTTGATTATGCGGCGGCTGCACAATACATGGATTACATCATGCCATTTGGTTATGACTTCTATGGTGCTTGGAATAATGTCTTGGGTCACCAAGCCGCTCTGTATTGTGGTTCATTTATGGAACTGGGTCAGTGTGATGGTACTGGCATCAATACAACGGAAGGCGAACCCTATGAAGGCCCTGCATATACGCTACATAATGGTATGAAGCTGTTATTAGAACAAGGCGTTCCTGCTGAGAAACTGATCGTCGGTGCGGCAATGTATGGGCGTGGTTGGAATGGCGTACATTCTATTGATGATCCAAACGATCCATTCACAGGGGAGGGTAATGGTCCTCTGACTGGTTCAACAGCACAGGGTGTTTGGGAGCCAGGTACGATTGATTATAAAGGTATTAAGTCTAACTTCTTAGCCGGAGATGAAACGGGTGCGAATGGGTTCGTTTATGGCTATGACGAGCAAGCTGAAGCACCTTATTTGCATAACCCATCTACGGGTCAATTGATCACGTATGATAACCCTCGTTCGACCTTAGCAAAAGCACAGTACACGCTGGCGAATGGTATGGGAGGGATGTTTGCTTGGGTTATTGATGCCGATAATGGCGATATCCTAAATGCAATGAATGAAGGTTTGAGCGATGGTTCTGTGACACCAGCAAACCGTGCACCATCCGCTAATGCTGGTCTCGCGCAGCAAGTTGAAGGCCCTACGACGGTTGTTTTAAACGGCAGTGGTAGCGATGAAGACGGCAGTGTTGTCGGTTACACTTGGACTCAAATTGGTGGACAAGCCGTCACAATTAATAGCGCTAATGCTGCACAAGCCAGCTTTACGGTTGGTGAGGTGACGATTGATGAAGTATTAGAATTCCGTTTGACGGTAACCGATGATGATGGAGCAAGCGATTCCGATACGGTATTAGTGACTATTACAGCGGCTGACATTGTTGACCCTGTTAATACAGCGCCAGTAGCGGTACTTGCAGGACCTTTATTAGCCAATGCTGGTGATGTGGTTACGATCAGTGCAGCAGGTTCAAGCGATGTTGATGGTGATGCATTGACTTATAACTGGACAGTGCCAGCGGGTCTTAATGCAACTGTAAATGGTGCAACCGTTAGCTTTACGGCGGCCGATTATGATGTTGATACGGCACTGAGCTTCTCTGTCGTCGTCAGTGATGGTGAAGCATCGGATACCGCATCCTCTACAGTAACAGTGAAAGCCGTTGAAATCATTGACCCAGAGAATACAGCGCCAGTAGCCGTTATTTCTGCGCCAAGTTCAGCTGATGCTGGTGACGTTGTTACTATTAGTGCAGCAGGTTCAAGTGATGCTGATGGTGATGCATTGACATTTGACTGGACGGTACCAGCGGGTATTAATGCGACGGTAAATGGATCCAGTGTTAGCTTTACAGCAGCGGAATACGATGTAGATACTGCATTGAACTTCTCTGTTAGTGTCACAGATGGTTTAGCGTCAAATGTTGCGAATGCTACAGTGACAGTCAATAAAACAACCTCAACAGTTGATCCAGGTACGTGTGACACGACGGATACTTCGGGCAGTTCACACCCTGCATGGGATAGTTCATCGGTTTATGTTGGCGGTGACTTAGTCAGCCATGATGGCTTATCTTGGAAAGCGAAGTGGTGGACTCAGGGTAATGAGCCATCTCTATCTGCAGAAATGTGGGAGCTGTCAAGTGATGTTGAGTTAGGTTGGAGTTCTGATCTTGCTTACAGCGGTGGCGATGAAGTGAACTACAGTGGTAAGCGCTACCAAGCAAAATGGTGGACACAAGGTGAAAACCCAGCGACAAGCGATGTTTGGGTTGAGATTGGCGATGCAACGTGTGATTAATCATTAACACTTTTGTATTGTAATATGAAGCCATGAGTTGATCTGACTCATGGCTTTTTTATTATCATCAATCGTTGGGATAGTAGAAAATTTGGACAAAAGTGGTCTAAGATTAACCTAGCTTATTGTTTGAATCACAGGCACTACGTATATGTTGAAAAAAATTTTTACTTACGCATCCATTTTACTGCTGATATTAGCCAGTATTTTTGTATTTGTATCTTACAACTTCAGTAGTGTTGTGACGGAGAAAAATATTAAGAAAGCCAATGATTTGGCATTGAATATATCAATCGGATTGTATGAAGACGCTTATACATCGTTACGTGAAGACGTGAAATCTCTCGCTTCGATGGTTGTCGCTGAGAATAAAACATCTTTAGTTGATGGCCTTAAGGATCTGCAATCGATTAACACACGTTATATCGATGTGTTCTATGCGGATACTCGTGGTCAAGTTTGGGCGGCCAGTTTAAACGGGTTAGTGAATGGTTTTAATGCCCAAGATGCGAATCGAACTTGGTTTAATGAGGTTATTCGTAATAAACAACCTTATTATATTACCGAAGCTTATGTAGGCAATTCAGGAAGTATCAATATTACCGCGGTTGCTCCAGTGATAAAAAACAACACAATACAAGGGCTTGTTGGGGTTGATGTCAACTTGGATAAATTACTACCACGTAATGATTTAGAGCTGGCAGTGACGGATCAACAAGGGTCGGTCTTTATCACGGATGAAATTAATAGCGGTTGGGTCGGTAAAAATATTTTTGATATTCGTGGTGTTTTTAAAGAAGCGACTGTTGATCCCATGTTGTATAAAAATGACCAAGAAAAATGGTTTTCAGTTTCTCGTAATGAATTGGATGATGGTCGTTTATTGTGGGTGATGGCATCACAGGATGAATTGATAAGCCAGAGACAAACTTCCTTTATGATCACGGTATTGATTGGCTTGTCTGTCGGTATTTTGATTATGCTTGGTTGTCTTTTTATTGTAAGAAAGGAACTTGAAAATTTACCGACCTTTGTCACTTCAATTAAGAAAATGGCTAACGGCCACTTTAACAGTCTTACTTTTCCTAAATCGAAGAATGAGTTGGATGATGTGGCTAATTCCTTATTATTACTTCAGGCTGAAGTGGCGAGTGTGATGCAATCATCGAAAGAAGTGATGTCTAGCCTATCGGACAGTCAGACACAGATTTCGGGTGTGATACAACATAATATATCGAATGCACAGAAAGAGTTTTCTGAAGTAGAACAAGTTGCGACGGCTGCGACAGAACTATCGGCAACAGCAACAGAAGTGGCTGAAAAAGCACAAAATGCAGAGGATGCAACGTCATCAACGATGTCAGTATTGAATGAAAGCAATGAAGCATTAACACGCTCAGATGAAATATCTCAACGCGTGAGCTCTACGATGCATGAATCTGCTGAAATTGTGAATGAACTGAGAGAGCATTCAGATCAAATTAGTTCGGTATTGGATGTCATTAATGGTATATCAGAGCAAATAAATTTATTAGCGTTGAATGCCGCCATCGAAGCTGCACGAGCGGGTGAGCATGGTCGAGGTTTTGCGGTGGTAGCGGATGAAGTACGCGCATTAGCAGGTAAGACACAGAAGGCAACGGTTGATATTCAAGATATTATTTCTCAACTTCAGCAGCAATCTCATAAAGCAGATGATTATATGGGTAAAAATACCGAATTAGTCAAAGAGTTTCAGGGGATTGCGACTGAAATTACGAATGCATTTTCTATTATTGCTGGTAAAGTACATGAGGTTTCTGATATTAATGCGATGGTTGCAACGGCCTCTGAGGAACAATCGGCTGTGACGCAAGATATTTCTCAGCGTCTTGAAGAGCTAAATCATCTTGTGCAAATTAATATGGAAAATACAGAGCGTACCGATCAAGCTAATAAAGAAATTTCTTCGTTAACTAATACGTTAAATAAGGAATTAAGCTACTTTAAAGTGAATTGATGTGTGAATCAGATTCATTTAGGTCATCAATTAAATAGAATAAAAACAACAAGAGAGAATTCAAGTTGGAAGATAAGGATTTTCTTCGTTATCAACGCCACATAATGGTCGAACAAATAGGAGAGGCGGGACAACAAGCCTTTTTAAATGCTAAGTGTGTGGTGATTGGTATGGGAGGGTTAGGTTGTCCTGCGGCGCAATACTTAGTTGCATCAGGCGTTGGAGAGCTGGTGCTGATTGATCATGATGTGATTGAGTTGAGTAATTTACAGCGTCAAATCTTATATGGTGTTGATGATATTGGGAAAGCAAAAGTGGATGTCGCCAAATATCATCTACTGAAAAATAACCCAGATTGCCACATTGAAGCGATACAAACATCCGTTTTTGACTGTGATTTAGACATGCTTTTGTTGGATAATGTCGATATGGTGCTTGACTGTACAGACAACCCCGATACTCGCCGTTTTATTAATCATCACTGTGTTGAAGCTAAGGTGAAATTAGTGTCAGCTTCGGCTATTCAAGGCGCTGGGCAGTTAGTCAGTTTTGACTTTTCTCAAACGGATGGACCTTGCTATGAATGTATTTTCCCTACGACAAAAGGCCAAGTTAACAATTGTGCTACATCGGGTGTGTTGAGTCCTTTACTCGGTGTTATGGGGGGATTACAGGCCACCGAAGTACTTCGCTTATTACTCGGGATGAATCACCATTTAGGGCGCCTTACGCTGTTTGATGCATGGGGGATGCAGACGCAGCAATTTACGTTTAAAAAATCATCACATTGTACGGTATGTCATGAAATAGAGTAATGGCTGAGAAAAGAGCCTTGGTTTAACTCAAGGCTCATTATGTGTCACGTATCTACTCGGTCAGTAATTCCATTTTTCTAATTTTCATATTTAAGGTACTTTGGGCAAGCCCAAGCTGTTCCGCTGCAATTTTGGTCTGCCAGTTACAGGTTCTCAGACAGTTTAAAATCAACGTTTTTTCATAATCATTCACTAATGCTTTTAATCCGTTGGAGTAATCGGTTGCTTCTTGAGAAGAAGTCACGATTTCTAATGGTTGCTCTCGTTCTATGCTGTCTTGACCTGAAAAAGGGATGATGTCATCTAAGTCACCCAGTTCGACATCACTAATGGTTTCAAAATCTGACAGTAGCAGCGCTCTTTCTACAATATTTTTGAGTTCACGAACATTACCAGGGTAATGGTATTCCAATAATGATTTTTGTACACAAGCGCTGAGTCCAGGTGCTTGCGGTAAGCCTAGATTGGCAGCACTTTGCTTTGTGAAAAATTCAGCGAGAGGGAGAATGTCTTCTTTTCTTTCTCGCAGTGCTGGCAGACTAATTGGAAACACATTTAAACGGTAAAATAAATCGGCCCTAAATTCACCTTTTTTGATTTTTTGTTGAAGTTGACAGTGCGTCGCCGCGATGACTCTAACGTTCACTTCAATTTCCTTTGTTGCACCAATTGGACGTACTTTTCTTTCTTGTAATACGCGTAGTAATTTGGCTTGTAGAAGCAAAGGCATATCACCAATTTCATCTAAGAATAATGTCCCACCATCGGCCGCTTCAAATAGTCCCATTTTATCCTTATCTGCCCCAGTAAAAGCACCTTTCTTATGACCAAAAAGCTCGGATTCAAGTAATTGCTCTGGAATCGCAGCACAGTTTTGCACAATAAGTGGCCCCGTTGAGCGGTTGGATTGACTATGAATAAAATTCGCAATGACTTCTTTACCGGTTCCGGTTTCTCCTCGTAAAAGCACATCAACAGGTAGAGTTAATATTTTATCAAGACGAGAGAGTACATCGATCATCGCTTGGCTTTCAGCGATTGGGCCTGAATAATCTGGTTTCTTACGAGCCTTTAAGTGCTGATTCTCTCTTTTTAATTGTGCGTTATCTTGGCTGAGTTCTTTAATAATATGCATGTTCTCTTCCAACCAAATCGCTTGGCGAATGGTATTAGCAGCTAATTGACAGAAAGCGGTGAGGGCATCTTGATTGTCTAATTGACCCAACTCGAACAGAACGAGAAGCCCAACCGTATTGTTGTGTACGTCAATTAATGGCCAAGCTAATAGGTTTTGACTTAATGCGCCTAGAAGTAGTTCATTTTCATAGATCGTTTGGCATTGGTAGCCGTTATATTGATACAGTTCATTAATTAAGACGACCTCACCGCTTGTGACAGCGTAGTTAAATGGATCGTTATTATTAGGTTTAGAAAGATCGATGGGGAGCCATGGGTGATCAAGCATGACTTTGTTTTTATGATGAACAATATTGGGGGTTAATGTCGTTCCAGTTTGATCAAGAACATAAATGATACCATGCTGTGCAAAGGTCATTTGACTCGCTGCTGTGAGGATAGCGTCGAGCGTCTGGGATAATTGACTACGATCTGAAAAAGATTGGCTGATTGCCAATAATGCATTTTGTAGATCGTGTTTATGATCTGTGTGACGATTTCCCTGAGCCATTAATATGTTCCCTAAAGTAACTAACGCTATTTGTGCATCGATTTGTATTCCGGTCTGCCGGAGTTTTTATGATGTGATGCTAAGTCTGAGAGCAATTATACCAACTTTTAATTCGAATGTTTTTTAGGCTAAGAATAATGCGCCTAGTTTCAGTTATCTTTTAATTAGCTATAGGAAGAATTACCGTTGTTACCGATGTGCTTTCAGTTGATTTGATTTAATTGCTAGTGAAATCGCTCTTTTTAATAGTAAAAATAACTGCCTCCAACTTTTTGGTAAGTATGTGAATTATCAAGATAAAAAAATAGCAGTTTTGATAAGAATGTATTCCTTATCGAATTGTTTTATTAAATGATAAATTTAAAGATTAGTGTCAATTTGGTGTTAACTCATTGATTTAAAATGAAAGTTAAAAGTTGGCATGGTTGTTGCTTTGTGTTGGTTGAAATCAAAATAAGATTACGAAACATCATTGTGTCGGTAATAACGAAATTACCACCGCTATTACGTAATCTAGGAATAGTTAATTTAATTTATTAGAAAGGATATCGTTATGCCAACTCCAGCATTTATGTCAATTAAAGGCGAAACACAAGGTCACATCACAAAAGATGCATTCTCAGCAGATTCTGTAGGTAACACTTGGCAAGAAGCACACATTGATGAATTTTTAGTTCAGCAACTTGACCATACAATCAGCATCCCTCGTGATCCTCAGAGTGGTCAACCAACTGGACAGCGTGTTCACAAGCCGATCAAAGTAACTAAAGTTCAAGATCGTTGTTCTCCACTTCTATTCAACGCATTAGTCTCTGGTGAGAAACTGCCTGAGTGTGAAGTTCGTTTTTACCGTACTTCAGTTCAAGGTAAGCAAGAGCACTACTACACAATCAAGCTAATTGATGCACTGCTTGTTGACATGCAAACTCAAATGGCTCACTGCCAAGATTCAGCAACGGCTGATCGTGTAACTGAAGAAGTACTAGAATTCACTTACCGCGCTATTGAAGTGACTCACGAAAACTGTGGTACTGCAGGTAACGATGATTGGCGTAAGCCACGTGAAGCTTAATCTTAAGCCGATGTAATAAAGAGAGCCAGTGAGACGACTGACTGACGACTCTAAGAAATTCCCTTCAAACTGAGTGTTGAAGGGAATTTCTGCTTATTTACAACAATAAGAATGAACACTAAAAATAATAAGAAATATAAGGATTTATTGATGTTAGATAGTGAAAGCGCAGTCTTGGGTAGCGCTGCTTTGGATAACATAGATTTAGATAACCTAAACTTAGGTAACAAAGATAACCACGCTGAAAAAAGTACATTACCGGAGAGCGTTCATCGCTCTATTGACAGTATTGTTTCACACACTCAAACTCAAACTCAAACTCAAGTTCAAAAAATGCCAGCTCGATTCGGTCGTATATGTTCTGTTGATTCTCGCTCTACAGTTCAAGTTATTTATGATGGGCATAGTGTGACAACAACGGTAACAGCTAAGTTGGGGCGATTGTTTACTAAAGCAGAATTGGACATGGCCATTAATAGTGAATTAGCCTGCCGTGTAGAATTCGAAGATAATAATGTAACCCAGCCTATCGTAACGAATATTTACTTTTCTATTCTTGAAGAAGAGCAGGCATTGACCTTACGTGCAAAGACAATTTGCATCCAAGCCGATGAAAAATTAATTTTAAAAAGTGGTAATGCAACGAGCGAGTTAATTTCTCGTGGTGGGCGTATTAAAAGCTCAGCTAAATACATTACCTCTCAAGCAGAGATGACAAACAGTATCGAAGGCGGTTCGATTGCACTAAACTAATAGGACAATGTATAAACCAAGCCTAAGTAATTTGAATGTGACACAAAACGACTTTCAATATGCCCTTGAATTCAAAGAACGAAAGAAGCATGCGGCAGATAGTATCTCGATGGGAAAATATGCTTTCCTTGTTGAGCGATGTGATCAGATAGCGTCTTCGATGGATCGTAGTTTACAGCAGATGCTCTCTCATCAGTTTTCTGTAGGGGGGAAGGAAAAACTGTCGAAGTACTTTGACGCCTTATCTTCTATATATACTTGGTCTGAGTCGATTATTTGGTCTTTAGAAAGTGCTTACCCTAGGGTGCTCGTTTATTTTTTACTTAAAAAAATCACACAGCGTGAGCGTATGGGCAAGGCAAGTTCATTAATACACGCCATGCCAGGCCATTTGCCTCTATCACATGAAGCGGTTGTTGCCATAGAGGGTAATGCATTCTTTGATAGTCGATCAAACTGTTACCCTCTTTTTTTTAATACGCTACATCTATTATCGACTTTAAATACTGATGAACAGCGTTGGTTTATTTCTCATTTTGAATCGGATCTCATTAAAAACGAATGCGTTTTAGCATTCCAAACGGTTGTTAGCAAACAGAGCCATTATTCCTATTGGTTAGCTGAACTATTGATGAAGAATGGTTTATTGAAAGCGGAACCGTTAAGGTTTTGGCTTCAACATCGCACATTGGATGAGTCCCACCTTAGAACATGGTTAGCATTGTATGGTGATAAGCCTTCGATTGAGTGGGTTCGACAATATTCAACGACGAGTGGTTATGATAGCAGTGATGCTATTTTTTATTACTTACTTGTTTCAGATAATCCGACGGCATGGTGTTATCAGCAAGAAGAGAAAAGTAAAATCAATGACGATGTGTCTTACTTTTCATACTTACTTTATGGACAACAGACTACAGCGCCTAAGCCGTGTAAGGACCCCTTACAGCTGTGGCTATACCCGAGTGTTGACTCGATAGAGTGGCTATTGAATCACTTATTTGAATGGGAATATGCGGAAGCTCGTCCTTGGGTGAAAGCACTTCATATTATTTATGGTCATCTGTTCCCCGTTTCAGATAAAGACATGATAGAAGCGAGCTGGGATGATATTTTAGATCAAATAGAAGTATGGTTTGATTCCAATCAGTGGCGGTTTACTTATCCCTTACGCTTAGGGAAACCATTGAGTTTGGCATCCAGCTGTGAGCTTTTATTAGCCTCATCATTACCACCTACAGATCAAGAGTGGGTGTGGCGACAAATTTGCTTAGTGGGACATTGTTATTTTCCTTGGCATTCACAGATGCAAACGAGCAAAGTTAAACGATATTGCGCCTCTATCTCGTCGAATCATCATATTGAAAATACCTTTAATGTTGCGGTTGCAGCACGACATGCATCATAACAAAATCCGAGACTGTTTATGCCACAATGGAAAGTAGATATTGCCCCTCAATTACTTGAACAATCTAATGATTCTAATCTAAATGCCCACCATTGGGCGGTATTAGGCAAATTTGAGCGAGATAAAGAAGGGCGTTCATTTTGGTTGGTGTCTGTAAAGCGTCAGTTTCAGTATGACTCCTCTTCCCATAATCCGTGGCAAGAAATCAAGGCGAGCGAGATTTCATCGACAGCAGTTTATAGTGGTTCACCAGGAGAGTCGTCATTATTGACTGAAAGAGAAATAGGCTTTGTTAAACACAATACTGATGTTGTTTTAACTGGGCGTGTTCGTACTCCCTTTGGTTCTCAAGTCACTCAATATCAATGTCAGTTCGTTGTCGAAGGGCACTTTAGCAAAACGCTTAAGATAGTGGGTGAAAGAAAGTGGGTAACCGATCTCGGCGGAATAACGATCTCTCACCCTTTGGCTTTTAATGAATGCCCTATGGATTATGGATTAGCCATGGGGGGCGATGAGCGTAATAAAATAGGTGTAGGTATCGATACTGACGATCGTAAAATGACAGAATCCGTCGTTCCTCGCATTTTTTACCCAAATCAAGATTGGTCTTTGAATCATAAAGGGATCAAAACAGCGGGCTTTGGTCCTATTTCACCGTTCTTTCAAGGAAGAGCGCAATATGCTGGTACTTACGATGAAGAGTGGCAAGAAGAACGTCACCCTTTGTTACCGAGTGATTTCGATCATCGCTTTTATCAGTCCGCCCCTAGCGATCAACAATGTAAAGGTCATTTATCAGGAAATGAATTAGTGAGATTGGTCGGCTTTGCATCGGAAGGGGAGTTACAGTTCGTTGTTCCATCCGTACGATTGCAATCGAATATACAGACGACGGACTTAACAACCTCACTATCTATGTTCATCAATGACGTTAATTTTGATATGAACAAAAAACAAGTCAGTATTGTGTATCAAGGGCAGATTCAACTTGATGGAAAGGAACATACGCTAAAAGACACCATGATTACCGTGGTATAAAAGAAAGGTGCTTAGAGAATATGGCTATTTGTGAAATAGTATCTGCAGAAGCTGTGACTCCAAACGGATTTGATTTAGACATGTCGTTGTCGCTATCTAAAGCCAAGGTGAGTCCGTTTACGCAAGGGCACCACCAAAAGACACACCAAAAATACACTTATGCTCACGCGGAGTTCATTAAAGACGATGGCTTAGAGAATGAAAGCTATGACTCTGATGATCCAGAAAGTGACAGTAAGCGATTACACACTTTGTTGGTCGATCTAGAACATGTGCTTAAATCCCAATTATTAACGCAATTACAATCGGTAGCGAATGAGACAAATAGACATCCTATTAATCAGTTTCAGTTACCCCTTTTAATTGGTGTACCTGAAAGGGTCGATATACCCCACCTTCGTTCTCTTTTACAACAAACTTTATCTCCGACCTTATACAGTCAACTTATTATCGAACCTTTTGGTGGAGTACAATTGTTGAGTCTAGCTTTGACATTACAGGCACAGTACTCCGCATTAATGGTTATCTCTGTTGACTCTTTGCTGTGCTTTCAGGAGGCGTTAGTTGATCGTCAGCTAGTCTTGTCTAAAAGTAGCTCTTGGGGAATGATACCCAGTGAAGGAGCGGCTGGTGTTGTATTAATGTCATCCACATATCGTCACGCTCTTGGTTTGCCTCCTTGCCCTATGATTGACGTTGCCTTGTTCTCAGAACCTGGAAGCCGAGGTTCAATGGATCTGCTAAAGCTGGCGCGACAAATAAAAAAACAGCGTAGAGAAGTCAAAAAGGACATGACCTTTGGGTATCTAGTCAGTGATAAAACAGGTCTTTATCAAGACGAAGAGAGCTATGGGTTTTTTATGGGGGCGATGGCGCAACATTGTGACCGCCGAATACCTCCTATGATGCTTGAAAAATACTGGGGAACGATAGGGCAAGCTTCGTGTTGCTCTGTATTAGCAGTGATATGGTATGAGTTAAATCAAATGTCTACAGAGCGGTTACCAGGAGAGACTTCGACTTATACCGGATTATTATTTAATGCTGATGGTCGAAAGGGGATCATCTCACTTTCTTATCAATTAATGCCGTCGTAATATCGAGCTTAACATCGTTAGCTTTTGTTAGTGATTCGTCAGAAACGTCAGGGTTATGCATGTTTATTGAACAAGAGCAGGTCCTCAACTATGCTGATTATATTAGATTCAGATCACAGACTTAGCGATATTATGACGAAACGTAATCCACTTTTTAGTTTTAGTTCACTGGCCTTCTTGTTATTAAACAATTTTTCTTATGCTCAAGCTAAAGAAGGAGAGTTTGATATAGCAACGGTACCGATGCGTACTTATGCGCAATCTCCTTATCAGTCGACCTCTTTGACGACTCAGCTACGTAGTGCGCATACACCGGATTATAATGAAGCTTTTGTGACTGGCTCTATGGCCAGTGTGTGGGCAAAGGGTGATCCGTTCTTCTTAGATTATTATCAAAACCAAGTGATGTCAGGGGTAAACTTTCGTATCAATGACAAATGGTCTGCAGAGGTTCAGTTGCAATACACTTGGGCAGCAGATAACCAATTAGACACGCTAACAATGGAGTTTCATGACTTTTTTGGGTTAGGGCAAAATGGTCGTGAAGAAGTTGATAAACACAGTTTTACTATTGAAAGTGAAGAAGATGGTATTTATGTTAATGACTTCGAAGGCGAAGAGATGGGGCGAGCCATTCATGGTTATCTTCAATACCAAGTTTGGGAGCAAGATACTCATGCAGTGGCTGTCGGTGGTACGTTGTATTATCAACAACTAGATAGTGGTATTTTTGAACAAACCAGCTTTGAACAAGGACTACAAGTCAATTACTCTTATTTGAATCATGACCACTCAGCTTTTGCGACATTAGGTGTTAACCGTTTTGATGATTCTAATAAGGTCCTTAATACGTTTGATGCTCGAGAGTATAGTTTTGCATTAGCGTTAGGTTATGGGTATCGAATCCAAAAGAATCATGAAATATTACTTCAATATCATGGATTTCAAGGTATCTTAGAGGACGATGAGGGGGATTTTTCTGAAGCCTCTAACGAAGTTGTGATTGGGTACCGCTATTATATGGAACGTTCATTATTTGAATTTTCTTCTACAGAGAATATACAAAATATGGATAACAGTACCGATATCGCTTTCACGTTTGGCTATCGTCACTTTTTCGAATAATCTTCTATTTTTCAATATAGTGATCTCTGAATCCTATAATAGAGCTCTCTAACTTTTCACCGTGTTGGATTCGTGTAGAATCATCTGCATACCAATACTAAGTTAGAGAGTTGAATATGGACATTTCTCAGGTTCGTCGTGACTACCTTAAAGGGGGGTTACGCAGTCAAGATTTACTATCCAATCCCGTAGAGCAGTTTAATCTCTGGCTTCAGCAAGCCATTGATGCTGGCTTATCTGATCCAACGGCTATGACCGTGGCGACTGTCGATGCTAGTGGTCAACCTTTCCAGCGTATTGTTCTGCTGAAAGATGTTGAAAAAGAAGGGTTTATTTTTTATACCAACCTTGGTAGCCGTAAAGCACAACATATAGAGCAAAATGCTAAGATCAGTTTGCATTTTCCATGGCACTCGTTAGAGAGACAGGTTCATATTACCGGTGTAGCTGAAAAACTCACAGTTATGGAAAATATGAAATATTTCACTTCTCGACCTAAAGAGAGTCAAATAGCTGCAATTGCGAGTAAACAAAGTCAGCGCTTATCAACACGCCAATTACTTGAAGCAAAGTATCACGAGTTAAAAGCTCAATTTGAACAAGAAGACATCCCAGCGCCTAAGTTCTGGGGTGGCTACCGCATTAGACCAACCAGTATTGAATTTTGGCAGGGTGGTAATCATCGGCTGCATGACCGCTTTATTTTTGAACGTGATAATGATGACTGGCAAGCAAATCGATTAGCGCCATAATAGTGTTTCCTAAATTCTCAGAACAATCGATACACTTTGATATGAATAGACGATCGAAATGTCGCGTATTTAGGGAATGTTCTCTACCTAAATAAAGGCAATATTCAAGTGAGCATCATGCAATAAAAAACTCACCGTAACC
This sequence comes from Vibrio sp., assembly GCA_028131545.1. Lineage (GTDB taxonomy): Bacteria > Pseudomonadota > Gammaproteobacteria > Enterobacterales > Vibrionaceae > Vibrio. Next base: position 79,590 of record JAOICL010000006.1, on the reverse strand, counting down.
GCATCTTTTTATTAAAGCGATGCCGGTTAGGTGAGTTTTATTGTTCTAAGAATCTAGGTTTATTCGATGAGTTTAATTGAGTTCTCTAACCACTCTAAACCCAACGTAATTGAGTGCAGAGTTTGGTTCAACAAATAATTGCTTGTCATGAGAGGCCATCGATGGGGAGAAGCTCCATGCACCGCCTTTAGAGAGACCACGCTGGTCATTTGTCCATTCCCATACATTACCAACCATATCGTAAATGCCGAGCTCATTGGGTTCAAATGCACTCACTGGAGACGTTCCTTTATTTGACCAAGGTGTGCCGCCCCAGCCTGTATTGGCTTTACCCGCTTGGAACTCTTCACCCCACCAGTATTTTGAATCGCTGCCGCCACGAGCAGCTATTTCCCATTCATTCTCGGTCGGTAGGCGATATTTATAACCTGTTGTGTCACTTAACCAATTAATATAAGCAAGAGCGTCATTTTTACTGATGCATACGACGGGTGCATTTGGATCTTGTTTGAAGCCCGGGCTTTTCCAGTGCCCATCTTCAACCGGTTCCGTTTCTGCACCATTAACGACAGTGCAGCTTTTGGTTAGCTCCGCATCGGTTTTATAGTTAGTACTTGCAATAAAAAGGTCAAATTGACGTACAGTAATGGGTGTTACACCAATCGCAAATGGGTTATCTAAATGGACTTGCTTTGCATTGTTTTCCCCAATGAGATATTGACCTTCTGTAATCGTCACAAGTTGTGGAGCTTGTTGTTTTTTACCCAAAGAATCGGCAAACTTTTTACCCGTATAAAGCTTATTTGCTCGCTTACTTAAGCTGGCTTTAACCGTTTTATCTCGCTTAATATCAATCGTTTTATGATAAGTATAAAAGCCTTCTTTTTTTATCGTGATAGCATGATCACCGACGGGTAATAATATCTCGATTGGAGTGCTACCGTATGATACACCGTTGATATAAACACTGTCGTTATATTGATCGGAACGCACCAGAACATTCACCCAGGGTGTTTCCTTCGGTTCTTCTTTGTCGATGGCATAAACACCTTCAGCAAAGCAGTAACGACTCTCTATATCGAGTAATTTACAAGAAGCAGTATCATTCGGTCTTGCTTCGAGCTCAACATCCATAGCGATACGATATTTATCGCCCGCGACAAAGTTCGATTTGATGATCTTTGATCGAAGAACATGAATATTAAAAGAAGCGTTTTTTAAATTTTGTTTAACTAATGCCGGTTCAGAGCTTTCACTAACGAGTGTATCTTGGAATAGCATCACCGCTTTTTGTTGCGTGAGTGATTCCGTCTGATTGATACAATCGGATAGTGTGATATTACGGTCGCAAACGTTTGAAAAATTAACCGTTTTTAAGCCTGTTCGGCTTATTTCATCCTGCAAGCGACTGGCTCTTGCTCGAAAACGCTTCTGGCTCATTTGTGAAAGCTTATCTTGGATATTTTGAACTTGAGCTTGTTTTTGAACCCATAGTTGTTGCTGACCATCTAAATCATGTTTCGCTGTGAGCTGATCTTGTTGGAATTGCTTCAACTCAGCCCATGTTTCTTGATAGTTTGTTTGATGTGAAACGATGTCTAAATCAGGCTCTTCAAGCATTCGCTTATAGATACTATCCAGCTTCTTCTTTGCCTGATTAAATCTTCTTTGTGCTGCTGCAGCATCTAGAGATAGCTGTTTATACACTCGTCGTAGTGATTTTAAGGTTTCTTGCTGCTGATCTCTTTCGTTAAAAGCAACATCGAGTTCTTTACTTAATCGATGAATATGTTCATCAACGTCTTGAACTCCTTGCAGTTTGGTATTGTCGGTAAAAGCGGTGATCGCTTTATTTAGAGTCGTGGCATGGTATTTATCGGTATATGCAGACTCCTCTGCCGTTATAACTGGTGTAATGGCACAGGGAAAAAATATCAGCAATATGGATTTAATTCTTTCTTGCATCATTTTCCTCATTATTCGGCGTTTAATGAAATCCTGTTAAGTTTAGACAAAAACTTTTACTTTTGCGCATAAAGTTTTCTATTCAATATTTAGGATACTAGGGGCGTGCAAGAGGAGACTAATGTATTGAAATTTATAGGTTGTTTTTATTTTGGTTAAGAGGAGAGAAGGGGGGGAGTTAAGTACAGTATGACCTTTTATGTTTTTTATTAAACAGCACTAATGCAATTGGTGGCATTTAAAGCCATTGTGAACTTAAGCTAAGCAAAGTGCTGTTTGACGACGAGTTTGGCATGACGTTAATGAAATTGGCATAGGAAACTGTCTACGATGACTTTAGAGCGCTCTAGAAATTGCTTTTCTAATCTTCTCATATCAACCGCGACAATGATTCGTTCATCTCTCGTTAAGCGATAAAGTTCTGCTTGACTGTAGGCTCGTATTACTTGCTCATCCATGCGAGATAATTCGAAATCTTGATGTGACATAATCTTTCTCCTTTAAAATATATGGCGTTATTTCAATAATGAAAAACAAACGAGTACTCTCGTGGAAATTATGACTCCTTTACTTTATGGTAGTAATGATTCAGTTGGGTTCAGTGATTGAGTACATTGACCAACGTTATTGCTACTGAATAAAATTGACTGCAGTGCTGTCGTGAGGTTTCGTTGTAATAAATAGTCCCATTCACCATCATCCAACCAAATACCCCCTACCGATTGGCTGTAATACATAGAATGTGTGACATCATTATTCTGGTAGACATAAGTTGTCATAAACTGACCTGTCATCGGGCACTGCTTACCTGATTGTTTAGTTGAACGCACAAAAGAGGGTTCAATAAACTTAGATTCTTGAGGGACATGCTTAAGCCAATAGGCAAAATCTTCAGGTAAAATCCAATCTCCGTTACAATCACTACAGCTATAAGTTCTTAGGAGGTTTATGTGATCAGATAACTGCAATGACATGCTTTCACAATTTGGACACAACATTAACAATTACCTTCATTTCACTTAACCGATAACTAATTTATAGTGTTTTTACTGAAACTTTGTTGGTTGTTAATGCTAAATGGCGCGACAGGTCACACTAATTATTGATATTTGTGAGGGAGGTAGAGTTAATGACAGGAATTGGGTCGCAATAATCCTGCCATATATTGAGGTAATCGAAGGGGACGTTACATCACAAAACTTGAAAGCAACCCTATAAGTCCACCAAAAACACCACCCCAAATGACAAGCCAACCGAGATGCTCTTTGATCATATCTTGAACCATAGTTTTGACTAATTCAGGCGTCAGTTCATTTAGGCGCTTATCAATAATTTGTTCAACATTACTTTTTATTTCATCCATCATCGCAGGTGATTCAAGCTGTTCTTTAAGAGCCTCTTTAATCACATCACTTTCACCTAATTCAGTAACGGTTTCTTTCATTTTATCAATAAAAGGTTGCTTCAATGGAGCAAGGGATTCTTCTCCCCCCATCATGGTTAGCATGGCGCCAAAACTGGAGTTCATAATGACGGTCACGAGAGAGTCAAAAGCAGAACTAAAATCCACTTTCTCAATAATCGGAGCCAGTTTTAACGTGTTACCAGAATGCATTTCTTTATTGAGAAAGCGATCAATATTCTCTGCGGTGAAGAATTGCTCCATCATGAGTGTTTTGATCGCGAGTTTAAATTCTTCAAATCGATCCGGAATGATGCCTGAACCATAAAGCCCTGGTACCTTTTCAAATAACATATGAATGGCAAGCCAGTTCGTTATTGCGCCTGAAAAAGCAAAAATCCCTGCATAGTATAAAGCGGTATGTTGAGTTATATAACCGACAGCAACAATAGCAAGCGCAACAAGGTTGGTAATAGCACTTTTATTCATCATTAATCATCACCTTTTGGATCGTTATCATCAGCATCGTATAGAAATCCTCCTGTTTGATGGGTCCATAATTGAGCATAAATGCCTCCATTTTTGATTAATTCACCATGGGTACCTTGTTCAATAATGTTACCATTATCAAGAACAATTAATCGATCCATTGCTGCGATTGTAGAGAGTCGATGTGCAATCGCAATGACGGTTTTACCTTCCATGAGTTCTTCAAGGCTTTCTTGAATAGCGGCTTCTACTTCTGAATCTAAAGCAGAGGTGGCTTCGTCCAGAACGAGAATAGGGGCATCTTTTAATAGCACGCGTGATATCGCAATACGTTGTCTCTGTCCACCCGATAGTTTGACTCCTCGTTCACCCACTTGAGCGTCATAACCGCTATTTCCAAATGGGTCTGTTAATGTCTCGATAAACTCATTAGCTTGAGCCTGTGCAGTGGCATTAAATAACTCCTCATCAGAGGCTTTAGGTCGACTATAAAGAATGTTTTCTTTGATAGAGCGGTGCAGTAAAGACGTATCTTGTGTGACCATACCAATGTGTTGACGCAATGAGTCCTGTGTGACTTCATCAATAGGTTGATTATCAATAGAAATTTTGCCACTTTCCACATCATGAAAGCGAAGAAGAAGGTTAACTAAAGTCGACTTACCTGCGCCTGAGCGTCCTACCAATCCTATTTTTTCGCCTGGTTTGATATTGAGGTTTAGATTATTAATAATTCCTTTATTTTCACCATAATTGAAGCAGACATTGTCAAAGTGAATACCGCCTTCTGTCACATTGAGTTCAGGAGCATTAGGCTTATCTTGAATAGCAATCGGCTTTGATAAGGTATTCATACTATCTACGACGGTACCCATGTTCTCAAATAACGATCCGACTTCCCACATGATCCATTTAGACATGCCATTTAAGCGTAAGGATAAACTAACCGCGATGGCAATAGCACCAATACTAATTGAAGCGGTAATCCAAAGGTAAATAGACAAAGCTGAAATTGCGAAGAGTAATAAATAATTGACCACTTCAACCGATAGGTTGAATTTAGTGGCTAAGCGCATTTGTTTATATACTGTTTGCATGAATTGATCCATGCCTTCTTCGGCGTATTCTGTTTCACGTTGGCTATGCGAAAAGAGCTTTATGGTGGCGATATTGGTATAGCTATCGACGATACGTCCTGTCATTAAGGAACGAGCATCGGCTTGCTCAGAGGCGACAATTTTCATTTGTGGAACAAAGTACACTTGAATGCAGATATATCCGGCTAGCCAAAAGAGAATTGGAATCATTAAACGCCAATCAGCATAAGCTAATAAAACGATAATAGCGGTAAAGTACACCACCATATAAACAAATAAATCCATCGTTTTCATGACCGTTTCGCGGACCGCCAAGGCATTTTGCATGACTTTTGTCGCGACTCGGCCAGCAAAGTCATCTTGATAAAAGTGCAGGCTTTGTTTAAGCAAATAGCGATGAGCTAACCAGCGAATAGACATCGGATAATTACCTAACAAGCTCTGGTGCACAATCAAAGAGTGCAAAGCAATCATAATCGGCATACCAATTAAAATAAGAGCTCCCCACGCCATTAAGGTGCTTTTGTTGTCTTCCCAAAAAGTGGCTTTCTCACTATTTGACAACCAATCGACAAGCTCACCTACAGCGCCAAAAAGAGACACTTCAGCGATAGCGGTAAGCATGGATAGAATAGACATGGCAATAAGAGGCTTTTCAAACCCCTTAGTATAGAAGCGGCAAAAAGCGTAAAGGCCTTTAGGGGGTTGAGTGGGTTCTGATTTTGGAAAAGCAGAAGTCCAGCTTTCAAATAGCTTAAACATGGGAAATCCTAGCTTTGAAAAATATAAGTCGAATTGGGATAATAACAATCTTAGCAATGAATTGAATGGTTATACGACGAATGTGATCGCTGTTGTCGCATTTTTTTTATTTCATGCGATTTTTCAGGAAATTCAATAATCTGGACCAAGATGATGAAGAAGAATAGGGAGAGCCGTTTTTCCCTAAATAAAAGCTTTGAGTGAGGTTCGTTCTTAATCCATCGATCGATGAATAGTTCTGAAGTTGTTCCTGATTCAAAAGAGGAAATATCATGTGTGCTGTATTGTCGGCATGATCATTGGCAAGACTAAAGTCCATTTTTAAAAAGCCTTGTGTATAAAGCCATAAATGCGTGATAAAAAGTGTATAGGCAATCTCAGGAACTTGGAATTTATCGCTATGTGGGTATCCAACGGTATCGTGAATAGCATGCTTCATTGCTAATACGCTATCTTGGTTGCTTTCGAGCCGGCTTATGTGCTCAATATGACATTTTGTTAATAAACCCAATAGGTGAGAGTGCGTTGATTTATTTGGATGAGATTGGCAAACCGCATCAAAGAAATTCACTTGTGAATGAGAGAATTGCTCCCATTGTGTCAAGTTGACCTCTGGGGTATGTTGAAAAGAGTCGGGTAGAGCGCCCATAGATGTTAGCAATGAGCCTAATGAATTCATAGTTTGACCTCCTTATACAAAAATAGCCAACCTTTCGGCTGGCTATTTAGCTATCAGGTATTATCACGATACCTGATACTATATGTCATTCTAGATAGAACGGACGTAGAATTATAGAGGCTTGATGTTCTCAGCCTGAGGGCCTTTTTGACCTTGAGTGATAGTGAATTCTACTTTTTGGCCTTCTACTAGAGTGCGGAAGCCGTCACCAGTGATAGCGCTGAAGTGTGCGAATACGTCTGGGCCAGACTCTTGTTGAATGAAGCCAAAACCTTTAGTTTCGTTGAACCACTTTACAGTACCAGTAACTGTGTTAGACATTGTACATATCCTTTAAATATAAAATTGTGCCGTTAGTCGGCGTTGTTAGCATAGAAACGTAAATTACTATTGTAAACGACACAATACGTATAAAGATAACTCTAACGAATAGTGATGTAGACAAAGGAAATTGCATTCCAGCTGTAAATCCCTCATATACTCTCATACAAATTGATAAAAGTAAATGTGGCAGGCCTATAGTCTAATAAAAATTCATTGGGTTTCACAAGAGAAAAATGTCTCTTTTTTTAAAATTAAGCTAAATTTGACCACTTTTGACTGAATGATTACAAAGCTAACCTGAAATAAACCCTTGTTTTTATTCATTTCAAATTATAAATTCATGGTAAGCGATAAAGTTGCTTAAAATGCATAAAGATAAATGTTTAATTTGCGGTTTTTTTAAGGTGGGTACCAAAGGGACTTAGGGCTGAATTCTCTTTAATTGACTAAATTATCAAATATGAGTGATTGATATCAAAGGCTTAACCCTTTTTTACATTTTATAACTTGTGTCGATGAACATTATCTCTACAATGGGCGTATAAAAATTAAGGCTTGAGCTATTTTTTTGAGGTATTAAATGAGATTCCTAGTCATTATATTGATATCGGTTATTGCAGGGATATTGTCCTATGAGCATTTCCATTCCTATATATTAGGCTTTTCTATTGCGACTATAGCAGTAGGTACCTGCCATTGGTTTGCATTTCGTTCTGTACGCTTTCCTGAATTAGCCTTTGCTCTATTACTCGTTGGGCTAGTTGCTAAGATGGGCGTGGCTGTAGCGGGAGTCTCCTGGGCTGTGTCGAATAGCCTCATTACCTCACCGTTTATTTTTGCCGTATCGTATTTGTTCTTCTCTATTACAGCAACCTATGTTTGGTTTTCTGTTAGAGAATGGATGTCTAAACAAGAAACGTTAAAAAAAGAACAGACTATCCCTGCCTAAACGTTAACATCATATATATAGGTTCATGCAATAAAAATAACAGGGTACGTGTTGTTACAATGTTAAATTAATGTGAAGCCTGTTCATAAAAATAAGTAAAGGTTAAGAGTTTTGTCAGTAAATACTCGCTCTCTGCTGTGAGATATTGACAAACTTGACTTAACCATGACATTTGTTGCGATACTGGTGATAGCATTTAACGTATCAGCGGTGTCACAATTTATTTTAAAAAGGAAATCTTGTGGAATTTACAAGCGAAGATCGCCAAGCTATTTACAATGTTTGGATGTCACAGAAAGCGAAGTTGCGCCTAACTCAAATGGAGATGGCAAAACGAATTGATATCTCACATATTGAGCTATCGGGCATTTTGCATGGAAACAATTCAATGGATCAAAAGTTTGTTGAGCGATTCTGTCGTGTCTTACATGTTGACCCACACGTTGTTATTCCATCTTTAAAGAATCGTTTTAAAAGTAATGGAGCGGTAACACGTTTAGTCTCTCGTCTGCGTATTGAGGGTCAAATTGAGCGCGTATATTGCGATGGCAACGAAGTAGTTGTTGAGTATGTCTACGGCGCATAGTGTTGGTTTCATAACGATGCATGATCAAAAAAAACCGTTGTATGAAAATCGGGAGGACACGGATATGTTTCCCCTTTTTAAAATCGCTGATTTGTCTTTAGACTGGCGGATTAGCGACTGAGTTTCCCTCTCTTCTTTTTTATCCTACCCCTTCTCTTTTATCTTACTTTTTCAAGTATATACTTTACCTATTATGGACTATGCATTCTTTCTAATGGAATGTAAGTGGGAGTATTATTCATGGATGCTATCTCATCATTATGGGATTTCCTTGTTACACATAAGTTTTTATTTACTGCTTTAATCATTTTTGGGATGGGAATAGTTAAAATTATTATTCTTTATCGCATACGTGGTAATGCTGCATTATTAAGTGATCGTCAAAGAAAATGGAGTGTAAGAACCAAAAATGGTGTATTCGTCTTCACCGTCTTGTTCTTATTTATCTTGTGGCAACAAGAGATAAATGAATTTGCCTTATCCGTGACGGCGATAGCAATTGCATTCGTTGTGGCAAGTAAAGAAATCATATTGTGTTTTACTGGCTCAATTCAACGAGCGAGTGCTCGTTCTTTTCGACCAGGTGACTGGATTGAAGTTGGAAAGCATTGTGGGGAGGTGGTGGATCACTCCATGATGGCAACGACCATTCATGAAATCAATTTAAAGGGTGGTGCTTATCAATATACTGGGCGTACCGTTGTATTGCCTAATAGCCTGTTTTTCACCCACCCAGTCGTCAACCTGAATTTCATGAAAAAGTACGTTTATCATGAGTTTGACATAACAATAAAAGAATTTATTAACTTATTCCCACTCGTCGAATACATGGAAGAGCGTATGGCTTACCATGCTTTACCTTTTCATGATGTTTCACAGCGCTATAATTCCATGATTAAAAAAGGGGCAGGAGTGAATTTACCGAGTGCCCAGCCGAGAGTATTGATCAAAAAAACGACGTTAGGCGATCAATGTGTGAATTTTATGATTTTTTGTCCGACCGAGCGAGCCGTCGATATTGAGCAATTGATAAAAAGAGATTTCATGGAAAAGTTTGAAGAGGTTTTTCCAAAGAAAGAAGATTAGGGCAGACAGTGTTTTTCCTTATTGCTTCTTACTCCTTACTCCTTACTTTTAAGATAAAAAGTTAATACCGATAAAAGGAAAACCGCCCCGAACGTGTGTTCGTGGCGGTTTTTTGTTTTACTTATGGTCGTGGTTGGCTAACTTCATCAAGTAAACATAAGATGGATTGGTAAGGAATACCGCTGTGATGTGATAAGCCGATTTCACAGGTACGGCTATTACTAAAGCCACGCTGACAACCTTTAGGAACTTGTTGCTTCAAGGGGGCGACGGCAGAGGCATTAAGCTCAGGATGGGTAAATCCTTTATCACCAGCCCAACCACAACATTCAATATGTTCAGGCACAATAACATTGTTGGAGCACGCCTTTGCTAAGGTCAGCAATGACGATGAAACCCCCATTTTCTTTGTACTGCAGGTAATATGTAGCATGACGGTTTCATCAGTTGGTGTGATGTGTAGATGATCCAATAAATAGTGTTGTACAAAGTGAGAAGGCTCAAATATAGAAAGTGGTTTTGTTGTATTCTCTAGGCTACGATGTGCACAAGGACTTGTATCCATCAAAATCGGGTACTCACCTTGGTTTGACGCTTCCCATAATGTCTCTTCAAGCTGTGATTGTTTTTGTTTCGCGAGGTCGGTCATTCCTTTACTGGCATAAGGCATTCCACAACATTGCTCTTGTAATCCCTTCGGAATAATAATCGTATAGCCTGATTTTGTTAATAACGATTGAGTCACTTCCGTTAAGCTACGTTGTTCATTCGCCTCTTTTTGCGCTCCCATTGTTCGCGCAGCACAGGATGGAAAATATACAACGTGTTTGCTCGGTGAACCTGAACGTGATTCAACGTTATGGGTATTAGCTTGCGGTATCTCTAGGATCCACTTTGGTACTGCACCTTTTGTGATCTTATTGAGGCCATTGGTGATGGTTTCTACAGCACGAGGTCCAATGACAGAGGAACTCACTTGATTGGCTTTAAGTCCTACTTGTGCCATTTTGGTCGTCGTAGAGAAATGGTTGGCTGTCCAATGAGCAATTTTTTCATATTTACGATACTTAGCGGTACGCAATTGCTTGATCAAATCACCGGTATTAATCCCTACAGGGCAGCGTTCAGCACATAATCCGGTTGCTGCGCAGGTATCAATACCTTGATACTCAAACACCTTTTCTAATTCTTGCGCTGAGATGTCCTCACCTTTTGCAAGGCGGCTTTGAATTTCTCTATATAAAACAATTCGCTGCCTTGGTGTTAAACTGAGAGTTCTTGAGGGACATACGGCTTCACAAAAACCACATTCAATACAGCGATCCACGAGTGGGTCTGCTTTTGGCATGGGCTTTAAGTGTTTAATATGTGATTCTTTATCGTCATTGATAATAACACCGGGATTGATTAGGCCATCAGGATCAAAGAGCGATTTAATCTCTTGCATTAAAGCGTAACCTTCTTTACCCCACTCTAGCTCAATGAAGGGAGCCATATTTCTACCGGTACCATGTTCTGCTTTCAATGAGCCTTTATATTTAACAGCAACCAGCTCAGAAACGTCTTCCATAAACTTCGCATAGCGTTGAACTTCTTTACTGTCTTCAAAGCTTTGTGTGAAGACGAAATGCAGATTGCCATCGAGGGCATGACCAAAAATAATGGCTTCATCGTAATGGTACTGCTCAAAGAGAGCTTGAAGGTCTCTAATACCATTCGCTAAATCTTCGACAGGGAAGGCGACATCTTCAATGATCACTGTTGTACCGACTTCACGAACGGCACCCACGGCAGGGAATGTGCCTTTCCGTATTCCCCAAAGTGTCGCGACCATCGTTGGATCCGAGGTATAAGAAATCGATTCGAGGATGTTATACGTTGCTAAAGAGGCCATGACGGTTTGGCATTGTGTGTCGAGCTCTACTTGATTAGAAGCATGTGTTTCGATGAGCAGTGCACAGGACTCAAGGTCGAGTTCTTTAATGAAGTGAGGTAACCCTTCTTTATTGGACACTGAACGAAGGGCTCGCCCATCGAGTAACTCAACGGCCTGTACAGGTGTGTGTGCTAATGTTGTCACTGCTCGGCTGGCTTCTTCAATGTCAGCAAACACTAAAAATGCGGAGGCTTTGTATTCATATTCAATGACGGTGTTGTACGTGATTTCGGCGATAAAACCAAGGGTACCCTCTGAACCAATCATGAGGTGTTCAATGACATCAATCGGATCAATGAAATCGGTGAGGGCATTAAGTGCATACCCGGTTGTATTCTTGAGACGATATTTGTGGTCGATTAATGTTTTTAATTGAGTGTTATTTTTGGTTTTCTCACTGAGAGCTTTAATGCCGTTATATAAACTAGGATGGGAAGTGATGAAGCGAGAAATACTGTTATTGTCAGCCGTATTTAACACGGTACCATCGAATAATACGATAGCCATACTATCAACGGTTTGGTAGGAGTTTTGTGCCGTTCCACAACACATTCCGCTTGAATTATTGGCGGCAATCCCCCCGATTTTACAGCTGTTTATCGACGCTGGGTCGGGACCAATTTTGCGTTTAAATGGCGCTAAATATTTATTCGCGTCGGCACCGATGACTCCGGGTTGTAGAACGATCTTATGACCATTGTCTAGAACTTCATGGTGGCGCCATCGATCAGATAATGTGATTAAGACAGAATCGGAAATGGCTTGCCCTGATAAACTGGTCCCTGCTGCACGAAACGTAAAAGGAATCGCTAGAGCTTTACATTCTTTTATGGTGATGATGACTTCATCAAGCGTATGCAGTTTTAGAACCAATTGGGGAATAAGGCGATAAAAACTGGCATCGGTACCATAGGCTAAACGCTTAGCTTCATTAGTAATAATTTGATCGGGTTCAAAGTTAGCGGATAATAATTGATGAAGCGTCTGAAAGCGAGGGTCTGAAAAAGTCATAGTAACCATCCTAGTTATGTGATCTTGATACTATTCTACGTCGATATTCTTAAAAAGAAAGTCCTTAAAATGCGAGTGGGTACCACACTACACCTCTATTGTGTGATCGCACGCTCAAACAATAGAGCTCTCCTCCTTTCTACTCCTTTCACTTCACCCTAAACTTTATCCGTTGTGGATGACGTCATCCTATTGTCATGAAGTTATCATTTTTATGTCAATTTTGTGTAATCCACTGTACCCAAAAAAATAATATCATCAGGGCCACCCTGACAAAGGAATGAAAATGAAAAAGTTAACTCTTATCTCTGCTGCGGTTGCGGCAGCGCTTACTGCAGGATCAGCATTTGCTGTTGATTTTAATGGATACTTCCGTGCTGGTACGGGCATCAGTGCGAGCGGTAACGGCGATCAAGCTGTTAACAAGAACGCAGTTGGTCGTTTAGGCAATGAAGATGACAACTACTATGAGTTTGGTTTAGCTGAAGAATTACAAACAGGCGAACAAACTTGGAAATTAGAATCGATGATTGCACAGGGTAATTCAGGTTCTAATGGCTGGGAAGATGGTGATTTTAACGTTGCTCAATTTGCTGTAAAAGCAAAGGGTTTGATTGCTTCAGACAAGGAAGCTGAGCTGTGGGCAGGTAAAACGTATTACCAACGTAAAGATATCCATATTACTGACTTCTACTACTTGAATACATCAGGTACAGGTGGTGGTATCTCTAACTTAAGTGTGATGGGCGATAAGAAACTGTCAGTTGCAGTATTAAGTGATGGCGAAACAGAACAATCTTCTAGTTACATTTTTGATGCTCGTCTAGCGAACATCGGCCTTTGGGCTGATGCAAGTTTAGAAGTGGCTGTTGCGTATAACTTTGCGACAGAAGTAACAGATGAAACAGAAGCGGCTGATGACGGCGTGTTAACGTCTTTCATTCTTCATCAAGGTCTTTCAAATGGCTTTAACCAAACGGTATTCCAATACGGTACTGCAGGTTACGGCGTGCAAGCTGCTAATTTATGGGGTTCAGGTACGTACTACACTCGTGGAACTGATGAAAACAATGATGCAGTTGGTTACCGTCTATTGAACTGGGGTGTTGTAAGTGTTGGTGAAAACTGGGAAGTGGGCCACCAGCTTGCTTACCTAACGGGTGAAGATCTTGGAGCATCAGGAGCTGAGCGAGATCAAATCTCTGTGGTTGCACGCCCTATGTACAAATGGAACGATACGATGCGTACGATCTTTGAAGCAGGTTATACCGCTGGTGAAGAAACGGATGGGTCTGACTTTGGCAATATGAAAGCAACCGTTGCTCAAGCATGGGCAATGGGTGACAGCTTCTGGTCTCGCCCTGAAATCCGTGTCTATGGTACATATCATGTAGATAGCGAAAATGACAATGCATTTGGTTCTGGTGAAGATACGGAATTAGTGGTTGGTATTCAGGCAGAAGCTTGGTGGTAAACACGAATTTATCATTTAGATAAATGCATGAAGAAAAATAGCTGGCACTGTCCAGCTATTTTCATTTTAGTGGCGAGTTAACTACACTATAATCTATACACTTTTAACATCGCTTTAATTTGGATTGAAGACACTATGAACACTCGTCTATTGTCACCGCTTACCTTATCACTATTATTGGGTGTTGTTTCACTCTCTGGCTGCCAAACAACCTCCAATACCGACTCGCAAAAGAATGATAAACTCACTTCCCAACAAGAAGCCGTTAACGTACAAACCCTTGAGGCAACCGCGGTGAGTTTTAGTGAACTGACCAGCTATGAACTGGTGATACCAAGTGATGTTATGGTCTCAGTCACACCAGAAAGCCAACGGTTACAAAGTGGCGCTATAGATAGCGCTGTGGTTGTTTTTGATATACCAGCCAATCGTGGTCCATTACGCTTATCTATCGTGAGTCACATAAAAGAGTCCGTCTTTGTTCCTTCTGCCATTATTGTTGGCTCCGATGATGAAATTTATGAAGTTTATGAAGATACGAGCTTTGAGTATAGAAAACCGCGTCTTCATTTAGATAATCGCCTTGTGTTAGAAACCGACTTCTACCCACCAGAATTGGAAGACACCGTTCGTCTGATTATTTTTACTACCGATGAAGCCCAGCAACATTCGACCCCCGTTATTCATCCTGCACGATTGGATGCGGAAGGACGTGGTAACTATCTACCAGAAGCTAAGGATATTGATATACCCAATAGCGAAGTCGGAAGTATCGAAGTTTCCGTTACGGGTATCGTTCAACTAGATAAACCGATTGAAGAAAACAATTCAACTTCTCTTATGCAAAAGCAAGTCGTGACAAAGAAAGCGCAACCTGAGACCGAAGCTTTTTTCAATCAATCGATTAAAGAGGCGGTAGAAGAAGGAGATATTTCCAAGGCGCTGGCGTTGTTAGAAGAAGCAAAAGCATTAAATATTGAAAGTGCAGAAGCCGCGTTTATTGAAGCGGTAAACAAAAAGTAAGGTGATATCCTGACACGGTTCTTACAGAGATAATGATCTCTAGCACGACAACTTGATCTAGAACAAAAGCACAATGTGTATTCCCTGATATCCTATTAATATATGTTAAGAAGTTTAGGATACACATTGTGACTCTCATACAAATATTAGCCACCCTTACTCCCGTCTTTTCAGTCCTTATTTTTCTGGTCTTTTTAAATATGCCGGCATCGAAAGCGATGCCCATTTCTGCGGTATTAACAGCGTTAGCGGCGATCGTGATCTGGGATATGGATACCACGGTGCTTTCTGCTTCTATCGTACAAGGGTTGCTGGATGCAATAACACCATTAACCATTATCTTTGGCGCCATTTTCCTTTTAAAAACACTATCGGTATCGGGCGCAATGGACACCATTCGAGCTGGCTTTATGACCATCAGCCCAGATGCGCGAGTACAGGTGATTATTGTCTGTTGGTTGTTTGGTTCATTCATTGAAGGCTCGGCTGGATTTGGTACCCCAGCTGCTATTGGTGCGCCCTTACTGATGTTATTAGGTGTGCCAGCATTAGCGGCGGCAGTCGTTGCATTGATAGCTGACTCTGCGTCTGTTTCCTTCGGTGCTATTGGGTTACCGGTATTATTTGGCATGGAAAAGGGGCTAGAATCTGGCGGACAATCGATAGCTGCTGAACAAATTGCTGCACTGGGTGAAGGAGCAACATTTGTTGATTTTGCACAGCAAATTGCAATGAATATTACGTTGATTGATATGGTAACCGGTTCTTTAATTCCTTTAGTGATGGTCTGTGTACTGACAGGGTTCTTTGGTCGAAATCAATCGTTTAAAGAAGGACTCGTTATATGGAAGTTTGCTCTGTTTTCAGGGTTGGCGTTTATGATTCCTGCCTTCTTTATTAATATTATTGCGGGGCCTGAATTCCCATCGGTGATTGGTGCTCTCATTGGTATGAGTATTGTTATTCCAGCGGCTAAAAAGGGCTTTTTATTACCGGAAACCCCTTGGCATGATTTCCCTAAAACGGAAGAAGAGACGAGTCATGATGCGAATCAATCTTCAGTCGACATCGAATCAACGTCGGACACATTGGTTTCTCAACCTTCAACGATAGCGGCATGGACACCTTACCTTGTTATGGCTGTGTTGCTGGTGATTTCACGAGTCGTTACACCAATAAAAGAATTCTTACTGTCATTTAATCTCAGTTGGTCTGGGCTATTGGGAACAGAGCTAAGTAGTGGGTTTTCGACGTTATATGCGCCAGGTGCTTTCTTTATTTTTGTTTGCCTATTAGCGTTTGTTCTTTTTAAAATTAAACCAGGTAAATTTGCGGGGGCTTTTGGTGACTCATGCACGGCTCTCTTACCTACCGTTATCTCATTAGGGGCGTCAGTTCCTATGGTGAAAATATTCCTTAACTCAGGGACGAATACGGCTGGTTTACCGGCAATGCCTCAGGCGTTAGCGGAATTATTAGCGGGTTCACTCAGTTCAGTTTGGACGTGGGCAGCACCGATTGTTGGTATTTTTGGTTCGTTCTTATCAGGTTCAGCAACCTTCTCTAATATGATGTTTTCCGGGTTGCAGTTCTCGGTTGCAAACAGTGCAGGGCTTGATCCTACCGTGGTGCTCGCGCTTCAAGGGATTGGTGCTAATGCCGGTAACATGATGTGTGTTATGAATGTCGTCGCTGCTGCAACGGTCGTTGGAATGGCCGGTAAAGAGTCAGAGATCATTCGTAAGACCTTACCTGTTGCCTTAGCTTACGCTCTCGTAGCAGGAACAATAGCGTTCTTTATGGTTTAGCTCGGTATAGTTTAGCTTGGTATGGTTTCGTTCTTTATGGGTAAGTTCGGCATGGTGTCACTGTCTATAGATCATGGCTTTGTTTCTCTTATATATCCGAGGTAAGATGATATGGATACCTTGTATTAACGAGCGAACAGTAAGGATGTGTTATGAAAAAAGGATCAACAACACGCTGGGTATATAATCAAAGTTTTGTTACAACATCAGATTCAGGGCACAGCCTCATTGCTGATGCCCCGGCTGTTTTTGGTGGTAATGAGAGTACGCAGACGCCCATGGAGATGGTATTGAGTGCCGCGGCAAGTTGTGCCGGAGTGGATGTTACTCTTGTGATGAAAAAACAGCGAAAGCCGCTTTCTTTTCTAGAGATACAAGTAGAAGCTGAGCAAGCTGAAACAGAGCCTAAAGTTTACACCCATATTCATTTCACCTTTATATGTAAAGGATCAAACTTAACAGGTAAAGCACTTGATAAAGCATTGGCACTGACTTTTGAAAAGCATTGCCCTGTTTCCATTATGTTAGCTCGTTCAGGTACGCAGGTGAGCTGGGAGTATCAAATCATCAGTCATTAACGAATGATAGAGAGTGTCTTTAGAAAGAGGGCCAATAGTAAAAGAGGTCGTTACTTTTTACCTGAACAGCTTTCTTTCCCATAGAGCTTTGTGATCCAATAAAATAATGAATGATTGGTTTTCTTCTTAATAAAGTAAGCTAAAACCGCAAGAATAAATAATCCGATAATCGTCGTACCCATTGAGTGCTCCGTATGTTGGTGATGTCCATGTTGGTAGGGAATCATCATTGTACAGGGATTGAACAGGAAGAGAACAATTTCTCTCGTTGAAATTTAGATTTTCAGAACAACAGACGTAAACATAATGCAATATATTGAATCACATACCCATTTAGATCATTACACTGAAGAAGAATTAGAATCAGTCATAGCGGAAATAGAGCGTCATCAAATAACCACTTATGCCGCGAGTATGAGCATTGCGAGTTACGATAAAACAAAAGAAATTGCCCAGCGTTCTGCGTATATTATTCCTACTTTTGGTATTCATCCTTGGTGTGCGAATAAAGCACCACAGTGCCTAGAAGAGCTAGATACTTACTTAGAAGAAACGCCTTTTATTGCCGAAATTGGGTTGGACTATTGTTGGGTTGAAGATACCAGCTCAGAGGCGCTTAATCAGCAAAATAAAGTATTTGAATATTGTTTATCCTTTGCTCATCGTCACAATAAAGTGGTGGTGATGCATACGAAAGGAGCTGAAAAGGAAGTGTTAGAGGCACTGGCTCGTTTTCCTGTGAAAAATATTATTCACTGGTATTCTGGGCCATTGGCGCTAATTTCGGACTTTATTGAAGCGGGTACTTATTTTACGATCAGTGTCGATGTGCTATTCCAATCAGAGCCTCAAGCCGTTGCTGAGGCCATTCCTTTAAGTCGGCTATTAATTGAAACCGATAATCCATCGGGTTATCACTGGTTTAGCGGTGAGCAGGGGATGCCACGTCATTTAATGGATGTATACCAAAAGGTATCAGAAATAAAAGGGGTGTCATTATCTGAATTGAGGGAGCAAGTTCAATACAATATCAAGACATTAAACTTACCCACTCATACTGTCTAATTCAAAGAGCAGAGAGAATTGGACAGTGATTGATTAGCTTATTCCGTTAGATAAGACTGAAAGAAATCAACAGTTCTATCCCAAGCTAGATTGGCGGCTTCTTCGTTATAACGTCCAGTAGAGTCATTATGGAAGCCATGTTGCACCCCAGGGTAAACATGAGCAGTATAACTTGCATCAATGGCTTTTAGGTCGTTCTCGTATTCAAACCAAGTGGCATTAACACGTTTATCTTGTTCTGCAAAATGGATTAATAATGGCGCTTTAATGTCTTTACGAAGTTCTTGAGCAGCCGGTGTACCATAAAACGGCACGCCTGCGGTTAATGCTGAGCCCATTTTAGCAGCCAGCATATTGACAATGTATCCGCCATAACAAAAGCCAACAGCACCTAATTTGCCATTACTGAGTGGATGGTATTTTAAAAACTCAGCGGCTTTAATGAAGTCTTGCTCCATTTTTACCTTATCCATACTTTTTTGCATAGCTCGGCCTTCATCATCATTACCAGGGTAGCCGCCGAGAGTATGTAATATGTCAGGTGCAAAAGCGATGAATCCCGCTTTAGCGAGACGTCTAGCGACATCTTTGATATAGGGGTTTAAGCCACGATTTTCATGGATAACTAAGACAACAGGGAAGCGTTTTCCTTCTGTTTCCTTTGGCGTAACAAGGTAACCTCTACCCTCGCCATTTCCTTCTGGAGAGGAAAAAGTTTTGTAGCTTGCCGTGATCTCTGGATCGTTAAAAGAGATTTGTTCAGCTAAAGCATAATTAGGTGTTAGGGCTGAAGCGACGGTTGTCATGGTTAATCCGACAACGGCTAAACTGCCTAAACGAGAGAGAAACTCACGACGATTTATATCACCATGAGCGTATTCATCATACCAGTCAAAGGCTTCCTGTGGGATATCAAACTTCTTTTCGCTGGTGCTGTGCACCACCATTTCTGAATCTTGTTTTGCCATAATAGTCTTCGTTAATTTAATAAACTCTATCACTGTAAGATAAATCTCGTTATTTTCCTGTGATGAAGTAGGAAGTTTTGTGATTTTATCTCTGATTAATGCTGTTTTAACATCATTGTTTTAAGAGAGTCAAAGCGGTATTGACGTTTCCTATAGTCGATCCATAAAGGTCTTCTAGGCTGAAGACAAGGTTGGCCTGGTAATCCCCTGATGGTATTTCGGCCCATTGCGCTGACGAAATGGTGTATCGTAATTTTTTTCCGTGATGTCCATAACACGAAGCGTAGCTATTCATAATTTTCCAATAACATGAATTGGAAGAAGAGACATTTAGCTCAATGATTAAAGGAGTACCATTATTATCAGTTGCTAACGCACCATTCGCATCGGATAAAGTAAGCATTAAGGTCGTGCTGCCATTGGCACCACTGATAATGTTAGTGGGGTAGTTACTTATAGGGTTAAGTAAAGTCGAATAGGTGTCATCAATAATGAATCCAAACCCCATTTTGTCTATTGGTTTATTAATGAATGAAATATATCGGGCGCTGTATCCGTTACCGACAACGGTTTGATTGATATCGTCAAAAACGATGTTTTCAGTTGGATATTGATAGAATACATCGACTTTATTTTTTTGTGTGGTGAGCAAGGTTGACAGTTCATCAAGCGCTTGAATTCGTATATATCCTCCCGCATCCTCGGTGGCAATCAAGGTAGAAGAAAAGCGACATTGCCCACGAGAACAAGATTTATCCAACTGACTTAAAATGAAATGCGCTGGTCGATCGATGTCAACGTCGATAGCTGAGAGATCCGATAGCGATTCATCCCATGTGATGGTGAAAGAGAAAGGATATTCGACATCCTGTGCAATCGAATCCGGCAATGCATTATCCCAATGAAACAGTACTTCGTTGTTTAAGAAAAGATAAGGAATGAAGGTGCGCTGACAATAGGAGTCATCGGTTGTTTTCGGTATTCGACAGGCTTGAGCTGGGCCATGTGGCGCGAGTGTGGATGGAAGAGATTTAGCGACCTCGATAAATTGATTTTGGCGAGCGGTGTACTCTGTCCATATCGCCGTACGAGTATTAGGGTATGTACCATAGCTGATTGTATCGATGTTGTTTCGAGTATCCATGACATGTAATTCAGCTTCACCGCCAGCAGGGGTAATGGTTTTACGAATGGTGCCGGCACCACTTTCTATCGTCTCGGTTGTGAGGGCTCGGCCATAATCTGGCACAGTCAGATCCGTCGTGGTGATTTGGTACCCATTAGTATAGATTGATTGCTCTTGTGTGATGGTTTCAGAGACATATCGATTGTTTGCGACCTTATAACGACGAGATAATACCGTATTATCAAGGTTATCGATGAAGGTTTCGGTGCCGGTGGTCGTCTTCCCATATTCATCCACCTTGGTATAGTCAAAATGATAACTGTTATCTGAATCTAAGAGTTTCGTGCCGACTACGCTCGTATGTTGACCATAAAGATCAATATTGATGAATTCCTCCTCAATTTCAGAGGTGTTAATATAGGTCACATTATGAATGCTGATCTCGCCCAGCGAGGATTCGGTGATGTATGAGTGGTAATCAAGATCGTTTACCGTTTGGCGTAATACGCTGAGAGTATTATTACTGAAAGACACTTCGGCCTCATAAGACGAGATATCGTAGCCATTATCAAGCCGTCCACGTAAATCTGAAGAAATCAGTTCGATGGCACTCATTTGAGCTTTGAATGGTAACGGTGTCAGTGAATACATCGTGGTAATGTACTCTGCCAGTTTGGTGACTTCGATTTGTTCTGGGGCTTGCGCAATAAAGTCTCCAAACAGGGCATCTTCAGGTATATCTAGCTTGATGGTATCGACAACGTAATGCTGGGCATCAAGGTGAGTTAATCCATGATTCATGGCATCAACGACAAGGCTAGTAAATGGGCTTATAACCGAGTAATGCTCGTTGCTTTTCAATATAAAATCACTAGTAATTACACCCTTGTCGGTATCGACGGTTCTTCCTGATATTGCATGTAAACACAGGTTGGTAGCATCATCAGGTACGGTAAATTGACCGTGTTTATAGGTGGTGACATGCGTGTCTTGTAATGTGTCGACATCATCACACTGTGCTTGATAGACCTGAGCATTAACCAAATAACCACTTAGAGCGGTTAATTGTTTTGTTCCTCCAGATACAATTGGGTGCTCTGGAATAGCCAGAGTAGGGTAATCCACCACAGGGATCGTGGGGAGTTCTGGGTGACTCGGAAGCGCGACAATAGGGTGTTCTGGTCTAGGTTTAGATTCAGGAGCATCGAGCACAGGATAATCTAAGTTGGGCTCTTCAGGCTCAATAGGGTGACTCGGAAGCGCGACAATAGGCTGTTCGGGCTCGAGTTCAGGTGCATCGAGCGTAGGGTTGTCACTGCTAGGTTCTTCGTTGTCAGAATTAATCGGTTCATCTGAAGACTCGTCGACAGGAGAGTCTTGCGGTGGAGTGATGATATCTCGGCCTTCATCTTTGTCTTCATTGGTACTGACCATGCCGTCATTTTGTTGAGTTCGCTGCTCTTCTTCTGTGTTCGATAATGCCCCACTATTATTATCACAAGCAGTAAGAAGTAATGTTGAAATCAGTGTAAAACAGGAAAATATTGGATTTATCTTGGTATTCATAATGATAGCTAACTCACGAAAGACAAAAATTCATCTCCGTTGAGCTTAGTCATAAAATCATACGTTTGCATAATGTATAAAAAATGGACCTTCAAAAATAAGGTCCATTTTATTAAACAAACACATTGTCAAAACGAGAGAATCGGATTTATCCCTTCGCTTTTGGTGTTACTCCACGAGGTTCATCCATTAATCCTTTTATTAAGGATACAGCGGCGACTAAGAGAACAATCGTGAAAGGTAAGCCCGTTGTGATCGCCATCGCTTGCACAGCAGCAAGACCACCACTTAGCATTAATACAATCGCGACGAAACCTTCGAATGAACACCAGAAAACACGTTGTGGTGTCGGTGCATTGACTTTACCACCAGCAGAAATCGCATCGATAACTAAAGAACCAGAATCTGCAGAAGTAATAAAGAATACAACCACTAAGAATAAGCCAATAAGAGACGTGATTTCAGTTAAAGGAAGTGCATCAAGCATTGAGAATAGCTTCACAGGTAGCTCAGCGTTAAATGCCGCTTCGTAACCATCATTGATGTACTGGCTTAGGCCTGTCGTACCAAAAGCCGAGAACCACAGCATACATACTGTCGATGGAATTAATAACACACAAGTGATGAATTCACGTACTGTACGTCCGCGAGAGATACGAGCAATAAACATACCTACGAATGGAGACCAAGATACCCACCAAGCCCAGTAGAATGCCGTCCAGCCTTGAGAGTAGTTAGTATCTTCACGGCCAAATGGGTCAGAAAGTTCAGGGAAATACGTAACATAGCTGATAACGTTATCAAAGAAACCAGTGATAATCGCAATCGTAGGACCAACAATAACGACGAATAGAAATAAGATTCCTGCTAAACCCATGTTGATTTCAGATAGGCGTTTTACGCCACTGTCCATACCAGCCACAACAGAAATAATCGCAAGAGCGGTAATACCCAAGATGATAAAGACTTGAGTTGTATCGGTATTAGGAATATCAAACAGGAAGTTTAAACCACTAGCTGCTTGAGCTGCACCAAAGCCAAGGGATGTCGCCAAACCAAAAACAGTCGCTACAATCGCTAAAATATCAATAATATGACCAGTCCAACCCCAAATACGCTCACCAAATAATGGGTAGAAGATTGAACGCATAGTTAAAGGTAACCCTTTATTAAAGCTAAAGATAGCTAAGCCTAACGCGATAATTGAGTACATTGCCCACGGGTGTAGACCCCAGTGGAAAATGGTCGCTGCCATACTTAGCTTAGCGGCTGCTTCAACATCACCAGCTGCACCACCAAGAGGAGCCCAGTCGGTACGCAGTCCATCTTCACCAACACTGATCCCACCAAGGGAAGAGCTGAAGTGAGACATCGGCTCAGAAACACCATAGAAGACCAAGCCAATACCCATACCTGCTGCGAAGAGCATAGAGAACCAGCCGACATAGGAGTAATCAGGTGTTGCTTCAGTACCACCAATACGAACTTTACCAAGTGGTGATATAATTAGGCCAAGACAGATATAAATAAAGACATTACCCGCTAATAAGAAGAACCAATCTAAAGAGGTAAGCAGCGTGCTTTTAAGAGAGGAGAATAAAGGTCCAACTTGCTGAGGGAAAAGTAGAGTGACAACAACGAAAGCGATAATCGTGAGCGCTGAAATCAGAAAAACTCGGTTGTGGATGTCTAATCCAAGAGGCCCCAATTTGAGGGCTATATTATCTTGACCAACTTGATAGTCGGTATTGATACTGTTTACATCACCAGTAGGGCGTTTTATACCACCATTACTGTCATTACTGTCATTACTCACGTAAATCTCCTTTGAGTATATTTAAAAAGTAGAAGTACCGTTTCTACTCCAAATGGCTACTAATAAAATAGCTAATCAGTATATGCTCACAGCTGAAGCGATGAATATCAAAGTGAGAGCAGTGAATAACGCTTTTATTGTGATGCTGTTCACATAAAAAGCTGTATTTTGTCTACTTATAACTCAGGGTTGCATTTTTAAGCGAATTGTTTTATCTGAGGTATTTGATAGTTTATAAATAGTGTCCAATAATTAACCCATTCTGTATATTTAAAGTAGTGGGCATGCTGTGTATTCTCGAGTTTTCTCTGTTTTTTTAGTATCTACGTTTATCGTGGGCTGTAATGACTCGGAACAAGCGTTTTCGGTGTCGGATGAAGCGTTGATTTTGGATGTGACGTTAGAAGGGGTTGACTATACTAACGTCTCAAATCAGCAGAATAATATCGTCGCTTACTCCGTTAATCGTCCTGACTTACCGCTAGGAAGAGACATCACTATCACGGGGAGTTACCGTGATGGGCGTGATGTGACTCAAAACATAATAGAAAACTACCTTGCTTCCGATATTTCTTCCGCTTCGATGACTTGGGTGGAAGGAAGCTTAGTCCTCGACACTTCGGCGTTAACGTATGGCGACAAAGCCATAGTGGATAATATTGACAATATTACGGTCAATGGGTATCGCGAATTTACGATGACAGAGCCTACCTTAGATCAAGTTGCGATAGACGACTTGGATGATACCAGTGTGATACAGGGAAATGATATTCGTATCATTATCAGCGGTGTGTTATCTGATTCGACATCGGCAAGTGATGCCGCTCTACAAGCATTAGTTCCTTCAGAGGTGTTGTCCGCTTCATCATGGGATAATGGTGAAGTGACGATTCAAACGGACTTATTACCCAATAATACCTATACACTGATTAGCACTGATACCTTACAAAGCTTCTCTGGTACCCAATCGATATCACTCACGCTTGTTGGTTTAACGGATACGGATAATGACGGTATCTCAGATACCTATGATGCTTTCCCTTTCGATGCGACAGAATATCAAGATACCGACAGAGATGGGTTGGGTAATAATATTGATGATGATGACGATAACGATGGGGTAAGTGATGATGCTGATGATCTCCCCTTTGATATTGATAATGATGGTATCGTGAATTATATCGATACAGATGATGATAATGATGGCCTTCTCGACACAACGGAACGCACGTTAGGTTGGGACCCACTAGTGGTAAATACTGGAACGCAAATCGCGAGTGCCGATTATGATGGGGATGGACTAACCAACTCTCAAGAACAAGATTATGGTACATCCCTTATTTCAAATGACAGTGATTCCGATGGTTTGAGTGATTCAGTGGAAATTACGACTCAAAATAACGTGTCATCAGACGAACAAAGTAATTGGAACCCTCTTATTGCCAATACAGGGGAATACGCATCAACGTCCGATTATGATGGTGATGGCTTAACCAATGTTCAAGAAGGGGCGGCGGAGACTTCATTGGTTCTTTCGGATTCTGATAGTGATGGGATTAATGATTTAACCGAATTTACTTATTCATGGGATCCACTTGATTCTAATTCACCCAGTGGGGGTGGCAGTGGCGACGTTGATGGCGATGGACTGACTAATGCGCAAGAAGTGAATGATTACGGTTCCGATCCCACCGCTGTAGATACTGATGGCGATGGCCTGTTCGATAATGTTGAAGTGAGTTTAGGGTGGAATGTCGCTATTGCAAATAGCGGAACTCAATCGGCCAGTGGTGACTTTGATGGTGATGGGCTACTCAATAATTATGAGGTTGTTCTTGGGACAAGCCTAATTGAATCAGATTCTGATGGTGATGGTGTTAATGATTATGATGAGGCTATTCAAGGTTCAGATCCTTTAGATGCGAGTTCTTCAACGGCCGTTGATTCCGATAGTGATGGTATTTCGGATAACTTGGAAATTGCGCAAGGGTGGGATGAAAATGATGCAAATGATCCTGTCGGTGGTGCAATGGGGGACATTGATAGTGATGGATTATTAAATCGACAAGAAGCGATTATCGGCACCGACCCTTCATCAGCGGACAGTGATAGTGATGGCATTAATGATATTCATGAATTAACGTATTCGTGGGATCCTATTAGTGCAACATCGCCCAGCAATGGTGGGTCAGGAGATGCCGATAGCGATGGGTTAAGTAATAGTGATGAAATATATACTTATACAACCAATCCAACCAATGTTGATTCTGATAGCGATGGTTATCAAGATAATATAGAAGTGTTATACAGCAGTTCGGGCTGGGACCCGGTGGATGACACCTTACCGAACAGTACGGATAGCGATAGTGACGGGCTAACCAATGTGGCTGAAATCGCATTAGGAACGAATCCAACGTCATCGGATACGGATGGTGATGGTTGGTTAGACTTTTTCGAACTACAAAACTCCTGGGATCCGATAGATTCTGGTTCACCTAGCTTTGCCACTACTGATGACAACGATGGTGATGGTCTTGATAATATCAGTGAAATTAATGGGAATACTGATTACTTATTACAAGATACTGATGGTGATGGAGCAAATGATAATATCGATGCCTTCCCCGTTGATGCAACCGAAACACTGGATACAGACAACGATGGAACCGGTAATAACACCGATACTGATGACGATAACGACGGTACACCAGACAGTTCAGATGCGTTCCCACTCGATGCCACCGAAGATACGGATAGCGATGGGGATGGCACTGGTGATAATACCGACTCAACTCCAGATGGCGTGATCACCACGGTGACGCTTTCACCAAGCACAAGTAGCGTTGCCAAAGGTGTGAATATCAGTGTTGGTATCTCAGGAACGATGACCAGTAGCGCTGCGGCGAGTGTTAGTGACTTACAAGCGTTATTGTCGTCCAGTTTGTCTTCATATGTAAGTTGGTCTGGTAGCACAGCGACCATTTCAACGACCAGCTTATCGACAGGAAGCTATTCATTTTTTGATACCACTGGCATTACCGTCAGCTCGGGGTCAAACAGTTTTACAGTGACAGCTGCAGAATTATCGACGGTGACGATCAGTGCATTAAGTGCGAGCAGTGTGGCCCAAGGTATTGATATTACCTTTACGGTCAGTGGCGCCTTAACCGATAGCTCCGCGATTAGTGCGAGTAGCGAGCTCTCGGCTTACCTTGATACTAGTACTGCAAGTAATATTGCTTGGTCAGGCTTAAATGCAACACTCGATACGACGTCGATGTCTGTGAGTACCCATGATATTTTTGATACGGCACTCATTACACCGACAGGAACGAACAGTCTTTCAGTGACCACAGCGGTGGTTTCTGATGTCACAACAACCAGCTTTAGCGCCACAACGGAAACCCAAGGGACCGATATTACCTTCACTGTATCAGGAACGTACACGAACGGGAACTCAATCACGAATGGGACAGAATTAAACAGTTATCTGCATTCCGATGTATCAAGTGATGTCAGTTGGTCTGGGTTAACAGCCACGCTTGATACCGCCAGTTTATCTTCGTCCGCTACCTTATTTGATAATGTTACGGTAACGGGAACTAATTCTGTGACGATTAATGTTCCATCAGCCTTTTCATCGGGCGATGCCTGTGCGGTAGGATACGATTCGGCGTACATCTCAACTGCCGATCTCACGACCTATAACCCACTAGTTGGAGGGTTTGTCGGGTATGAAACTGATGGGGTGGGTACGTATTATTGCCCGCCAACCGCAACGGAGATGATCAATGCAGGTTACAGTATTGGGTCGGGAGACTATACCAGTACCGTGACTGATGGTAATGCTAATACGTTAGTGACGATGACTTCGGCTCAAGCTAGTTCGTTTTGTAGTGCAGCGTACACCGGGGGTAAATTGGCGACCGATTTAGCATTGAGAGCGCTCAGCTCAAATGCTGGGATGTTAGCATCTAATAATGGTTTAATCGGGGCGACGTACGATTGGCCGTATATAACACCAATTACAGACCCTATTGCTCTGTTTCAACCTAACTACCCTTTCTATCTCACACGTGGTGCTTTATATATTTGGTCAAGTGGTACAATAGGGGATGAGTTTACATTAAATGCATTAGAATACAGTGCGTTTGGAGGAAGTACGGCAACAGATGGGGTTACAGCAGCATCTGCATCTGATACCGGTATCGTGACGTGTTTTGTGCCAGATTAACATTCTTTAAAAGATAATCTTGATAGCGCTGTTCTCTGAACGCGTTATCGGTATAATAGGGGGGTTAATTTACGTACTTATTTTAGGTTGTGCAGACATGATGAAGCGACGTTATATCCCTATTGTATTATTGACCTCTTTATACGCCTCTATCGCTTCGGCACAGGAATGGAAGACCATTCGTGTCGCTGTTGCAAGTGATTATATGCCTTTCAGCTGGGTATCCAGTAGCGGAGAGCTTCAAGGTTTTGATGTAGAAGTGGCTCGTGAATTGTGTCAACGTCTTGAGGCAAAGTGTGAGTTTAACGCGAAAGCATGGAATAATTTGATACCTTCATTACTTGAAGATCAATACGATGTTGTGCTGTCTGGTATCTCAATCACGGACTCTCGTAAAGAAAAACTCGACTTCTCTGTTCCTTACATCAATATTCCCTCTCGCTTTATCAGTAAGAAAACACACTCGATAGATTTTTCGGACTTAACTCAATATAAAATTGGGGTGAGAGCTGGAGCGGCGAACGATAAATACGTGACTTCTTTGCAAGGTGACGGTGCCCATATTGTACGTTTTGATAGCTTCTCAACGGGCTATTTCCAATTATCGAATGACGATATCGATTTGATCTTTGATGATGCAGCGTTACTTTATGATACGGTTTTATCCCAACGTGGAGGTGAAAACTATCACTTTGTCGGTGAACCCGTTGATGATGTTAAATGGTTTGGTGAAGGTGCGGGTATCGGTGTTAACAAGAGTAATAAAGAGTTGACGTTAAAGATAAATAAAGAGTTAACAGAATTTATTAAAACAGACAAATATAATCAATTGTTCGCACGTTATTTGAAGGTGACGAATTAATTGGTTTCTTCGACTTTTCAAAGTGGATATTTCAAAGTAGATAGAAAAAAGGAACTCGAATGAGTTCCTTTTTTGTTGCTATGTATTGATTTTATTATGACTTCTCAGGCTGTAATCTTACCCAGACAGTATCGTTACCGCGAACGGTAACAGTGCGATTATAAGATTCATACCCATCTTTTGTGACAGTCACTTGGTGTGTACCACTTGGTAAAACCACTTCAACGGGTGTGCTACCGTAATCAATACCATTAATGGTGACCGCATCATCGTACTGATCAGAGCGCACGGTGACGTTAGCCCATTGCTTTGTTTCTTTCTTCGTTGGTTTAGACGCTGTGGGACGGCTCAAACAGTAACGAGTCGATACATTGAGTAATTTACACGCTGCGGTTGCTTCTGGCTTTGCTTTTATCTGTGCTTGCAGCTGAGTATAATATTGATTCTGTCCTTGAAATGCCGAATTGACAATTTGGCTATCTTGAACATGAATATTCAGTTGAACATCTTTTAGATGGCGCTTAGCGAGTACCGATTCTGTTAACGTTTCAAGTAAGGCTTCTCTAAATTGATTGACGGCACGTTGACGAGTTAAGTGTTTACCCTGACTTGCACATTCATTCAGTGTCATCGACATTGAACAGGTCGTTTTATACTTTGATTCAACAACACTGCTTTCTTGTAACTCTGCTGACAGGCGTTTGACGCGCGCTTCTACCTTTTGTTCTTGTAAGTTACCTTGCTCTGTTCGTAAACGATCTCGCTTTTGCTTAATTTGAGAGAGTCGTCTTTCGCTTTCTTTGATTTCTTGAGCTTGAGCTAATTGCTCAGCTTTATTTTGTTTTACCGCTGCCCACGTTTCTTGGTAACGTTTTTGAAATGCAGCAATATCGGTATCAGGATCTTCAAGTAATCGATTAAATTGTTTATCAAGAGCGGTTTTAGCTCGATTTCGTTTCGTATTAAGCTCTTTATGATCTCTTTCTAGAACGACTTTTTCATTTTTAAGTTGCTGTAGGGCGCTCTTTTGGCTTTCATAGTCATTATTAATGACAGATATTTCGCTGTCTTTAATTTGAATCTTTTCATTAATGACTAGGACAGGATCCGATTGTGCAACCTCTTGAGCTTGAACAATCGACGAGATCCAGATAGGGCAGGTGACAAGGAGTAAAGTAGGTATTTTATTCATCTTCATATATCCCTAAAGCCTTCTGTTTTTTCTATTGACGCGAGATCTTGATGTGAACTAACGAAAAGAGTGTCCTTACTTACTTTATCAGCATCAAAATGACCGTATTCATGTGCTTTATATCCATAGTATCGATTTAAGAGAACCGTATGGATGCATAATTAATATCAAGTATTGACCATAGTTAGCGTTCGTGCAAAAACTAAGCAAAGAACAAGAGATTTAATTGTCTTGAGTTGAATCAGTATGAAGTGCTGATACGGCTTTTCACCATGATCATTCTTCCATATTATATCGAGCTTGATCTTCTGAGCTATCGATCGGAACTGTCGGTCGGACTATCTGTTAGAACTATCCATTAGAACTATCGAATGAAAATTGTAATCAAATGCATATAATATCTATCACGATAATCAATATCGTGTAAAATTGAGCGCTATATTGAAAATTTCATAAATGTTAACGAGCAGTGTAATGTCATGTCCCTTTTAGATGCGGTTTATACCAGCCCAATGATGGCGCCTAGGCCAGCAGAATTGGTTTCTCTCTCTGGGATAAAAGATCAACATGATCATGCATTTACTCAAGTAGTTATTGGGTTAAAAGGGCGATCTGAATTTGACGTTTCAGGTTATGGTAATATTGTTCACCCTGGGCAAGGGTGCGTGGTGTCTGAAGGCGCTGATCATGCTTTTGGGTCAGTTGAAACGTCGTCTGATGTTTTAGTCTTGAATATGTTTAATCATGCTACGCATGATGCGTTGTTAATGGAAAAGTTGAATGATTTATCGACCAATGAGGTTTATTTTAAATTAGATGAGCAAGTTTGCCGTCTCATTCGTTTATTAACAATGGAAATGCAGTCGGCCCCCAATGACATGCTATTAAGTAAAGCCTGCAATGATACGTTGATTGCGGTATTACACCGTCATATGCTGGGTCAAAGTAAGCGCCCCGTTTCTAAACGTTTCGATTTAGACGCTATCGATCACTTTATCCACCAAAACATTACGCACAAAATGACGGTCAATCAATTGGCTGGCACGGTGCATTTGGCTGAAAGTCAATTTTATGCGCTATTTAAACAAAAAACAGGCATGACCCCTCATCAATATGTACTTGATAAGCGTATGCAATTCGCAAAGTCTCTCATGCAACAGCCTCAATTCAATTTAGGTCAAATCGCGGAGCTATCAGGATTTAGTTCACAGAGTGCATTCACTAATAGTTTTTCAAAATCTCAAGGCTTATCACCGGCTCAATATCGAAATCAACTATAGCGTTGTTCCCTTTCATCGATTGATAATACACACCATTAATGTGCTCCTCTATTTTCGTAGCCTCCGTTTCAGTCTATAAACTACATCACATTTCATATCACCTCCGGAGTATTTTGATAATTCATCGGAGGTTTTATGAATATTTTTGATGAAAATCTCTCTATACTCCGGAAAATTATAGGAATACCTCCCTTGTAGTTATCACATATTGAGCATTACGATTTGATATGCACAAAAATAATCACAGATAGCTATATCGACACTTGAAAGGATGACAGCATGTTTACAGCTACTGATGTGTTAAACGAACATTTCGTTAACCAGCCTCTCGATACACTATGGTCTTTGATCTCACCACTTTATATGGTCGATGAAACGACATGGTTAAAAGAGCTTTTACCTCTAGCGACTCCGACGATTGAAGAAAAATCTCAAACAGAGATCAATACAACGGAATTGATTAAAGCCATTCGTGCCGATAAAAAAGCGATCCAAATGATCGATGCGCTTTTATTGGAATACAGCTTAGATACACAAGAAGGTATTCTTCTTATGTGTTTAGCCGAAGCTTTGATGCGTATCCCAGATAAAGCAACGGCAGATGCTTTAATCAAAGACAAGTTAACCGTAGCAGATTGGAAATCGCACCTTAAGAATTCAGATTCGGTTTTTGTGAATGCGTCGACATGGGGTTTAATGTTAACGGGCAAAGTCATTGGCCTTCCTGAAAACGAAGCGAAAAGCGCGACCAGTGCGGTTAACCGCCTTGTAAACAAGATGTCTGAGCCTGTGATTCGTAAAGCAATGTACGAAGCAATGAAGGTTATGGGCCATCAATTTGTTCTTGGTCGTACGATCAAAGAAGCTCAAAAGAACGGCAAAGCAATGCGTAACAAAGGGTTTACTTACTCTTATGATATGCTAGGCGAAGCGGCTCTAACGGTTGCTGATGCACGTAAATATTATCAAGATTACCTGACAGCTATCGAAGCTGTTGGTGCGGATACATACGGATTAGATACAAGCCCAGCTCCTTCAGTATCCATTAAGCTGTCTGCGCTGCACCCACGTTATGAAGTCGCCAATGAAGATCGTGTGATGTCAGAACTTTACGATATTCTGATGGGGTTATTAAAGCGAGCTAAAGAACTGGATGTTGCGATTACGATTGATGCTGAAGAAGCCGATCGTTTAGAAATGTCTCTTAAGTTGTTTGAAAAAGTGTATCGCAGCGATCTCGTTAAAGGCTGGGGTAAGTTCGGTCTTGTTATTCAAGCGTACTCGAAGCGTGCACTACCTGTTATTGTTTGGCTGAATGGTTTGGCAAAAGAGCAGGGTGATTTGATTCCAATGCGCCTGGTTAAAGGAGCTTATTGGGATACTGAAATTAAATTATCTCAGCAAAATGGCTATGAAAACTACCCGGTATATACTCGTAAAGAAGCAACGGATGTTGCGTATCTCGCGTGTGCTCGTTTCCTACTAAGTGATGAGGTTCGAGGTAACATATTCCCTCAATTTGCGAGTCATAATGCACAAACCGTGTCTGCAATAGCGACAATGGCAACGCATAAAGAATTTGAATTTCAACGTCTACACGGTATGGGCGATGCTTTGTATAACCATGTGATGGATACGTATAAGCAATCTGTTCGTATCTATGCACCTGTCGGTAGTCATAAAGATCTTCTTCCTTACTTAGTGCGTCGCTTATTAGAAAATGGAGCAAACAGCTCTTTTGTTCATCGTTTAGTAGATGCACGATGCCCTGTCGAAACATTAACAGAGCACCCAGTAGACATGCTACTAGCGAATAAAACGCTGCATAATTCACAGATTCCACTGCCACCACAGATTTTCTCTGATCGTAAAAACTCATCGAATATCAATATCGATATTATGAGTGAAGCTAAGCCATTTGAAGAAAAAGTAGCGGCTTTTCTTGAAAATCAATGGCAAGCAGGTCCTATCATTAACGGTCAAGATTATAGCGAAAGCATGATCAAGGCTAATGATAATATCGAGCAGGTAACAGCACCTTATGATCGTAGCATTACGGCTGGCCAAGTCGCATTTGCTAATCAGGATCATGTGGCAGCAGCCATTGAAACGGCACAATCTGGTTTTACTGCGTGGAATGGGAAAACATCTCAAGAACGTGGTAAGGCATTAAATAACCTTGCGGATTTAATGGAAGCGAACTTAGAAGAGTTGGTTGCCATATGTCATAAAGAAGCTGGTAAAACGATTCATGATAGTATTGATGAAGTTCGTGAAGCGGTTGATTTCTGTCGTTATTATGCAAATCAAATCGAAGAATTAAAGGATGCTAAGCTAAAGAGCTTTGACGGCCAAACTCGTATCGTCTCACGTAACGGTCGTGGTGTCTTTGTGTGTATTAGTCCATGGAACTTCCCGTTGGCTATTTTCTTAGGTCAAGTGACCGCGGCACTCGTGGCTGGTAATACCGTCGTCGCTAAACCTGCAGAGCAAACCAGTTTAATTGCTGCGTATGCAGTGAAATTGATGCTTAAAGCGGGCTTTGATAAGGCGGCTATCCAACTGTTACCAGGTCGTGGTGCTGAAATTGGCTCTGCATTAACATCGCATGATGCGATAGCTGGTGTTGCATTCACAGGCTCAACACCGACGGCATTACGTATTAATCAAACCCTTGCGCAGCGTGAAACAGCACCCGTTCCTTTTGTTGCTGAAACCGGTGGTCAAAATGCGATGATCGTTGACAGTACCGCACTACCTGAACAGGTTGTTCGTGATGTTATGCGTTCTGCTTTTGCGTCGGCTGGTCAGCGTTGTTCAGCACTACGTGTACTTTATGTGCAAGCTGATGTAGCGGACCGTATCATTTCTTTGATTCAAGGCGCAATGAAAGAGCTGAAAGTGGGTATACCTTACCTGCATAATACGGATGTTGGACCGGTGATTGATGCGACAGCGAAAGCAAAACTGGACGCTCATATAGAGAAAATGACCGCAACACAGACATTGGTTGCTCAAGCTGAATTAGATGATGCTTGTTTGAATGGTGATTTTATTGCTCCACGTGCATTTGAAATCAATGATATTTCTTGCCTAAAAGAAGAGCAGTTTGGTCCAATTTTACATATTGTTCGTTTCAAAGCCGCTGAATTACCGAATGTTGTTAAAGAAATCAATGGTACAGGTTTTGGTTTAACTATGGGTATTCATAGCCGTAACGAAACCGTTTATCGTTGGATTGAAGAGCATGCTCGTGTCGGTAACTGTTACATTAACCGTGACCAGGTTGGCGCAGTCGTTGGTGTTCAACCCTTTGGCGGTCAAGGTTTATCGGGGACAGGTCCAAAAGCGGGTGGTCCTAACTATTTATATCGTTTCACTACTGTTTCATACAAATAATAAGAGGGAATTAGAATGATTTATCAAGTATTTTCAGATGCTTATTCATCGTGGGAAAACTGGAATCTAACGGATTTTAATTCTCGCAAAGAAGCGGTGTTGTCATTCAGCAATGCTTTACAAAATACGAACCCAGCTTTTGCGAGTGTATTTGCTTACCATTTATCAAGTGCAGAAGAAGTGATTGCTGAGCCTAAGCTGATGCCTGGGCCAACCGGTGAAACGAATGAGTTGTATACAGCGGGTCGCGGAGTAAGCTTGTTAATACAAGACTCTATCGATGCAAAATCAGAGTTGGCTATTATTGCGCAGTTAACGGTTGCACTGATTGCCGGTAATGCTGTTATTTTAGCAAGCGATGATCGTGAATTGGTATCCGCAATTGAAGACGCTTTTTCACACTCAATGCTGCCAATAAACTTACTTCAATTTGCACCGTTAGAATCAGCGATAACGTTGATTCAAACAGATGTTCGAAATGTTGGGTTTGTGGGTTCTAAAGCACAAGAAATTGTCGTAAATAGAGAAATTGCGAAACGAACAGGGGCTATTGTTGGTATCGTGTCTGAAACGGATCTGGATATGATCCCTCAAGCACATGACCCGCGTTTAGTATTGCGCTTTATTACTGAGCGTACGCGAACAATCAATATTACGGCTGTGGGTGGTAATGCGACGTTGTTAGAATTAGGCAGCGGCGAGCACTAATCAACTCAGTGTCGATTTACATTGTAAATAGGAGTCTACTTGTAGGCTCCTATTTTTTATAATACTGAAAAAAATAGATAAAAATAAATTTATCAATTAGTTATGTAGCTGTATGTGGAATGCCGTATTTAGCACTTAATCGTATACAATTTTGTAAATAACATTCGAACCCACAAATATCATTCCTTACACAATTCCTGTAGTAACCGCGGCTGTGGAGTGATAGCACATTACTGTCGTATCTATTCATTACTACAGCTTATTCCTTTAGGTTTATAATTCTTTTAATATCAATGCCTTAATTTATTGTTGAGAGGGCTTTATGTGTTACTTCTCCATATTTTTACTAATAGGGGAATTAATTTTTCGGTAAAAAAAAGAACCATCCACCATACTTGTGATACTGAAAGAAATGTTACTCGCGATCACAATGGAGAATGATTTTGATGAATAAAGTGGCTTTGGTACTCTGTTTAGGTTCTTTGTCTATGATCTCAGGATGTACGAGTACACCTGATTCAACCAGTAGCGAGGTTGAAACAAACCAAGCAAGTGCGGCATTAGATATGACCATATTTAATCAAGAGCATGACAGTCATACTCTTCTTTTTTCATCCGCCTCAGCCGATCAATTATCGCTTTATAACCAATCTACGTATAAAAAAATGATCGCGTCATGGGATCAAGCAGAAGAGGTTTATGTTTCAATAAAGAAAGATCCGACATTGGCTTACGATTCCTATTCTTTCTTTTCTGATGGTACGTACTTAGAGGAATACAATAAGCATGTCGCACAAGCAAAAACAC
Organism: Vibrio sp.; assembly: GCA_028131545.1. Taxonomy (GTDB): domain Bacteria; phylum Pseudomonadota; class Gammaproteobacteria; order Enterobacterales; family Vibrionaceae; genus Vibrio. The sequence continues at coordinate 43,398 of JAOICL010000006.1, read as the reverse complement.
ACCTAGATCAGCTAAAAGAGCAGAAGATCGTCAGCGATCAGTTTCTTTTTGAGTCGGCAGAGCAAATGGCGTACTTAAAGAGTATCGAGGCAGAGAAATACTATAAATCAAATTATAAGACCATGAACAACCTGTATCGAAATCTTTACACATATGTGGCAGAAGGGGATTTAGAAAAAGCCTCTGATAAGCAGGTCAGCTTTTTAGAAACAGCAAGAAAACTCGAAGTAAAAGTTCTACGTTATGTCCATATTAAGCCTTTAAAAGATCAAATTAATCAACTCCGTTCCGAAGATTATAATGATGTCGCTCCTCTGAGTTTTAATAAGGCCAAACGCAGTGTTGATCAGGCTGATGCTATTGTGGAAACATCACCACGTAACCAAGATAAAATCAATGCAGCGACGGGAGCTGCGAAATTTGAAATCTCTCATACCAAACAAGTCGTGCAACAAGTGAAAATATTATCGAATATTGATGATGAAGCGTTTGAACAATATGTATTGGATGTGGAAAACCATTTATTGAAAATATCGAACGCCATTAATGGTTCGGATTTCCGTGATAAGCAACTGACTCAACAAGCAAGCCAAATTTTATCTTCTGTTAATGTGATGCACTCTGAAAATAAGACGGATGAATTGATTGCAGATCTTGCTAGTAAAGAAGCGGCACTGAGCTCTTTAAGGGTGGATAATGTTCAGCAGCAGCAGGAAATAGTGAATTTGCGTGATCGACTAGGGAATGAACAAGCAAGTAGCCAATTACAAATAGCACAACTTGAAGAACAATTAGTGAGAGAGCAACAAAGTGCGGCATTAGCTTATCAACTGTTAGAGTCGAAGGATTCATCAACAGCGGTTGTGGCGACGAATGATGATTTTTATGAGGCATTTTCTAAAGAGCTGAGAAATATTCCCCAATAGCGGTATTTTTATAAATATTTTTGTTATAAACCTTTAAAGCCATAACATTCTCAATAGAAAAATAGGCGGTGTAGTTAACCTCTTTCTAGTCGAAAGTGTATCACCGCCTATTTTTATTGGTTCCTAGATTCTTGACATATGCGACTGATGATTGCCACATCAAGTCATTGATATATGAAACCATTATTATATATAACTATTGTTATATTAACTAACCATTACATCGATTCGCGTAATTGGGATAATAATGATTTTTGTTGCTCATTTAACTGCGTAGGGATTATGACGTGTAACTTAATCAATAAATCGCCAATATCGCCTTTACGATCGGTGACTCCTTTCCCTTTTAGTTTGAAACGCTTTCCATTTTGGCTACCAGCCGGAACTTTGAGTTTAAAACGGCTACCTAGCAAGTTAACTTCTAATTCCCCACCTAAAATAGCGGTAAAAATATCGATATCACCTTTATAGGTAAGATTATTCCCTTCACGTTCTAGATGCGAGTGACTACGCGCGGTAACGACGACAAATAAATCACCATTTGGTCCTCCATTTGAGCTTGGAGCCCCCTTGCCTGAGTAACGAATCTTTTCACCGTCTTTGATACCAGCAGGGATCTTCACATTGATGCGTTTATTTTCACCATTAATCGGAAGTTCAACAACCTTAGTCGCACCTTGAATGGCATCTTCTAACTCAACAGTAATAGCAAACTCTTCATCCTGTCCTTTTTGAGGTGGGGTATGTCGACTTTTTGCTTGATTGAACACATCTTCGAAACCACCAAATCCACCTTGGCCTCCAAATCCTCTTTGTGAGCCACCACTACGTTGGCGAAATGCATTAGAAAAGATATCTTCAAAGCCCCCAAAACCACCTTGTCCTCCGAAACCGCCTTGACCTCCAAATCCACCTTGGTCGGCACCTTGGAAAGCAGAATGACCAAATTGATCATATTGTTTGCGTTTATTGGAGTCAGATAAAACTTCATAAGCATCTTTTATTTCTTTGAATTTCGCTTCTGATGCACTGTCCCCAGGGTTCTTATCTGGATGGTACTTCATCGCTAGGCGCTTATAAGATTTTTTAACTTCTTTCTCAGAAGCTGACTTAGTGATCCCTAAAATGGCGTAATAATCTTGCTTGGACAAATTGATACCCTAATTTATTCAAAATAAAAATATGTATATTGGCTCACTATAGGATATTGAGCTCATTGACTCGTTTGAATCTAATATTATGCGTAATGTGGATATATTATCATGATTTCTTAGGAGATAGAGCATTATAATAACGTTATTACGTAAAATATCATGACTTAAATCATAGAAGATAATTGAGATAACACGGACAATTGGGTGATGGTGATCTCAAAATCATGGTTAATCTCTCACAAGTGTTAATACTTTTTCGCATTATGTAGGAGAATGACTATAGTTATTTGTAGGCAATATCTACACAATAATCAGACATTTTAGTGAGGCTCCCATGCTACCTTTAGAAGTTGAACAAAAAGTACAAGAATTACTGGAATTAGCGAAAAAACACGATATTTCTGTTTTAGGTGTTATCGATACGCATGACACAGCGCAATGTAATATCTTTAAACGAATTGGTTTGATGAGTAAGCCAGGCATTCGTAACTTAAATGAAGTGGTTATGAGTCAACAATGTTCTGGTGACTTGAAAGATTGTCATCAATGCCATATGACTTGCAATACAACTCAGCAACCGACTCAAGAAGATTTGCATAAAACATTAGAGCTAGAGTTATTTTAATTTAGTATTTGCAGCTCATTATGTGCTATGTCTAGGAGAAAAGGAGCTTCTTCTTTTCATAGCACAGCCAATTCATCTAATTAGATTTAACCACCTTGACTGATCACCGACGTTATTTACCCTACGAAACAGACTGCTATCTTCCTTTTCTATATTCATAAAATAAGACTTATTTTGTCTCATTTTTCGTATCATTGCGTCACATAGGTTCTATTTTTGAGCATGTCGAACAGGATGACGACACAACGTCTCATTATTTGCATTTTCTACTCATATTACGATGAATAATGATTGAAGTTCACTATAAGAACGGATACCGTTATTCGCTACGGATATACGCTTGTAATGAGAAAAAAGTAAAAGGTATTACTCATGTATCAAACAGATGATGTACACATTAATAAAGTAAAAGAGCTACTTCCTCCAGTAGCGGTATTAGAAAAATTTCCAGCAACAGACACTGCGTCTTTGACAACCTATAAAGCTCGCCAAGCTATTTCTCAAATTCTAAAGGGCGAAGATGATCGTTTGCTTGTTGTTATTGGACCTTGTTCTATCCATGACACAGAAGCGGCAATTGAATATGGTAAAAAGTTAAAAGTATTACGTGAAGAGTTATCAGATACATTAGAAATCGTAATGCGCGTTTACTTTGAAAAACCACGTACAACGGTCGGCTGGAAAGGCCTTATTAATGACCCATATCTCAATGATACGTTTAAAATTAATGACGGTTTACGCATTGGTCGTAAGCTTCTTCTTGATTTAACGGACATGGGAATGCCAACGGCAAGTGAATTCCTTGATATGATCACGCCTCAATACGTAGCTGATCTTATTAGTTGGGGTGCGATTGGTGCACGTACAACGGAATCTCAGGTTCACCGTGAATTGGCTTCAGGTGTCTCATGCCCAGTGGGTTTCAAAAATGGTACCGATGGTAATATCAAAATAGCGACGGATGCGATTCGTTCTGCGAGTGCATCTCACCATTTCTTATCTGTAACCAAATATGGCCACTCTGCTATCATTGAAACGACAGGTAACCCTGATTGCCATGTGATTTTACGTGGTGGTAAAGAGCCAAATTACAGTGCTGAATTTGTTAAGCCGGTGAAAGAAGAACTGAGTAAAGCAGGCCTTGCTGAAAAAGTAATGATAGATTTCAGCCATGCCAATAGCTCTAAGCAGTATCAACGTCAAATGGTTGTGGCTGATGATGTTTGTGAACAAATGTCAAATGGTGAGCAAGGTATCTTTGGTGTAATGATTGAATCTCATTTAGTTGAAGGTCGCCAAGATCTTGTCGATGGTAAAGTCGAGAACTACGGTCAATCGATAACAGATGCATGTATTGGTTGGGATGATACAGAAAAAGTATTACGCCAATTAGCCGATGCTGTTACTACTCGTCGTAATGCTTAATACGTTAAATATTGTTATCTGAACTTATCTTCGTTGACTCTATCTCCCAGTAATAAGGATAGTGATAGAGGGGTTCAGAAATAAGTTAATAGAAACGCGCAATACCTTAGATTATGTATAGTCACTCACTATATTGTAACGAAAAGGTGTTGCGCGTTTTTTATTGGCTTTTATTGATTACGTTCAGCGACTTTTTCTAATAGTAAAACTAAAACGATCGCGGCGAGTGCCATTGATATACAGAAAGCGAGCTGTGCACTGTCACCGGTGATTGTTTCGAATGTTGATGGCAGTAAATTTTCAGTCGTTAGAGGGACTTCCTCGCCTTTAGAGTTGATACGAGTGGTTAATGTTTGTTTCCAAGGCCAAATTTTAGGTAAAGTTCCGATCATTAAACCAATTAAGAAAGTCAGTGTAATATCTCGATATTTATTCAGTAACCAAGATAATAGATGCGAAAAGGTTAATAAACCCAAAACGGCACCGACCATAAAAGTCAGAATAACATCCACTTGAACGGACTTTATTGCACTTAAAACGGGTGAGTACATACCCAGTAGAACGAGAATAAAACTACCGGAAATACCGGGTAATATCATGGCACAGATCGCGATTGAGCCAGCAATCATGATATTGATATGATTAAACTCCATATGCAATGGATTCATCACAGTAATGACCAACGCAAATCCAATGCCTAGAAATAAAGTGATCCCCGTTATGATGGAGCGGTGTTCTATTTGCTTCATCATATGGTATACAGAGACGAGAATTAATCCAAAAAAGAAAGACCAAAGTGGAAGAGGGTGAGCGACCAGTAGCCATGTTATTAGCTTAGCTAAAGAAGCAATACTAATTAATATTCCACTTAATAGAGCGATCAAAAACGTGCCATTGATATGTTCAAATGCCGCTTTGACCCCTTCATTTTTCAATCGCTTAATTAAAGAAGGGTTAATCCTACGAATGCTTTCTAATAATGTATCGTAAATACCAGTGATAAAGGCAATAGTGCCTCCGGATACTCCAGGGACAACATCCGCCGCTCCCATGGCTAATCCTTTAATGAAGGTTGAAAAGTAATTCATAATATGACTCTCGAAGAAAAATAGGGGAAATAAATATATTATTTAGAAATTCTAGATGATAAGTACTTGTTTGTCCTTTTGTTTATGTCAGGGAATGTTCAGGTGGCCTATGATTTTGTCATTGTCATGTTAAATGAGAAACATAGGGTGAAATTAGCGTCTATAATTTGATCGTTTGTAGTAATATCGAAATGAATTGCTCAGGTAGGATTAACTAATAATCGAACTTCGTGAGTGTTGATAAGCATGATTTGCGTTTTTTAAGGATAGAAAAGCGCTTGATGACAATAGTGAATGCTGAGGAATAGCATTGATTGTGTTAGAGGGGGCGTATGAATCAAGTCGTTATTTCCATAGGAGCACAAGAAGCCTTTTTATTCGCAGTGGCGGTGCTCATATTAGGACATGTTTTAAAATTAAAAATCAGTGCGTTAGATAGATATAACATACCGGAACCCATTATTGGTGGCCTACTTGTTTCTGTCGGTATAGCTATTGCGTACAGCCGTGGTTATACGATGGAGTTTGACTTACCGCTTCAAAATACATTTATGCTAATGTTCTTTGCAACGGTCGGTTTAACGGCGAACTATAAGCAATTAGCAAAAGGAGGAGCGAAAGTCTTTCTTTTCTTAGTTGTGGCATCGATTTATATCGTTCTTCAGAATGCTGTTGGTGTCGGCATGGCAACAGCGCTTGGTATGGATCCTTTAATGGGATTACTAGCGGGTTCGATTACGTTGTCTGGTGGTCACGGAACAGGGGCTGCATGGGCTTCAACGTTCTCTGAAACCTATGGTATTCATAATACACTTGAGATTGCGATTGCTTCAGCAACATTCGGACTTGTTATCGGTGGTATCATTGGTGGACCGGTAGGTAACCGCTTGTGTAAAGAGCACAACTTAAAATCAGAATACGGTACGTCGAATCGTTTACACGAAGAGCACCCAGACATTGTTACCTACAATGAGCAAGAGCAAGATCGCGTTACACCTGCGAAAGTAGTGGAAATTGCCGGTATTCTTTTCGTTTGTGTTGTTGGTTCTGGTTACGCTTATGACTTTATCTCTTCTTTAGAGATATCGTGGTTACGAATTCCAAGTTTTGTTTATGCTTTATTTATCGGTGTATTCATTACCAATGTAATTGAATTAACAAAAGTCACCAAACTGGATATGGAAACCGTCGATATTTTAGGTACGGTATCGTTGAATTTGTTCTTGGCGATGGCACTAATGAGCTTGAAGTTATGGGAAATCATGGATCTGGCTTTACCATTCCTTGCGATTCTAAGCGTTCAAACCATTGTTATGGCTCTATTTGCTTATAACATAACCTATCGAGCAATGGGTAAAGGATATGATGCTGCTGTAATATCAAGTGGCCATTGTGGCTTTGGTATGGGGGCAACTCCAACAGCAGTAATGAATATGGGGTCAATTGTTGGTCGTTATGGCCCGTCACCTCAAGCCTTTATGGTCGTTCCAATTGTGGGTGCATTTTTCATTGATGTCACTAACTTGATTATCATTCAGGGCTATATTTCTTTTATTGCTCCTTAATCAAACTCGATTTATTTTATGTCGAAAGCTCTTACTACGGTAAGAGCTTTTTTATGCCTGTTACTATCTGAATTTTGATTATTTATGGGTAACTGTTCAGCCGCAAGGTATTGACAATTCACCTCAAACACGAGTGGGTAATTTTACAGTGATAAATCCTGTTATTCTTGTCATTTGATAATGAAATTCAGATTATTTAACTAGGCTGCATAAATCGTGAGATAAAGCAATACCGGCTGGCTGAACAGTTACATTTATGGTGTGTATCAAATAAATATCCCCATTGCGAAAAGAAACCACTATCTTTAATAAGGTACGTATTAAGGAGCCATAGAAAATGAAAGTGATAGTGCATTTGTTTGCATTGATAGCAATGTGTTGGGGAACATTAAGCTTAGCAGAGGAAGAGAGATCCTATGCAGAAGAGGATATGTTGAATAAGCCGTTGATGGAGCGTTATATTCTTGATGAATTGAAATCACTTCGTATGGAGCAACAAGATTTAGAGCGAAGGCTGACGGTTGATATTACGAATCGCGAGCTAGGGCTGGCAGATAAGTCATTGAATTATGCTAATGTCACCGTCACTTACTTTTTTTATATCATCGCTGCAGCCGCGTCTTTGATTGCGCTAGTGGGGTGGCAATCTCTAAAAGAAATTAAGATTAATACCAAACAACTTGCCGAAAAGCGGTTAGAGAAGATAGCGAGTGAATATGAAAAGAAGTTTGTCGCTATGGAGAGAGATTTAAAGCGTAAAACTCGTGGTATTACAGAAAATAACAAAGAAATCGAAATCATTAACGAAATACATAACCTTTGGTTACGTGCTCAAAATATGCCAACACCTGCGCAAAAAATTGAAGTTTACGATGAAATTTTAAAGATTCGCCCGGGTGATCTTGAAGCGTTAACCTACAAAGCCGATGCCGTTATCGATATGGACGAATATCATTACGCATTAAGCTTAAGTAATCGTGTATTAGATCTCGATGAATTAAATGCGCCAGCATTGTATCAGCGAGCGTGTGCCTATGCTCGTTTAGGTGCTGATGAGCAAGCGGTTGATGATTTAGCCAATGCCATTCAAGTGAGCCCATCTATACGTGATCTAATTCCGGATGAAAAAGACTTTGAGTCATTGCATGGTTTGCCGAGTTTTGAAGCATTAACGATCAATGATCAAGAAGAGCCATCATAACCGTTAAGAGCGAAAGGCAAGTTGGTTAGGAGTATACAGTAAAAACCATGTCTATTTGCCTTTTGATTCGTTCAGTCATTTGCTCAGGATTGAAGCTCAGACTTAGGAAATATGTCACTTTATTTTACCTATTCGACGGGCTGAAAAACCTGTACCAGATTTGATTGTGTGAGAAATTCAGCCTACGAGCAGCTGGCTCTCTTGCCTATACCAAGTGGCCGGTTGTTCTGAGAATCTAGAAGTTGTTACCACCAATATATGCGCATAATGTCTGGGATTGTATGACCTTCATATTTCTTTCTTAAGCCCGTAAACGTAACATACGCACAGTATAGTGATAATAAAAATAATCCTATAGCGATGAATATATTAATCCATAGGTGTAGAAATGATGAAAATAAGAAAGTAATACTCATGATTAGATTTAAAATCAGTAATAACTTGTAAGTTTTAGGACTGTATGCTTTTAATTCTTCAGTTGATTGGCATAAAGGACAACATTTATAGACCATCTTATTTTTTTTGAAAACTTTTTTACATGTTTGGCATATTAGTTTAGACATTTTATAACTTAATTTATTTTATAATGTCATAGGGTGATAGATATTATTAATTCTTTAGAAATAAAAGATCCTATTCACATCAAACATGTCATGACCAGAGTAATCTCTTCTTTTTCGTATGATATTGATGCATATTTTATATAAATTATAAAGGAAAAATAATAAAATATATAAGTCTAAATTAGAATTTTCGATCATATTAATAACCATAAGAATAGATAAAGCTAATAGTGCCCCGTTGAGGAATAACATTATATTTATCATTCTATTATATGATTTTGGTTTGAATATTTTCCAATGTGCAGTTTTGGTGCAATTAGGACATGTTGTCATACCTTTAATATCTTTATGATTAAAGGTGGTGTGGCATTGAGAGCAGATATAAAAATTCAAAGTGAACCTCAAAAGTAAAAGGGAAAGTAAATGAGCACGGAAGAAAATTATCATTCGGAAAGTGATCTTTTTAAAGAAGTTGTAGCAAAATTTGTGACCGAAACAGGAATTGTTGACTAAATCAATTGAACTCTTTCCAAACCTTGCGATCAGATCTAATGTAATCGATACGGTGGTGATGACATAGGTAAAAAAGAAAATAACTAACGAGAGTCAGTACAATAAAGCGGTTGATACGTTCAAAAAGGATGCGTTACCAAAATGGAAAACGGACTTTGGCTATCACGATATATCACTCTCATAATCAGCTATGTCGAGGTACAAAGGATTAATGAATGGAACGCTATGCTTGAGATGTTATAACGCTTAAGTTGGTGAGGCGTTAGCCAATTTATTATTAAGAACCAAAGAGCGCTATGTAAATTCCCTACTGTATGACCAATATAGTTATAATAGTGGCGCATCCCCTAGCCGAGTTATAAAGGAAAATACTGGGGTTAGATTTATAAAGACCACGGATTAATGTCGGTGTCGGTGTGCCCTTTGTATTCACGCTTGAGCTTAAAGTAATATCTGATTGATACAGATAAAGCATAAAGGTCAATACCAATAACTATTAATAAATGAAGGCTAAAGATAATGGTGTTATAAAAATAGAGGCGTGATAAACCAATAAATGTGATGAAGAAGAATAAAAACAAATGACTAAACATAACAAACCTACATGATTTTATAAAACATATCTCGTCATAAGTAATCCATCTAGTTGAGAATTTTTTACACGAAGGGCAGGCTCTGGTGTTAGGGATTTTGTTTACTTCTTCTTTGCAATTGGGGCAAATGTAATAATTTTTTTTATTCATATATAGAGGGTAATATGGCGTTGTTGATTATGTCGAGAATCTAGGAATCAAGTAGTTGATACCGTCATCCTATATCGACTACCTGATTTAATCAACAGCGCCTATTGTACTCGCTCCAGTTATTTATCTTCTTTTTTGATTTACCCATGTCATCACTATTGTATCGATTACATGAGATCTGATCATAAGGTTTGGAAAAAGTTCAACGGATTTAGTCAACAACGCCTTTTAAAAAGGGTACCAAAACAACGACTCTAAAGACCATCGATAATATATTGCCGCACTCACAGCCATAATAATCATCCCAATGGCGTACGTATCTTTCTGCTGTAGTTTTCTTTCGCTATACCATGAGCGTTTATTATTGCGCCCAAAGCCTCTTAACGTCATTGCATTCGATATTTCGTCGGCTCTATCTAAACTGGAAAAAAGTAATGGGCCTAATATCTTGGCACCGTTCTTCATGCGCTGGGTAAAAGAAACATTCTTAGAGAAATCAAGCCCACGAGCTTGCTGGGCATGCATAATATTCATGAAATCTTTTTTTATGTCTGGGAGATATCGAAGAGTTAAACTCACAGCGTAAGCAATTTTATAAGGTACACCAAGGCGATTTAAACTGGCTGAAAACTCGGTTGGATGTGTCGTGAATACGAATAATAAAGCAACTGGAAACATGCAAAAGTATTTAATGGTCACATTCACTAGATAAAACAGAGTTTCAGCGGTCAGCGTATAATGAAAAGGCAGTGTTAATAATGGGGTTGATGTCCCAATGAGTTCAGGGCCTTGCTGTGGTGCAAGTAGAAACATGAACAATGCATTTAATGATAATACAGATACGGCACTAATCAGCAGTACTTTATAAGCTTGAAAAGGGACTTTACTCAGGTTAAGCAGCAGTAATCCTGTCGCTAACATGGCAAGCAAGATTCGAAGATCAAAGGTGACTAATACAGCGGTTGTCCATCCTAAAAAAAGCACAAACTTTGTGATTCCATTGAGTTGGTGGATCATGGAATCCGCAGCAATATAGTTAATACCAAGTTGTACTTTAGACGACTTAGAAGTGGAGGTGCTCATTGTGTATTGTGCTCTTATTGATGATGTTCTGAATAAATAAATTGGTTTAGGAAGGTGACTTTATCCTGAATCCCAATCGTATCAGAAAGCGTGTAAAGGCTTGTTGGTGTTAGGTTGGCTTTTTGTAAAACTTTTGGCTTTGAAAAAACCTGTGCCGTCGGCTCATCGACCAAAAGTTCCCCATCGGAGAAAACCAAAGAGCGAGAAGAATATTCAAGAACGAGATGCATGTCATGGGAAATAATAATCACCGTGATGGCGAGTTCTTCATTGAGTTTTTTGATGAAGCTCAACATGGCCGTATAGTTACGAAAGTCTTGTCCAGCCGTAGGCTCATCTAAAATCAATATTTTAGGTTCCGAAACTAATATGGCGGCGATAGTCACGCGTTTCTTTTGCCCATAGCTGAGTGCTTCTATCGGCCAGTTACGATAAGAATACAGCCCACACACTTTGAGTATGTTGGATACCTTTACTTTAATGGTGTCTTCATCCATGCCTGCATTACGCAAACTGAAGGCAACTTCGTCATAAATCATATGATGTGAAATCATGTGATTTGGATTTTGAAGGACAACACCGATATCTTGACAGCGTTCAAAGATACTTTTCTGATCTATATTGTGGCCATCTAGCGAAATTGAACCGCTATCTTGTTGTAGTACACCAATTAATAATTTAGATATCGTCGATTTACCGGATCCATTTTTACCTAAAATAGACAGAAATTCACCTTTATGAACTTGAAAGGTGACATTGTTTACAGCCGGCTTATCATTGTCATAAGAGTAGGTAAGATTCTCTACTCTTAATTGTGGTGTCTTTGGGTCGAACGTTGGAATCACCTTTGCACTGGCGTGATTGGCCCAATGACTCAGTAAGTCGGCATATTCCGGAGTAGGTATAGCGGAAAGAGGAGATAAGGCCTGTTGTTGATTGGGCTCCCATCCAGCCATTTTTAATGCACTTAGATAAAGAGGTTCACGAATACCATTCTCTTTTAGTTGAGATGACGCCAGTAATTCATTCGGTGTCATATCGGCAATAATCTGACCCTTTGCCATCATAATAATTCGATCGATCGAGCGATGAAGTACTTCTTCTAGTCGGTGTTCAATGATGACCATTGTCTTACGCGTTTTTTGATGTAAATCATCAATCACTTCAATGGTTTTTTGACTCGTCACGGGGTCAAGTGCGGCAAGGGGTTCATCGAAAAGTAGGATATCAACGTCATCAACTAAAATACCGGCTAAGGATACTCGTTGCTTCTGGCCACCCGATAGCTGATGAGGCGATCGGTGTAACATTGTCTCTAAGTCGACCATTTTTGCTGTCGATTTAACAATGGAATACATATCGACATTAGAGACATTTTGGTTTTCTAGTGCAAATGCAATATCTTCACCAATACTCAGCCCAACAAATTGGCTATCCGTATCTTGTAATACCGTACCGACTTTTTCATTATATTGATGCATCGTGAAGGAAGAAACATTTTCTTCAGCGATGTGTAATGTACCACTCGTCATTCCACTAATTGAGTGTGGAATTAAGCCATTAAGACATTGCCCAAGGGTCGACTTTCCACTCCCACTGGGTCCTACGATCAATACTTTCTCACCTGTCTTAATCGAGAGGTTGATGTTCCTTAACGTAGGTGTCTTTTGTGATTCATACGTAAATGAAAAATCTGTAAATACGATAGACATTACAGGATTATTCCTCGGTTAAATTTTGTTTTTGTTTATTACGTTTAGCGACGGATTGAAGGACATAGTAACCAATAGCCGCAATAATGATGGTATTACCACCAGCAATTAAACATAATTGAACAAAGACTTTTTGGAAGGGTTCAGCATACAGTACGGTATCTAAGAAAGCAGAAATACCATAACCAAGTACATTACCCGCCAAAGTCAGGGCGATAAATAGCATAAAGTCTCGGCCAGTAAACAGACCTTGGCGTAAACGATTTTTTGTGAGTGTTGGGAAAAGACCAATAATCATTCCGACAATGCCAGAGCCTAAAACCCAAGTCAGCCATACTCCCCACCCAGCAAATAAATCGGTTACCCAGTGACCGATGAATCCGACTAAGAAGCCAACAACAGGGCCATACAGTACGGAGAATAAAGCCAATATCGCCATTGCTGGTTTTAGAGTGGTATTTGCGAAAACAGGAATACCAAAAACAGGTAGGCCGCCGATACCGTATAAAGCCGCGCCAATCGCAATTGTGACGACAATTTTAGCTGAGAAGTTCATAGTTACCCTTGAGATGTTCTTAAGCTGTATTTTAATAAAATAGTATAAGTGAGTCTGGTACAGATGCGAATCTGCACTCATCCGCATTAATACATAAAATAAGGCGATGGATAATATATGGAGTTGAGTACTTGGTCAATATAGACATCTATACGGATAGACATTTTAGGGTTACTTTTTAGCTTATTTGGATTCTTTATGATCTTAATGGGTAATACCGTCGTATAATTTTATATAAGCTGCAAAATAAATGGATATGATAATGACAGTAAACAGTGAATCGATAGTGACGACAACAATCATGGCTAGCAAGGCACTAGTGGGTATCAGTTCGTGTTTAGAAGGGCAAAAGGTACGTTTTGATGCAGGGCATAAAAATAGCCGTTTCATCACCCAAGAATTATCGCCTTATATAGAGCTTAAGACGATTTGCCCTGAAGTGGCGATTGGCTTAGGTGTGCCAAGGCCAACCATTAGGCTTATTTCAGATGAAGAGCGTGTGCGTTTAGTTGATTCGAAAGACAGTACGATTGATCACACGGACAAAATGGTGGCTTACTCTAAAGGTGTTGCGCAAAGCTTGTCACAACAGCCCATATGTGGGTATGTCGTGTGTGCTAATTCACCGACTTGCGGAATGGAAAGAGTCAAGGTCTATGGTAATAATCGAGCTGAAAAAAGCGGAGTGGGCTTACATACTCAAGAATTAATCGATGCAATGCCATGGCTACCTATTGAAGAGGATGGCCGTTTAAATGATGCAGTACTGCGTGAAAACTTTGTTACGCGCGTCTTTTGTCTTCAAGATTTTTATGAAACATTTGCCGATGAACCTACACCAAAGAAAGTGGTTGAATTTCACTCTCGATACAAATTAATGTTGATGGCACATCACCCTGAAACGTATCGTGAACTCGGGCCTTTAGTGGCTAATTTAAAAGATATGGACATGGAAGCGTTTTTAACGCTCTACCGTGAGAAATTGATGTTTGCCCTCAAACACAGAGCATCTCGAAAAAATAACACAAACACATTGATGCATTTACAAGGGTACTTTAAAAAAGCGTTAGATAAAAAAAGAAAGGCTGAACTAAGCCAAGTTATTGATAATTACCGTATTGGTAACGTACCATTATTTGCACCACTCACCCTCATCAATCATTATCTTCATGTCTATCCTGATGCGTATCTAGAGCAACAAAAATATCTCACGCCTTATCCGGATGATTTGAGATTAAGAGTGCCTTTGTAAAAGTTTGTCATAGTGTCAATGGTTTCTTTTCCACTTTGAGAGGTTTCACGCTATTATAGAGTGATAATCTTGATGATATGACATTCAGCTATGGGGGTTCCCTTAGCCTTTTTGGAGAAGTACCTTGCAATTTAAAGACCTAGGTTTAGATAATCGATTACTCAAAAATCTGAAGCATTATGATTTTGTAAAAGCCACTGATATTCAGAAACAAGCTGTGCCTATTAGTATTGCCGGTAAAGATCTGTTGGCTTCATCAAAAACAGGATCGGGTAAAACACTTGCTTTTGTATTACCTATGATTCATAAGTCTTTAAAGAACAAGGCCTTCTCAGCTAGAGACCCACGTGGTGTTATCCTGGCGCCTACTCGTGAGCTTGCTAAGCAAGTGTACAGTGAGTTGAAAATGATGTTAGGTGGCTTGACCTATGAAGCGACTTTAATTGTCGGTGGTGAGAACTTTAATGATCAAGTCAAAGCATTGCGAAAATACCCTAAGTTTATTGTTGCAACACCGGGGCGCTTAGCTGACCATTTAGAACATCGTTCTTTATTTCTCGATGGTATAGAGACATTAATCCTAGATGAAGCCGATCGTATGTTGGATTTAGGTTTTGCGCCTGAACTACGTCGAATCCATTTAGCAGCAAAGCACCGCAAACGTCAGACATTGATGTTCTCTGCGACATTAGATGATGCCGAAGTCATTAACATTGCCTCTGAGATGCTGGATAACCCGAAACGCGTTTCGATCGGTAGTTCACATGAAAAACATCATGACATTACTCAGCGTTTCTATTTATGTGACCATCTCGATCATAAAGAAGCCATTTTAGATCGCTTGATTGAAACGTCTGATTATCAACAGGTCATGATCTTTACGGCGACTCGTGATGATACTGAGCGTTTAACTACAAAGTTAAATGAAAAGAACCTTAAAGCAACGGCCCTAAGTGGTAATCTGAATCAAAATCAACGAAATACGATAATGAGCCGTTTTGAACGTCGTGTTTATAAGATATTAGTGACGACGGATATAGCGTCTCGCGGCCTAGATATTTCGGATGTTACTCATGTTATTAACTTTGATATGCCGAAACACACGGAAGAATATGTACACCGTGTAGGGCGTACTGGACGTGCGGGTAACAAAGGTGATGCGATCTCTATCGTGGGTCCAAAGGATTGGGTAAGCTTCAAGAAAGTAGAAGCGTATTTACAACAAGACATTGCTTTCTCTGTATTTGATGATCTTAAAGGTAAATTTAAAGGTTTGAAACCAAAAGTAGTCAAGGGCAAGAAGCCAATGAATGCGAATGGTAAGAAAAAGGTGACACAGAAGAAAGTCGCGAAGAAACCGGCTAATCGCGATAAGAGCTTCTATAAAAATGTGGATGTGGGTGATTCAGTGTTTGTTCCTAAGAAAAAAACGCAGTAGACCCCAGTTATTTTGAGATAAATAAAAAAAGAGCCATCAGGCTCTTTTTTTTGATTTTGGTACAGATGAGAAGTAGAAGGTATATTATTGAGTAATGAAAATTACTCGACATCTACAATTCGCATGCAGTTTGTTGTACCAGCACTGTTCATTACATCGCCCTGTGTAATGATGACAGTATCCCCAGTCGTTAATAACCCCTTTTCCTTTAATACTTGAGTCGCTGCTCGTGCTATAGCAGAGCCACCATCTCCTCGTTCATTAAACTTTAATGGGAAAACACCACGATACATGGTCATGGCATTAAGCGCTTCATTATGAGTAGAAAGACCATATATAGGTAAAGCTGAGCTTAAACGAGACATCATCAGGGCTGTACTACCACTTTCTGTTAGGGTAATCATAGCCGTAACCCCCTTTAAATGGTTAGCGGCATAAATAGTGGCCATTGATATGGATTCGTTAATGTTTTTGAATTCATGGTCGATACGATAGCTCGACTGGCTGGTGAGTGGCATTTTTTCTGCGCCTAAGCACACTTCAGCCATAGAGCGAACCGCTTCTATAGGGTATTGACCTGCGGCCGTTTCGCCTGAAAGCATGACAGCATCGGTCCCATCAATCACGGCGTTAGCGACATCCATGACCTCTGCGCGTGTTGGCATTGGGCTGGAGATCATAGATTCCATCATTTGTGTTGCGGTAATGACAAATTTATTTTGCTTCCTTGCGCGACTGATCAGCTGTTTTTGGGCTGCAACTAATTCAGGGTCTCCGATTTCAACACCTAAATCGCCTCGAGCAACCATAATTCCATCACTGGCGATGATAATATCGTCCATCGCTTCTGGTGTTGCAACGGCTTCAGCTCGTTCAACTTTGGCGACTAGCTTAGGGGTAAATCCCGCTTCTTGAGCCAATCGACGTGCATATTGGATATCACTTCCAGTGCGAGGGAAAGAAACAGCAAGGTAATCCACTTTGATCTGAGCAGCAGTAATAATATCGCGCTTATCCTTTTCCGTTAATGCTTCAGCGGAAAGACCCCCTCCCTTTTTATTAATCCCTTTATTATTCGATAATATCCCACCAACCGTTACCGTTGTATGTATTTTGTGGCCTTCGATATGATTTACGACGAGCTGTATTCGTCCGTCATCGAGCAATAGGGTATCGGTCGGAATTAAATCTTGTGGGAGGGCTTTATAATCTATCCCTACGCTGTGTTCTGTGCCAGCATCATTGTCTAATTCAGCATCGAGTACAAACTTTGCACCGACGGGTAAATGAACTTTATTTTCTTTGAACTTTGCGACTCGAATTTTGGGGCCTTGTAAGTCGCCTAAGATGGCTACATGAGTATCGAGCTCTTTTGCAATGTTACGTATTAGCGTTGCTTTATCGATGTGGTCTTGTGTTTGACCATGTGAAAAGTTCAATCGTACGACATTGACACCGGTCTCAATCAGTTTTGTCAGGATGTCTTGAGATTCAGTAGCTGGACCCAGTGTTGCAACAATCTTTGTTCGACGGAAACGAGACATGTGTATACCTATATCATTAAGTAAAAGAAGAAGTCATTATAAAAGAATAGACAGTTATAAAATAAGTAGCGCTATTGCCTTTGTCACATATGGGATAAAGGCGGTAAGAAAGGCCATCTTAAATGCTTACTCTATATAAGGTACACGGTGGGTATATTGTGATATTGATGCATATCAAAGAAGGGATTATAGGGAATGTCATGGTTTTGTCATTCGCTCAGTTTCATAATGATTTATGTGTAACAGATTGATATTTAATGGTTATTCAATAATGTAAATGATTATTCTTGATGGTTTTTTGTGTTTCAATTCACATTTTTCTGTCATTTGGGATGCAAAATAAACAAACCAATGACACCGAGATGCTTAATTACTCATAAAATACTCCTCATCAAGAAAACGAAGAAAGAACATTTGGTTTTCTTCTGTATTTTTATATTTCAGAGGTAGTTTGCCTCTATTAATTGTTTAGCATTTAAAGTTGAGTTTGGTGATGAAAAAGAAAAAGTTTCAAGTAGATTTAATGAAGGAGAGTAAATTTGTATTTTCTCTTGCTTTATTCATTGAGCTAGGCGCGGTTCTTATCGGTCTAGGTATCTCTGGTGCGACTGCTATGCAGGCAATGGAAGCAAACGCGAATATTATCGCTATCTTCATTGCTGCTGCCCCTTTTGTTATGGTTGCACTGTGTGAATTATCAAAAATCCCACTGAGTTTGGGTATTTGGTACGGTAAGAAGAGTAAATTACTGTACATCGTATTTTCATTGTTTGTGTGTTTCATTACATTCGAAACCTTATTTAACGGCTTCGAGCGTAACTTTGCTAACTTAACGTTCCAAGCGAACCGCAAAGAAATCGAACGCGAATCTTATCAAGATATGATTGAAATCAACAAAGAAAAGATTGCACGTATCCGTTCTGAATACGACGATAAGAAAGCAGAAATTGAAGCGAAGTTTAAAGAAAACGAAGAAGAATTTGAAAACCGCCTAGCGGTACAAAAAGAAGATATCTCGAAGAGCATGACCTCTCTACCTGCAGTAGAGAAAAGCCTTCAACGTAACCGCGCAGCACGCTCTCGTGTGATGGCAGAGAAATCTCAAGTTCTTAAAGAATTAACAGCGAAGAAACAAGCAGCACTTCAGCAAATGTCTGAAAGCAAAGGCTCTAATTCAGCAATGCGTGCAAAGCAAATCGAAACGCTTGAAAATAAATTGGCTGATGTACGTAAGTTAATGGACCAAGAAGTCAACGAGTCGTTCTTCTCTACAACACAAGAGCAAATTCGTGAAAAATACATGGTTCAAATTAACAAGCTTCAAGAGCAGATTAACGCATTGGTTTCTGGTGGTCTTGAAACAACGGGTAACGATGGTAGCTTTGGATTTAAAGCACTAGAAGAGCAATATTCATTAGTTCTTAGTGATTTAGATCAAAAAATCAAAGAGTACAACCAAACGATTTCAGGTTTAAACCGTCGTCATGCACAGCTTAAGAAATCAGCATCGAACTCTTCGGTACAAGCAGAAGCTGACTTAGAAGCGAAGATGAAAGAGAAGAACGAGCGAGTATATGGAGATCTAGAGCGTCTAGACAGCACCTATACTGATACATTAAACCGTATCGAAGCACTGAACGAAGAAAACTTTAACTTACAGTTAAAAGTGAAAGAAGTTAACTCTGATATTACGCAAATGTACTTATCTAACCAGATCTACCGCATGGCAGCTCACGTAGAAGGTACAAAAGAATTAGACCAAATTAACCCACATACTGTGTCGTTAGTCTCTGTTATCTGGTTTGGCTCACTGGCGTTAGTATGTTCAATCATTGGCCCTGTTCTTGTTCTACTAAGTACGCACTTTAAGTACCGTACAATGCAGTCAAGACATGACCAAGAAGAGTTTGATAGCCGTTACGGTTATGGTCAACAAGGCGGTGGCGGTCGTAATCACCACTTCATGGACCCAACAATGAATCGATTCCGTTAATTTCGGATAAAAATAAAAGCCATCTAATAGTCACTAGTAATAGTGCATTAGGTGGCTTTTTTGTTACGTTTAATATATTTTTACACCCAATATACCGTCATACTCCATGTACCTTCATACCTAATGTACCGTTATACCCAATGTACGGTGACACCTGCCTGAGTAAACATATCCTCGCTGATCTTGATTTTTTCACCCCAACGAGACAAAAAATCGTCGGTTTGCTTTGGACAATGTACCATTGAAATGCCGGTTTGAATGATTTTTGCTGCGCAATTAGGACAAGGGAAATGGGTTACCCAAATTTCACAATCTTTTAAATCTCGCTTAGCAAATAGGATGGCATTTTCTTCTGCGTGAATCGTTTTAAGGTACTTCATTTCACGTTCATCTGTTTCGGCACTGTCTGCGATACCGTTTGGGTATCCATTGAAACCAACAGAGACGATGCGGTTTTTTTGAGTAATAACAGCCCCAACTTGGGTCGATGGGTCTTTACTCCAAGAACCGACAAGTTCGGCCATTTGTAAAAATCGTTGTGTCCATTTCTTTGACATGTTAATCCCTTATTTGAAAAGTCCAGAGCCTGAATACAGTGTGGCACAATCAAGGTATGGGTTCGAATTAAGGTTCTGGAAGTATGAGCCATCCTAGATTACGTCATGAATTTTGGTTCTATTTACCATGGAATAAAATTATTTCTCTATGAGAAAACTGCGAAGATACAGAATCCGTATAAACTTATATATTCAAGTAAGTTGAGGGAGAAAAGGCATGGCGATAACGAAGTTAGCTGCAAGTGAGGTGTATCACCAGGCACGACTGGATAACCTATCGAGTAAATCAACAAAGGACTTAGCGCCAATCGAAGATATACTCGGACAAGAACGAGCTCAAAAAGCCGTCGAGTTTGCTATGTCTACAAAAGATAAAGGGTATAACATTTATGCTGTCGGTCGTAATGGGCTCGGTAAGCGCACGATGATACTGCGATATCTTAACAACCATTATATCTCATCAACTACCTTATATGACTGGTGCTATATTGCTAACTTTCAAGATATTAGAACGCCTAAAATACTAAAATTACCCGCTGGTTTAGGCCAAGAGTTTAAATTGGATATTGAAGGTCTGATGGTGAAGCTTTTGAAAGCGCTGCCTTTGGCTTTCGATAATGAAATGTATTTTAGCCGAGCCGATATACTCAAAAATCAATTAACTAAAAGACAACAATCGAAATTAGATATATTGTCTAAACGATCTAAAGAAAAGAGCATTCAACTGACGATTACGGCACAAGGTGATTACGAATTTGTTGCTTTAGATGGTGAGCAGCCCTACACAGAAGAAAAATTCGAACAACTTGATGTCAGTACAAAGGATCAGTTTTCTAATACTATAGATGAACTAGAAGTTGAGCTTCGTAATATGGTACGACAGCTCACAGAATGGGAAGAAGAATACAGCAACAAAATTAAGAAACTCAATGATGAAGTTGCATTGGATGTCATCGACCACTTTATTACTTCTTTAATCGATAAATATAAAGAGTTAAGTAGTGTGAAAGCCTACTTACAAGCGTTAAGAAAAGACATTGTTGAAAACGCAGATATATTTTTAGAAGATACGTCAGAACAAGATGATATGGCGAAAGCTGCATTAGATAAAAAGCTTCCTCGTCGATACAAAATTAATACCATTGTTTCACAAGAATCAGACACATTCCCTATCGTTATCGAAGATAACCCCAATTACCATTCACTGTTTGGGCATGTAGAAACAGCGACCTTTAAAGGTACGGTCTTTACTGACTTCTCTCTTATTCGTGGGGGAAGCTTACACCGTGCCAATGGTGGAGTGCTGATGATGGATGCAGTCAAAGTACTTGAACGTCCTTATGTGTGGGATGGGTTGAAACGTGCATTAAGAGCTCGCCAACTTAGCCTAACATCGCTTGAAAAGGAAGTGACACTCACAGGCGCTGTCACGCTCGATCCAGAACCAATTCCTTTAGATGTTAAGATTATTCTCTTTGGAGATTATCGAACTTACCAATTACTTCAGCATTATGATCCCGAGTTCCGAGAGTTGTTCCGAGTGACGGCTGACTTTGAAGATGAGATGTCACGTACAGAGGAATCTGAAATACAATATACGCGTTTTATCGCCAGTGTGGCACATGAAAACAGCTTACTGCATTGTGATAAAAAGTCGTTGAGTCGAATTATCGAATACAGCTCACGTGTTGCCGATAATCAAAATAAATTGTCTTTGGATTCGGCTCACATAGCCAATCTTTTACGAGAAAGCCATTATGTAGCGAAACAATCGAATGCTAATATGATTCGAGTTTCTCATGTGGAAGAAGCGCTTAACAATCAAAAAATGCGAGTTTCACGCCTACAAGATAAGGTCATGGAAGGGTATGAAAATGGCACAACCTTGATCAAAGTGGATGGAAGTGCCGTTGGGCAGGTCAACGCATTATCGGTATTAGCGACAAGTGAATATGCTTTTGGGGCGCCTAATCGTATAACGGCAACAACGGCGTATGGACATGGTGAAGTCATTAATATTGAGCGTAATGTGGATATGAGTGGCAGTATTCATGCTAAAGGCGTCATGACACTTTCCGCTTATTTACTGAGTATCTTTGGTAAAACCGCACGAGTACCTTTAACAACGACGATTACCTTTGAGCAATCCTATGGCGGTGTTGATGGTGATAGTGCCAGTATGGCTGAGTTCTGTGCCATCGTTTCTGCTTTCTCAGGTATCCCTGTACAGCAACACTTTGCGATAACTGGTTCGATGAATCAGTTTGGGGAAGCTCAACCGATTGGTGGGCTCAACGAAAAAATAGAAGGTTTCTATGATGTTTGTGCTTTAAAAGGAGAAGTGCAAGGGAAGGGAGTGATTATTCCACAATCTAACGTCCATAATTTAATGCTTCGTAGTGATATTGTTCAAGCGATTGGCAAAGGGGAATTTACTATTTGGGCCATTGAACATGTGAAAGAAGCGGTAGAGTTACTATTGGGATGTCAAGCTGGTGAAGCCGATTTAATCGGAAGTTACGATCCAATGAGTGTGTACGGTATAGCACAGGCGAAATTAAACGCCCTTAAAGTCTAGAGTTATTACTCTATATGTTAGGGTGATCTAAGTCTATGACTTATTGAAGATTGTAGAGCGAAAATATTTTTTCACTGGGTAGCACTCAGTAGAAAACATTGTATAATCGCTTTTATGTCAATATTGTCTTATAGAATCAGAGACATTTAAGAGACTTTAACGTTTAAAGCGTAGCCTTAGGGTGAGCGAATAGAAATAGGTAATGGTACGTTGGATGAGTAATAAATCGATGGATTGGGATCAATTAGCCACAGATTGGGATAGTAACCCAGAATACCAGCAACGAGCGAAAGCGGCTTTTCGTTCTATTCTCGGCCATTTTGGAGCGGTTAAAGGCAGTCATGTACTTGATATTGGATGCGGCACAGGCCTGTTAACCGAATTATTATCTGAACATGCAAAATCATTGGTTGCACTTGATCCTTCAGAAGCCATGATAGAACAGCTTGAACTTAAAGAGTTAAAGCACGTTGAGCCTGTTGTGGATACATTGACAAGAGGGTTGGTTGCTATGCATCCAGCCTTTGAAAAGCAGTTTGATTTGATTACTGCCAACAGTGTTCTTATTTATATCAATAATTTATCAGAAGTGGCAGACATCGCTTTAACCTTATTAAATAAAAGAGGTTACTTCATGGCTTGGGACATTATTGAAACGGAAGAAGTGATGGACTATACAGTACGAGTGAAATCAGTACTGAATGCCGTTGGATTCTCTGGGGTTTCAGTAACAGAATCCGTCCAATACGACCTTGATTCTGGCAGAAAGTTGATGATGTCCATTGCTCAAAAATAAAAAAGGGAAGTATTATTGCTTCCCTTTTTCGTTGCCGCTACAGGTGTTCATCACCCAATAATGCGTTTTTCATATGTTGAAACGAATGATGATCACCTTGATAATATCGTTGAACAACGGTGTCTTCTTTTATACCTGATTGCATTTCTTTGTGAGCTTGTCTCATCACTAGAGCTGCTCGTAACTCTGAAGAAGTCAGTGTGGTTTCTAGGTTTGCAAGCTGTTGGTTGATAATGTTACTGGTCGATGTGTCATAGAGTACAGGTTCTGATTGACTGCATTCAAGTAAGATTAATCGATTGATTAAATCCTGTTTTTCGGAAGTCGTATTCTCATCGGATGTGGCTTTAAATAGCTCGAGAAGCAAAGGTGAGGGGGTAATATAACCCGCTTGATGTGCTAAAGCATGCTGAACACGAGAAGATACCTGAAAATCGATAAACTGCGTATTAGGTAATATCGTTAATCCGTAAAGGCAATCAAAGGGTAGCCATAGCATTTGATCCGCTTCGACAGCAAATTCCTTTTTACCTAATTTGGCTAATATGACTCCAGATTGGACATAGAGAAGGCGGTGCTTAATTGCATTTTTTCTAGGCGTTAGCTGCATGTAATGGTTGTGCATTATATGAGTATTTACAAACTGATGCATAAAAGGTTTTCTTCTCGTTGAGTTATCAGAGGTGTCTGGTTTAGAGGAATCTAATGCTCAATAGTGTAACGCAAACTGCCCGTATCCCCAATAAGACAAAGAACAAGAATGATTAAAAAGGAGTGGGAAGATTAAGGCTAATCGATAATGTTCTTTTTTGTTCTATCGACTATTTTAAATGTATCTGGATGCGTGAATGCTTAGATATCATAACGAAGTTAAGAATCTATAGTGAAAATTATCGAGTCAAGAGTCGGGAAGTTCTGTATAATTAAGGCATTATTTGGAAGTAGTAGATAAGAATTTTTAAAATGACTCAAGATACAGACCCTTACTTTGACATTCGTCCTTACAATGATGAAGAAGTGCCAGCAGCGATTGAGCGACTCATACATGATGATGAGTTGATTCGTGCTATTTTACAGCATAAATACCCAGCAGCACCTTCGTTTATTAAGCGTATTCTTGCTCCTATTATTAAAGTCGTTTTAAAAACAAAGTCCGCAAAATTTATCTCTGTTGAAGCCATTCAAATAGAAGTAAAAGGTTATCTCAAAACCGCTTTAAAGCGTTCTACAGATGGCGTAACTTATGAAGGCTTAGATAAGTTGGATAAAAATACCTCGTATTTGTTTGTCTCGAATCACCGAGATATCGCGATGGACCCAGCTTTAGTTAACTATGGATTACATGACAATAACCATAGAACAGTCCGTGTTGCCATCGGTGATAACTTACTTAAAAAGCCTTGTACTACAGAATTGATGCGTTTAAATAAAAGCTTTATTGTTAAACGTTCAGCGAAAGCGCCACGTGAAATGATGAAGGCATTGGCGACATTATCGAGCTATATCAAACATTCTTTGGATACGAATAACTCTATTTGGATTGCACAAAAAGAAGGTCGAGCCAAAGATGGTAATGACTTTACCGATCCAGCGATCTTAAAAATGTTTCATGTAGAAGGTAGAAAACAAAAAATATCTTTTCCAGAATACATTAAATCTCTTAAAATCGTACCGGTTTCCATTTCTTATGAAAATGACCCTTGTGATATCGCTAAAGCACGAGAATTGTGTATGAAAGAGAACGAAGGTACATATGAAAAGGGTGAATTCGAAGATATTGAGAGTATTGTTCAAGGACTCGTTGGCTACAAAGGCCGAGTCAATGTGAGCTTTGGTGATGTTATTGAAGATGAATATGAAACGCCAGAGTTGCTTGCGAAAGAACTTGATCGCCAAATACACCAAAATTATAAGTTATTCCCGATTAACTATTTAGCGGCTGGTGAGCTGGATACGGTTGATTCAAAAGTAAAAGCCGTATTGGATAAAAAGCTAGCAGAACTACCAGAAGAGGCGCATAAATATTTATTGAATGGTTATGCAAACCCGGTGAAAAATCGCCAAATCAATTAGATTATGGCTTCTTTTTACTCTGAATAATGGATGTAAATACTAAAATCTCGGCAATTTAATGGAATATTGACGAAATATTCACATTATATTGCCGGGATTTTTATTTCTTAATATATAATTATAGATCGCTTGCTTTTAAAACAATGTGAACATTTTATATAAAACAATTCATATTAATGTTATTTTATGACATGCCGTTAAAGTGATAAAGCACGAAGTAACCACCCATAAAGAAGGGTGCTTTTTATATGATTATTTGAGGTAAGATAGATGAAAGTTGTCGATCTTTTGAAACATAGAGCTGAATCTGTATCTAAATACCACCTTGATTTCATACATCGTATGAAAGGGCATCCTGTACGTGATTACTTATATGACTTGAAATTGCGCTCAAATCAGCGTTCGTTCTTAATGCGTTTAAAGCAAGACTATACCGCAACGGCCATTAACGAAGATACGGTTCAACCAGATTTAAAACTACAGCCAAAAATAGAGCTAAAACCAGAAGCAGCTGAGCTTTATCACGAATTACAAGCGAAAGTAGACACGGTGATTCATACAGGTGATTGGTTTGACGTATCTCAAGAACGTATTAATCAGTTTGGTGATGTTACAGAGGATCGTCAATGGATCCATACTGATCCAGTGAGAGCAGAGAAAGAATCACCATTTAAAACAACAGTGGCTCATGGTTTTTTTACGTTGGCTTTATTGCCAAAATTGACAGACAGTGTTGATCCTGAAAAGAACCTTTTTCCAACCGCACGTTCAGTGATTAACATAGGTTTAAATAACGTTCGTTTCCCTTACCCAGTTAAAGTTGGCAGTCGCTTACGTGCCGTGAGTACTCTAACAAGAATAGAGCCGATTAAAAAAGGTTTAGAGATTGAGCGTGAGATTAAAGTTGAAATTGAAGGTGTACGTCGTCCAGCAGCGATTGTCAGTTCTATTATCCAACTTCATTTTTGATTATCAGTAATAACATTGAATGTATTTCTATAAAGGTGCTTATTTTTAAGCGCCTTTTTTATGTCCTATTTTATTGTGGAGTATGCGAATTTTTTACTCTTAATCTATCCTTAAGATAAGGACGTAATAGGAGAAAGTATGGCAGTTTTAAATTTTTTGCAACGCTCTTTAGAGAACCATGCCGAGAAACTTTGTCACTATCGTAACCAAAATACATTAACAGATGTCTACAAAGTTGATTTTGTGCTGAGCAGTCATGATGTTATTTTTATACAACAACACTATCGATTAGACTCTAATCATATTGAAAAAACATCGACGATTGCACGTCTTTTCTGGAATGAAAGTAAAGAAATGTGGTCTTTAGAAGTCCCTCACCGTAAAAATCTTCCTTATGATGAGGTGAAATGGGGACCCTATCCCTTTAAAGCTCAAAGCCTTCATCTAGATAAGCTACTTGATGAGCTGCGACATGATCCTCAATCTTATTTTTGGTCTTAAACGATATTGCTTAAAGTACGTGACTTCATTTAAGTGCAATCGTCTGATTTAAGATAAATCTAGAGATAAAAAATACCCCAATCCACTATTTCTGTCACTAGAATTCTTGTAACTAAAGTTCTTGTAACTAAAGTGGTTGGGGTATTTTTTCATCAACCGCTTTTAATATGCGGTAAGATTTTATTTTGAAGTAAGCTTATCTTCTGAAGTATGCCTTTATTATGAAGTCAGTCTTTATTCTGAAGTCGGAGCTGGCTTGTCAGCAAAAACCTCTGTTGGTTTTGCGATAAGGCTACGATTTTCTTGGCTGACGTCAGCAAGAACCACTTCTAATGAATCACCTAGCTTATAGATAACGTCACCATCAATTAATGCCGTACCATTATCGGAATTCATTTTTAATCGTTCTTTATTCGCTAAAATCAGTTTACCAGGGATAAAAGCCGCAGCCCCATTTTCTAATAGTCTTACACGCATGCCGGCACGTGAAATATCAAAAATTTCAGCCGAATACGTAGTCGAGCTTTCAGGTGCGTCAACCAGTGTTCGTGCGTATAGCCAATCGCTAACATTACGTTCAGCCATTCTATGATGTTTACGGTGTAATGCGAGTTCTTCACCTAAGTTATCATCTGGAGTTTGAATCGGCTCTTTACCCATGATATGGGCTTTAAGCATACGATGATTGACCATGTCACCATATTTACGAATAGGCGAGGTCCACGTTGCGTATAGGTCTAATCCCATCGCATAATGAGGAAGAGGCTGATTGTTCACTTCACTATAACTTTGTAATTTACGAATACGGTTATCAAGGTACGAGGTATCTTGAGTGTTTAACCATTGGCGTAATTTAACGAAGGTTTCAAGTTCAGTTAGGTTGTCTTTATCAAAACCCTCTGCGCCATTCTCTTTGATGACCGTAACGACTTCATCCAACTTCTCTGGCTTAAATCCGGCGTGGGAGTTAAATACACCGCTGGAGAAGCTCGCATTTAATATTCGACCCGCACAAATGTTTGCAGTAATCATTGATTCTTCAACGAGCTTATTGGCTGTACGGCGCATCTCAGCATGAATAGCAACAACGTCGTTGTCTTCGCTTAATTCAAAATGATAATCTGGACGATCTGGGAAAATCACAGCATGAGTTTCACGCCACTGAGTACGTGCAAGTGAGAAGTCATAAAGGTCACGAACAACGGTTGCGATGGTATCGTCAGGAGCCCATTCCTCTGAGTTACCCGTTTCTAGCCAATCAGAAACATGATCGTACACAAGGCGAGCATGAGAGCGTATCGTCGCAGCAAAGAAGCGGATATCATCTTGGATCGTACCATCTTTGGCGATGGTGACGGTACAACATAGTGCAGGGCGCTCTTCATTTTCAATCAGAGAACATAAATGGTCTGCTAAGTCACGAGGTAACATTGGAATGTTACGACCAGGCAAATAAATGGTGTAGCCTCGTTCGCGGGCGACCTTATCCATATTATCATCGGGGTGGATATACGCGGTAGGATCAGCAATTGCGATAGAAAGCTCAAAGCTACCATCGTCATTTTTCTTGGCGTAAAGAGCGTCATCCATATCTTTGGTAGAGGCGCCATCAATAGTCACAAAAGGAACAGCGGTCATATCAACGCGTTGGAGATCAGGATCGTCGTTGACAGCCCAGTCATCGATACCTTCTGGTTCACTATTTGGTAGATCGTTTTGAGCTAATGTTACCCACCAAGGTGCGATTTTGTCATCGGCATCAGTGATTTTATGTGTAATTTCAGCAGAGAAGCCGTCATCACCTTGTAAAGGGTGTGTAACCAAACTAGCGACAACCCAATCACCTTCGTTAAAACTTTCTTTATTTAAGCCTTTTTTTACTTTGGCTTTTAAAGATTGTTTTTTAAGTTGAGGGTGATCAGGGCACACATTTAAGCGACCTTTAAATAATTTAATGCGTCCGATAAATCGAATTAACGATGGCTCTAATAACTCCTGTGGTTCTGCACTTTCTTTGCCTTTATCTGTTCGGATAACGGCCATTACTTTATCGCCATGTAAACATTTTTTCATATACGGTGGCGGAATAAAGTAACTGGTTTTATTATCAACTTCTAAAAAACCAAAACTTTTGTCGGTTGCTTTGACCGTTCCTTCTTTCTTTGGAAGAGTTTCTTGAATTTGCTGCTTAAGTTGAGCCAATAACGGATTATCTTGAAACATAATACTCTTTATATAGGGTTGTTTGATCTTGAGTAAGAGTACCTTACCCATAAAAGGTCGATGCTATACTGACAGTGCCTTGCTTTACTTCCAGTATAAACAGACTATCTCAGTCACTGCAGACACTATAAACCATAGGAGGGAGGAAATGAAACTATAGAAGGGAGGAAATGTTAGTTTGTGATTGCAAGCCTATACAACTATTTTGCCCTGTTTCTGATGAAATAAATAATTAAAATGTGATTTACTTCAATTTTCACTGGATTTTAATTCGTTTTTAGGGAATAATCACGCTCCCCTTTTGTCCCTAATAGCTTGATGCGTTTTAAGACTGAATCCTTATCTGGATGGAATCGGCACTCTACTTGGATTGGTGTTGAATTAAGAGCTCTGGGACCTATGACAATTACACAAATATAACAGGATCCCAATGACTGAAACTACGACTGAAACTACAGTAAAATTTAGTGACTTAAACCTGAATAGCGATATTCTTTCTTCTCTAGATGCAATGGGCTTTGAATCTCCAACTCCGATTCAAGCAGCTGCAATTCCCCACCTTCTAGCAGGAAAAGACGCATTAGGTAAAGCACAAACTGGTACTGGTAAAACAGCGGCTTTCTCTCTTCCTCTTCTTAATAAAGTCGATCTTAACCAACGTAAACCACAAGCTATCGTATTAGCACCAACACGTGAGTTAGCGATTCAGGTTGCCGCTGAGATGAAAAACCTTGGTAAAAACATCAAGGGTCTAAAAGTTTTAGAAATTTACGGTGGTGCGTCAATTTCAGATCAAATGCGTGCACTAAGATCAGGTGCTCATTTAATCGTTGGTACACCAGGTCGTGTACAAGATTTAATTAACCGCGATCGTTTACAGCTAGACGAAGTTCATACATTCGTACTAGATGAAGCTGATGAAATGCTAAACATGGGTTTTGTTGAAGACGTAACAGCGATCATGGAACATGCTCCATCGACAGCACAGCGCGTTCTATTCTCTGCAACAATGCCTCCAATGCTAAAGAGCATTGTTGAGCGTTTCCTACGTAACCCAGCACACGTTGATGTTGCGGGTAAAAACCACACGGTTGATAAAGTAGAGCAGCAATTCTGGGTAGTAAAAGGCGTAGAGAAAGATGAAGCTATGTCTCGTCTTCTTGAAACTGAAGAAACAGATGCATCAATTGTTTTCGTACGTACTCGTCAAGACACTGAACGTCTTGCTGATTGGCTTTTAGCTCGCGGCTTTAAAGCATCGGCATTGCACGGCGATATCCCTCAAGCACAACGTGAGCGTACGGTCGATAATATCAAGAAAGGTGTCATTGACATTCTTGTTGCAACGGATGTTGTTGCTCGTGGTCTTGATGTTCCACGTATCACGCACGTATTTAACTACGATATCCCATTCGATGTTGAGTCGTACATTCACCGTATTGGTCGTACAGGTCGTGCTGGCCGTAAAGGTAAAGCGATTCTACTTGTACGTTCAAACCAAATGCGTATGCTTCGCACTATTGAGCGTGTAACAAAATCATTAATGGAAGAGATTCAACTTCCACACCGTGATCAAGTAGCTGAATCTCGTTTAGTT
This sequence comes from Vibrio sp., assembly GCA_028131545.1. Lineage (GTDB taxonomy): Bacteria > Pseudomonadota > Gammaproteobacteria > Enterobacterales > Vibrionaceae > Vibrio. Next base: position 12,723 of record JAOICL010000006.1, on the reverse strand, counting down.
GATTTAGGCGTTGAACTAGAAGCGGAAAAAGAACATAAAGCACTAGAGAAATTTGTAGAGTTAGTTGATAAGCTACAAACGTCTTTAGAGATCGATGCTGCGCAACTAGCGGCTATCTTACTTAAGCGTCAACAAGGTAAGCGTCCTTTATTCTACGTTGGTGAAGACCCAATGCTTGAAGCGGTAAAACGTGATAAGCAACGTCGTAAAGAGCGTCGTGAAAATGACGGAAAAGGTCGTGACTTCTCTACAGGTGATTGGGATACATACCAATTACAAGTAGGTCGTGAGCAAGGCGTACAAGTGAAAGATATCGTTGGTGCTTTAGCAAACGAATTAGGTCTAACAAAAGGCTCAATTGGTGCGATTAAACTAGATAAAGGCCAAACATACGTACAGCTTCCAAAAGCAATGCCTTCTGAAACAGCAGGTAAATTACGTAAACTGCGTATTCGTCAAACAGCAGTTGATGCTGTTGTATGTGACTTTAATGATTTCCGCGAAGCTCGTGGCGGTCGTCGTGATGGCGGTCCTCGTCGTGAAGGCAATCGTGGCCATCGTGGTCAGCAACGTGATGGCGGCGGCTACCGTGGTAACCGTGAAGGCGGTCAAGGCGGTCAAGGCGGTCGTGGTAATGGCGAAGGTAATCGTGGCAATGGCGAAGGTCGTCGTTTTGATCGTAACCGTGGCGGTGACAACCGTGGTAATCACCGTGGTGAGCGTGGTCATGGCCGTCGTAGCGAAGGTTAATAACCTCTCTACTCGCTAACTGAATATAAAGCCCTGCTCTTATGAGTGGGGCTTTTTTGATCTCTCAATGCGACTTTAGGTAGATAAGTATTTGGACAGTTAGGTGTTTGTTTGGATAGGTAGGTGTTGGAGCATAACGCTATTTTAAAGATTTATATTTATGCAGAAGAGACCAAGGAATATGGCATAAGTGGTGGTTTTCAGGATGCTCACTAAGGTGATGTTGATGAATGGCATCACTTGGAACGTAGTTTGTTAGTGGCTTAATTTCTAATGCTATTTTATTGGCATCAGGTCTCGCTGAAATGCATTGTTTGGCTTTATTTAAGTGGTGCGGATATTGACTGTATATCCCAGTTCGATATTTCTCACCAATATCTTGCCCTTGTTGGTTTTTGCTGTAGGGGTCAATGATTTCGAATAAATGTGTTATTAATGTATTTACTGAGGTTATGCTGGGATCAAATGTGACTTTGACGCATTCGGCATAGCCATCATAGTCACCTTGAGTATGGCTATGGCGGCCATTCGCTCGTCCGGCTTCGGTATGAATAACACCAGGAACGTATTTAATAAATTCTTGCACTCCCCATAGACAGCCACCGGCCAAAAATATCTCTTCTGTTAACGTCGTCATATAAATCCTTTTATGCGGGTTGTTTATAGTACTCCCAACACCTTTCATATTTTCTTCGTGGTAAGTCGTTAAAAATAGGGCTTATCGTCCATTACGCGCGCGGGGTTTATACCGTTCCTTCAGTCGATAGACGGGTTTATAGTAATCGTCTGAAATGGTTTTTATTTCCGTTAAGTCCGGATTACTCATGATAAACGTTCTGACGGTATCACCTATCTTAAAGCTCAAATTATGCCCATCGAAATGAAACTTAGAGGCAATTAAACGGTTTGATTGATAGACACCGGATTGACTTAAGATAAAGACTTCTTTGACATGAGACGAGACGTTGTGTTCAACCCAAGTTCCGTAGATTTCTTCAACAGGAGCAAGTTTGATGGCAATTTTTTGAAATAAAAAGATACCTAGAGCAATAAGAGCAATTGCGCCGAAGCCACAAAAGGCCATTAGAGATCGCTCAATGCGTTTTTTACGTTTGAGTGCTTTTGCTGCTGGAGATGTATTCGTCATAGAAAGCCCTACACAAGTACTTAGTAAAAGCTTATAACATAATGATGAAAAGACGTGTCTTTCATTCCAATTAATCCGGTTAAATTCATTCGAGATATAATAAAAAGCCTCAGTCCTATGATGACGTGAGGCTTTTAAGCTATAGATCTAACTTAGACTGTTGCTATTATTTAACGGTCCATTCAACTTCTTCGCCAGCACGCATTGGTACAACAATATCAGACCCGAATGGCATTTCGGCTGGTACTGTCCATGTCTTTTTCGTTAATGTTACGCTGTCAGTATTAATAGGAAGATTGTAAAAATTAGGACCATTGAAGCTCATAAAGGCTTCTAGGCTATCTAATTTTCCTTCATGTTCAAAGACTTCAGCATACATTTCTAAGGCTGCATGTGCAGTGTAAAGACCTGCACAGCCACACGCTGTCTCTTTGTTTCCCTTTGCATGTGGCGCAGAATCAGTACCCGCAAAGAATTTCGCATGGCCACTTGTCGCTGCTTTAATTAGCGCTTGTTGATGCGTATTACGCTTTAAAATAGGTAAGCAGTAGAAGTGAGGGCGGATACCACCGACTAACATATGATTACGGTTATACATTAGATGGTGTGCAGTGATGGTTGCCGCGACATTATCATTGGCATTGTTGACAAAGTTAACTGCATCAGCGGTCGTAATGTGTTCTAAAACAATCTTTAGGTTCGGGAAATCATTAACGATAGGTCCAAGGATTGTGTCTAAAAACTCCTTCTCACGATCGAAAATATCCACATCGTGATGAGTCACTTCGCCATGAATCAGAAGCAACATGTTTTCTTCTTGCATTGCTTCTAGTACAGGGTAAATCTTTTGTGCTGAAGTCACGCCTGAATCTGAGTTTGTGGTTGCACCAGCAGGGTACAGCTTTGCTGCAACCACTTTGCCACTGGCTTTTGCCTTACGGATTTCATCTGGCTGAGTATTATCGGTTAAATATAAAGCCATCAGTGGTTCAAATTGCTTGCTTGGTTTTTGATCCATGATGCGCGCACGATAATCCAACGCCATGTCAGTAGAGGTAATCGGTGGGACTGTGTTTGGCATGATTAAAGCTCGGCCGTTATAACGGCTGATATCACGTACAGTATCTTTTAATGCATCACCATCGCGTAAATGTACGTGCCAGTCATCAGGGCGTGTGATTGTTAATGTTGTCATATTGAGTCCACCATATCCGTGAGTTAACAAAAAATTAAACGTGCGGATCATACCTTAATATAAGAAAGGCGCAATAAAGGTTTTGTCCGATTTTAGATAATAAGTGGGTTTATCTTCATGCGATACAAAGCTACACTGCATAATCGGTATTTTATCTTGTCTATTATTAAGGAACACACATGTCATCGACACTCACGGCTATCAATGTATTTCCAATAAAATCAACAGCTGGGATTGAACTCAGTCGAGCTTTGGTTGAACTGCAAGGGCTTAACTTTGATCGACGTTTTATGGTTTCGGACAGTCGTGGTGACATGGTAACAGCAAGAAAATATCCAGAAATGGTCAACGTTGAAGCAACGCCAACCGAAAGCGGGCTTTATATTACAGCGCCTAATAAAGAAGCACTTCATCTTACGATTAAAGAGTTTGATTTAGAGATTGCTTGCGCGACGGTATGGAGTGATCAATTTCCGGCTTATACTACCACTAAAGAAGCGGATGCGTGGTTTTCTGAGTATTTAGGGATGGATGTTGAGTTGCTGTATACAGGGCAAGAATCTCGACGTATTCGTCAAAAGCTAGGCCATAATGTGAGTTTTGCTGATGGGTACCCACTACTTGTTATTAGTGAGGGATCGTTGAAAGCATTAAATCAGCGCAGTTCTGAACAGCATTCGATGTCACAATTTAGAACGAATCTGGTGGTTTCAGGCGCGCCTTTTATCGAAGATACTTGGAAGCGATTTCGAATTGGTGAGGTAGAATTTGAAGTCGTTAAGCCTTGTGAACGTTGTATTATGACCACCATTGATACTCCTAAAGCAGCCTTTCGCCCCTCTAAAGAGCCATTAACCGCTCTATCCACGTTTAGAGCCAATAATCACGGCAGTGTCTTCTTTGGGCAGAATGTCGTCGCTAAAAATCGAGGCGTGATTCATCAACATGATGAGGTTGAAGTGTTAGAGTATAAAGAACCAGATTATTATCTCGATACTCAATCGGATGTGTCGGAACAAAATACGGCATCACAGATTAACTCAGAAAACGTACCACATACGGTTAAAATTCGTATACAAGGAATGGAGTTTGAAGGAAATACGCAGCAACCTTTACTCGACCAAACGGACATCAAAGGAATTCCTATTCGTAACAGCTGCCGAGCGGGTTTATGTGGTGCTTGTCGAGTCGTATTGAAATCGGGAGAAGTGGACCAACCGATGACACCGGCAATGGACATTTTGAAAAAAAGAGAAGAAAACTACATCTTAGCGTGTTGTGCGACACCAAAATCGGATATTGAAATCGAATAGTCGCATTGAAATTGAATAGTCGTGTCGCTAAAAAACATCGTTAGAGTGTCTTGAATTATTGAGGATGATTCCTCATAACCAATACACCCTAACTGATGTAGTTAACTTAAGTGTAATTGTATTCTAAAGCGTTTTGATTACATGCTGTAAACCACCGATAATGGCAGCAACTTGCGCATCGTTACACTCTTCATCGGTGACTTTTGGACTATCAGGGTACACTTCGGTCGTTGTACCAAATTTGCATTCAGTCACGCCACCACATAATCCTAGTTTCACCATTGGATAATTGATCACACCTTCTTGCTCTACATTGGCACCAATAATCTGGTTGTTTTCATCCGCTGGCGCAATGTGTGTGACTTTACGTACTTCATCAACCACAGCTTTCTGGAAGTCAGGCGTTTGATTTTCAGTATCATCCACTAAGTAGAAACCATCAGGGATACTTCCTGCGATATATTCAATACCGTCACGTGCAGCAAGCGCCGGACGAAACTCGGTTTCATCAGTATCAGTCGTTTCATGTAAATCAATATGAACCAGTACCGCGCCTAATTCTTTCACCATAGCCATTAAATTCGCTGATTCTTCAGCAGGGCTGTCAGCATAGAAAGAGCGATTAGGGTCAATGGCTAATGGGTTCCAACGGTTAATCGTTTCATAACCCCATGGGCTAACGCAAGGAGCAATCGCAATATTGAAGATGTCTTCATATTGAGTCGCATAATATTGTGCAAATTTTAATGCGCCATGAACACCACTAGTTTCATACCCATGAACACCGCCGGTGACTAAGACTGTTGGTTTAGTGTTATCCCATGCTTTAGTTTTTATCACAAATAGGGGATAGCGCGCTTCATCATAGGAAAGGGCGCCATACTGTGAAACATCAAATGACTCTGCGAGCGCTTTGATTTTTGGTAATACATCATCAGCATAGTGACGCTGAATTGATGCTCTTGATAACCATTCTTTACGCTCAGCTTCACTCCATGGTGTTCCTGTAACGCCAATACCTTTAAATTTTTGTGCAGACATAATGACTTCCTTTTAACATTTGAAGGCAGCTTAACGATCTTTATTATCGTCTTCAACTTCTTTCATTCATGTTAAAGGTATGTGGCGAATTATAACACTTTGACTAAAATCTGACGCTATCAAAACAGGGTGAACACAAAAAAGTGATAAATTGGGCATAGAAATTTCATAGACACACTTTTTATACACATACTTCAGTTGAGAGAAACATGGCAGGTTTATTATTTGCACTTTTGGACGATGTAGCAGCAGTTTTAGATGACGTTGCAATTGTTTCAAAAACGGCAGCAAAGAAAACAGCAGGTGTATTAGGCGATGATTTAGCCCTAAATGCACAGCAAATGACCGGCATTAAAGCCGAACGTGAATTACCCGTTGTATGGGCGGTTGCAAAAGGCTCATTACGTAATAAAGCCATATTGGTTCCTGGTGCCTTATTACTAAGCTGGTTTGCTCCTGCGTTAATTATTCCAATGCTATTAATGGGTGGTTTATTTTTATGCTTTGAAGGCGTTGAAAAGATCATTGAAGTCACCCAAAAATTAGGCAAACCAAAACCAGATGCCACTGAATCGGTTGAACGTTTAGAAGAAATGCACAGCGAAGAGTATGAGAAAAAGCGTATTAATATCGCTATCCGTACTGATTTTATTCTATCGGCTGAAATCATCGTGATCACACTAGGTACAGTACAAAACCAACCCATGCCTGTTCAAATTGGTGTGGTATGTTTTATGGCTTTAGCCATTACGGTTTTTGTCTATGGTCTTGTCGCGGGCATTGTTAAAATGGACGATGCAGGTTTATACCTACAACGTAATTCGACGCCTCGTAGCTTCAAATATTACGTAGGCCGAGCGTTATTGATTTCTGCTCCTAAGTTTTTGAAAGTATTGACAGTTGTGGGTACTGCAGCGATGTTCTTCGTCGGTGGCGGTATTATCACTCACAATATTGAACCAATACATCATGCTGTTTACCCAGCATTGGATCACTTGCCAGCAAATCCAGTTCTTGATGCAATAGCACCGATGTTGCTTGATGGAGTTGTGGGCTTAGTCGCAGGCATGATTCTAGTTGCAGTGTATACTGTTGGTAAGAAAGTATTTAAAAAAGCGTAATACACGCCTTTAATATAATAAGTCAAATACCCGGAAATAAGACACTGTCCTCTCTTTATTCCGGGTATTTTTTTGCCTATTTTTTGTCGTTCTCCCTAATGATTTTCTTACTCTTGCCGATATTAGAAGCTATATAGAATGGCTATAGTGAATTGTTCAGAGTATGAAAAAAATCCTACTACCTTTATTGTTATTATTGGGCTTTGTGAGCTCAGGCGTAGGTATTTATATGGCTTACTTTTCTGATTCAGATGAAATGGAAGCGATACAAAGTAACAACAATGATATCAAGCAAAGAGAAGAAGCGCTTCAACAAGAAAAAGATCGAGCGAATGAAGACGCTTTGACTCAAGAAACGTCATTTGAACCCACTAATTACTACAGTAAGGTGGTTGAGCTTAAAATTTATGAAGCTATGGATGAGACTACTTTTGGTGAAGTTAAGTTTTATTTTGGTGATACGGTGACGGTGTTAGACATTCAAGCAGGTTGGGGACGTATCTCGCCTTTTTATACCTACACTGATACCGCAGACCCGGTGGCGGAGTGGGTTAAAATGGAAGAACTGTCTCTCACAAAGCCAGCGATGAATAAAGAAGAAACACGTAGTACATTACTCGAATATGCACGCCACTCGGATAATGTTGAAACCAATATAGACGCGTACATTAAAGCAATGGATACGTTAATTAAGAAAGGAGAGTGTACGCTGGGTGACTTTTCTCAAACGCAAGGGTGGATCCGCTCGACACGGTATACCGACGGAGAAGTATATTTTGTGTATTGTGGTGAGATGAAGCGAGCAAATAAAGTGTATCTTGATGTGCAATCGGGAGAAGTTTTTTATCGATAGTTACTTTATGTGAGTCATGTCTCATAAAATTGAGTCGGATGATTGATGAATGCTTACGCATTTTACGATTATCTTGATAGAGTTAATAATACAAACGAATTGATTAGGCAAGGAAGTATGAACAATTCAATTAAAAAAAAGAAAGGACAGCACACCTTACTTTTTACTACGGGTTTATTGGGTATCACCGTCTCTATCTTTGGTTATTTCCTGACCTTACAGCAAGAGAAGTCCCTTTTACAACAAGAGGTAAACTCGGTAGCCTCTCGTTATGCCAGTGAAATTCACGAACAAATTCAAGTCGGGTTAGAATCATTAAATATCATGGAAGTGCTATTTTTTAATGATGCATTACCCAATGAAACTCTTTTTCAAAATGTGGCTAAGCAAACCATCGCCAGAAAAAATGACATTAAAGCGTTGGAGTGGATCCCAAAAGTGACACATGACCAACGGTCGTCATTCGAATCTTATCATGTGAGTAATCACCCTAACTTCACCTTCAATGCATTAATTGACGGCCAAATGCAGTCTGCCCCGGATAAAGAAAGGTATTTTCCTATCTATTATGTCGAGCCTTACAAAGGACATGAAACGGCCTTTGGTTTCGATCTTTCATCCAGTTTAGAGCGTAATACCATCATAGAAGCTTCCGCTCGCTCAGGAAAAAGTCTCATTTCAGGTAGAATCGAGTTGGTTCAAGTCGATGATCGGAGTGACAAAGCGGGTTTTTTAGCGATGAAGCCCCTGTATTTATCCGGTACTCAACATCACGATATGGACACACTGCGTGGTTTCGTTCTTGGTGTGTTCAGTTATGGCGCTCTTCTCGATAAAGCATTACAAGATCAACAGGGCCAAAATGCATTTCATTTTGAATTAATTGATGTTACAGAAGGCGACAAGGTGAGTCTTTATCAGGCGAACTCATTGGGTGATTCTCGCCTTGAAGGGCGTTTTTTGAGTTCTCAAACATTAAATACATTGTGGGGGAGAGATTGGGTGTTAAATGTGACCCCAACAGACTCTTACATCAAAGCTAACTTAAGTTATTATCCCTACTTTTCTTTAGGGGCAGGTGCAACGATTACTATTTTATTAATCATGTACTTATTGGCCTTGGTTAATAGGGACAGTGTGGTAACGGATAAAGTAGAAGCGCAAACGGCCGATCTAAGAAAGCAAAATAAAAAGTTGAATGAGATCAGTTTGAAAGATGGTTTGACTCAAGTGTGTAACCGAAGAGCATTTGATGAATATTATCAGCGCTCATGGCAACAAAGTATTAAGTTACAAAGGCCTATCTCCATATTGCTTTTTGATATCGATGAGTTTAAAAAATTCAACGACCATTATGGGCACTTAGAAGGGGATCAATGTCTAATACAGGTAGCACAAGAGTTATCTAAGGCGACGATTCGCTCGGGTGATCATCTATGTCGCTATGGCGGGGAAGAGTTTGTGATGATTCTAAATAATTGCTCTGATCCAAGCCGTGTCGCGAATGAATGTTTGGAACGTATCATTAATTTAGGCATTGAACATCAAGGCTCACAAGCGACCAAACAAGTGACCGTTTCGATAGGTGGAGCTAGCTTAATACCCTATAAAGATTTTGATTCTACTCAGTTAATTAAACAGGCGGATATGGCGCTCTATAGTGCAAAGGAACAAGGCAGAAATCAGTTTGTTCAATTTAAAGTACATTCTATAGGGAATAAGGCAACGATTGATAATAAAGCAGCCACAATATAGCCGTAAGCAATATCGCTTTAAGGAATATGGCTCTAAGTAATACAGCTCTAAGTAATATGAGCGATACGGAATGATCGTCATATAGAAAAACGGCTCTCCTTCTATTGTTTATAGTAGAAGGAGAGCCGATAACCAATAACCTAAATACTTAGGATTGGCGATTATACCGTTGTTTTATTTGCTTCAACGTGTGCGTCTTTTTCAGTAGGTGCTTTGTCAGCAGCAGCAAGCATTTTTTTGATAGCAAATGAGGCAACCAGCGCAATCGCAACCATCACAACAGCTAAGACAGTTAGCATCATGTAGTAGTTACCATAGACATTTTGAACGATTTCCTGTGTGACTTTCTGACCTTTCTCTAATGCAATGGATTTAGAAACAACAGCACCAACAATACCACTTAAAGCAATAGCAACTGAGAACAGTGACACAGAGAAGTTTTCAATGCGCTTTGGCGTAACAGAGAGAATGAAAGCAACAACAAGAGAACCTACAATCACTTCACCGAACGCTAAGAAAAAGTGGATCACAAGGAACACTTCAGGGCGAATTGCAATATCACTCCCCACAGAGCTGACGGCTACCGTTAAGATACCAAACGCAATTGCAGTAAAGATGAACGAAAAGCTGATCTTTGTTGCTGTTGTGAAGTTAATATTACGAGCTTCTAATTTAGTAAATGTACCGGCTAAAATAGGGCCTGCAATCATACACCAAAGAGGGTTCATGGCCATTGCCGCTTCTGGAGCCAGTGGAATAAAGCCAAAAAGGTCTCCTTGAAGCGTGTTGATCGCAACCATGTTCATTGATGTCATCATTTGACCGTAATAAACGAAGAAGCAGGTCGTTAGAAACATCATGATAAGGATTGTACCCATCTTGAATGCTTCTGAGCGTGTTGCTTTTGTCATTAAGGTAATGAAATAAATGATTGCAGCGGAACCAATAAAGTAAACGATATTTTGACCAATATCCATGTTCTGGAACATGAAGAAAACAAGGCCAATCATGGCAGCAGAGAGTACTAGGAATGACGTCACACGCTTCGCATCAACAGGAGCTTGGTCTATTTCGCTAGCGATCAGCTTAAGGTCCTTACGGAAGTACATTAATGTACCTAGAGCAAGAAAAGCCATGATGCCAGACAAAGCGAAGCTACCATTAAATCCAAATATAACCGCCAACATAGGGAAGGTATATTGACCAATTAATGCACCTACATTGTTGACTGAATAGTTAACAGGGTACGCATTTTCAAAGTCACTTTCGGATTGGAAGGTGCGCTTATAAAGACTAGGATAAGAAGGAGACATCACACCGCGAGAATAACTGGCTAATGCGATACCGCACAATGTCATAGGAACATTGAGAGTGGTAGCACCTAGTACCAATAAAGCATAACCCGCAGCGAAACCAACGTAAGAGATGGTAAGAGCACGGTATGCGCCAAGAAACTTATCAGCAATAAATCCACCAGCAATCGCAAATAATGGACCGATAGCAGAGAAAGCACCAACGATCATCATGGTATCAGCTTCGCTGTAATCCAATTCTTCTAAGAAGAAACGGGTTAGGATAACCATTACGCCATAAAATGATAAGCCAAACATCATTTGGCAGAACATCATCGACTTATTTAATTTATTCCACATTATAGAATACCTATTTTCGAGTAACTCCCCCTATTTTGTCTGACTATGCAACTTGGTTTGTTAGGCTGTGGTAAGCGTTGTGATAATTTTACCTTCGAAGCCTTGTTGTTGGTTTATGCTTTGTCTATACAAACTCTGTTAATACAAATAATGCCAGCGATGCTATCGCTGGCATTATTGTTAATGTGACTGGTCTATCACAGCTCATAATTTCAAGTTAGGTCGTACTTCTGTGGGTGTTGAATATGATTTTGTAAGTCAAAATGTAACATACAGGAGGGTGATGACGTATTCACCCTAAATAAGCTTAGAGTGAATACGTTTAAATTATTATGATAGGTTATAGGTTATAGGTTATAGGTTATTGATATTATTCTATTCGCACGGTGGAGCCATGTGAATGACGGCTAAGCCACCGAGAGAAGTTTCGCGATATTTTGAATTCATATCTTTACCAGTTTGATACATGGTCGCAATGACTTTATCAAGTGAGATGATGCTCTTGCTGGTGCGCTTCAATGCCATGCGGGATGCATTAATGGCTTTCATCGCTCCCATGGCATTACGTTCAATACAAGGAACTTGAACTAATCCACCAATAGGGTCGCAAGTCATACCTAATGAATGCTCCATCGCGATTTCAGCGGCAATACAAATTTGTTCATTTGAGCCACCGCGTAAAGAGGTGAGTCCTGCTGCTGCCATAGACGAGGAGACCCCAATTTCTCCCTGACAACCGACTTCAGCTCCAGATATCGATGCATTGGTTTTGTATAAAATACCAATGGCACCTGAAACAGCTAAGAAATCTTTGATCTGTTTTAAATCAAGTTCTTTGATGAATTTATGGTAATACATTAAGACAGCAGGAATGACGCCAGCAGCACCGTTTGTCGGTGAGGTAACGACTTGTCCACCAGCTGCATTTTCTTCGCTTACCGCAAAAGCAAATAAGTTGATCCAATCCATAATTTCCATTGGGTCACTTTCTATAGCAGCATTGTTTTCTAGCTTCTTGAGTAGATTCGGAGCTCGTCTGGTGACATTCAATCCGCCATCTAAAATCCCTTCGGTTTCAAAGCCACGTTGCATACAACGTTGCATGACAGACCAAATTTGTTCGGCTTTTTTTAATAGCTCTTCAGAGTCTTGGAACGAATTTTCATTTTGAAGAATCATCCCTGCGAGGCTTAAACCGTTTTCATCTGCTTGAGACAGCATGTCATCTGCTGATTTGAATGGGAAAGCAACAGAGATATCGGAATCACTTTTACCATGTAACATTTCCTCTTCAGTTGCGATGAAACCACCACCAATCGAATAAAACGTTTGAGATGATAGTAATTGTCCATCTTTATCAAACGCACTGAACGTCATACCATTTTCATGTAAAGGCAATGTTGAAGAGTGAAATAGCACATCTTTTTCGAAATCAAAAGCAATCTCTTTTTGATTCGCTAACAGTAAAGAGCCTTCTTTAATGGCTGCGCTCATTTGATTGTTGGCGCTTGATACTTTTAATGTATCCGGTTTATGGCCAAGTAATCCAATTATGACTGCTCTATCGGTATGGTGCCCACGGCCAGTCAAAGAGAGTGAGCCATAGAGATCGACTTGTATTCTTTCAATATTAGAGAGGTTGTCTAGTAAAGAACAAGAAAACTGATAGCCCGCTATCATTGGACCATTAGTATGAGAACTTGAAGGGCCAACCCCAACTTTATAGATATCAAAAATTGACAGCATGGAAATTACCTTTATGGATAGCTTGTTAAAATTAACAGTGCTTTTGATCGAATTGGCAGGAGAATAACATACTTTTTTCTAGCGCAATGGGATCACAGTGGGAATCTTAAAACTTATTTACTGTTGTTCGGAAAGCTTTTGTTACTACCT